>NZ_OY821667.1:2492500-2792500 GCF_963682185.1 uncultured Cohaesibacter sp. | reverse complement strand
CAACACGCGGCTCTTTGGTTTAAACATCAACCAATTCCTGGTTGGGCCGGAAAAACTGCGTTTGATTTGGTTGCCGAGCGCAAATCTGACAGAGTTCTTGCCTATTTGCTGTCGGTCCAATCAGGCGTCTATTCATAGATAGATCTGCAAAGCTCCGATTGGCACATTCTTGGCTAGTTTTCATTGCGGCCCATGGAAGAAGCGGCTCCTTGCGGCCATTCGCGAAACGACAAATCCGTGAAGAGACTTCCCATTGCTGACGTTCGTAGGAAGCGCAGCATGGCCAGAAATCGAGCGGCTTGACCCTTTCGTCTTCAATGAAGCGGCAGCTTAAAAAACATAAGAACGTGCAGTATCACCCAAAGGGCAGCTATTTGGTTTTCTTCGCCTGAGAGGGAATAGCAGTACTCGAACTGCGAGGGATCAATGACGGCATGGCGACCTGTATCCGTTGATTCTCCGGGACGTCTTCTGTCTCTAGCAGGTCGAGGGCTGAAGTCGCGATCTGGTCGAAAGGCACGTGAACGGACGTCATTGGTGTGTAGAGGTGGGAAACGATGGGAATGTCATTGTATCCCACAAGCGAAACATCATCGGGAACCGACAGGCCAAGCGAGTGGATGGCGGCAAATGCTCCGATCGCGATGTTGTCGTTGACTGCAAAAATTGCAGTGGGGGGGAGCGGGCTGGACATCAGTTGATTTGCAGCATCGCGCCCCGATTCAATGCCGAATGTGGACTCAACAACCAAGGTTTCATCGATTTCGAGGCCCGCTTCAGCCATGGCTTTGCGGTATCCTTTTGTTCGCTCGCAGGCTGTAGAGGCATAAGATGGACCTGCGATGATGCCAATTCGTGAGTGGTTCAGGTCTATCAGGTGTCGTGTGGCAAGATACCCTCCAAGTTCATCGTTGCCGATCGAGGAGAGGCTTGTCCGATCCGTTCTGAGGGCCAGAACATATTTTACACCGCGTTCGTCCAGCTCTTTGATGAATGGATCATCATTCCGTGCTGTCGCCAAAATCAGCGCATCCACCCCCTTGCCGATCAAGCTGTCGGCAGCTCTTCGCTCCGCCTCAATCGTTTCATCTGTGGTTGCGACGATAACCAGCTTGCTCGATTTCGCAGCCGCTCTCTGAAGAGCTTCATAGAGCATTGCCATCACTGTATCTGTGAGGCGCGGCACGATAAGCCCAATCATGCTCGTGCTACCACGACGCAAGTTGGCAGCCGAAACATCCCTCACATACCCAAGTTCCTTGGCAATCCTGCGAACTTTTTGAGCGGCTTCGCTATTAGAACGCGGTAGACGCTCATCAAGGAGCCTAGAAACGCTGGACTTGGATACACCAGCTGCAAGTGCGACATCCAAAATGGTGACGCGGGAAGAGCGGGGACTGGGATGAGATTTCTTCGCCACTGGAGACCTCTGACTCAAGACGGAAAATGTCGATATCAAATTCTTATCATCATGGTCTTGACAATTGCAAGCATAAATGGGAACGTTCCCAGTATCGTTCCCATATTTACAACATTTTGAGAGGAGACAGAAATGCAACCGATGGATCTAAGAGGCCTCAACCCGGCCCCGGTTACTGCATTCAACAAGGATGGTTCTCTGGACATTGAGGCAAACCGTCGCGTCGCCAAATGGTTGGCATCAATCGAAGGTGTGAAAAGCCTTGTCATTCTGGGACACGCTGGTGAAGGTACATTTCTGAGCGAAGAAGAGCGTCTCGAAATGATCAGCCTTTATGCCGATGCTGTGGATGGGGCAATCCCGATCATTACTGGTATCGTGGGAGAAGGCACGCAAGTGGCTGCTAAAGAGGCGAAAAAGTGCAAGGAAGCAGGCGCTACAGGCGCACTTGTCTATCCGAACCACGGCTGGCTTCGCTTTGGCTTCCAGAAAGGAGCGCCACAGGATCGTTATAAGGCAATCTGGGAAAACTCCGGCCTCCAGTGCATTCTGTTCCAGTATCCAGATGTTACCAAGGCAAACTACGATCTTGATACCCAATTGGAAATCGCGGCTCAGAAAGGCGTCGTTGCGACCAAGAATGGCGTCCGCAATATGAAGCGTTGGTATGTTGAGATTCCTGCTCTTAAAGAAGCCAATCCTGATCTTCAGGTTCTTAGCTGTCACGACGAGTGGTTGCTGCCAACCATGTTTGATGTCGACGGATTGCTTGTAGGATACGGCAATGTCGCTCCTGAGTTGCTTGTGAAACTGATCAAAGCAGGCAAGGCTCAGGATTATCCTGCTGCACGCAAAGTGTTTGAACAGATGATGCCAATCACTCGTACGGTTTATCACCGTGGGTCTCATATGGAAGGAACAGTTGCGTTGAAAATCGCGCTGATGGGCCGTGGTGTCCTTGATCACGCGACTGTGCGCGAGCCACTTAAGCCACTTGGCAAAGCAGCTGAAGAAGAAATCTTTGCAGCGCTTAAAGCCTCCGGCATCGACCCGGTCGATCCAAAACTGCTTGCAGCGCGTTGAAGAAAATTGCCCCCATGCTAGTCATGGGGGTCATCTATTCTGGGAGGAATCGAAAATGTTCGGAAAGTTTTCAAAGTTGACTCAATCAACGATTGCAGCCATCGCGTTTGTCGGGGTCGGGTGTTCATCCGTTTCGGCAACAGAGCTTCGAATTGGCGCGATGCGAGAGGGGTCGGCATGGTACGTATTTGCTGCGACATTGGAGCAAATGATCGAATCTCTGGATGGCACCGAAATTGAAGTGATTGCCAGAGGCGGAGGCGTTGCGAACCCTATGGTGGTTCAGGCAGGTAAGGCAGACATCGCTCTTTCGAATGTGGCGAGTGCGATTTGGGCCTATGAGGGTTCGGAAGTCTATGGCGGCAAGAAAGCTCCTGACATTCGCTCGCTTGTTGGTGGTCTGAACGATGTCTATGTCGGTGCGATTGCTCGCAAGGCCTTTCTCGAAGAAGCAGGCACTTCCGACATAAAAGAGATGTTTTCATCAGGAAAACCCGTACGAGTGCTCATGAAACCGGTTGGCTCAAGCGCGGTTCCTATTGCCTACATGGTCTTTGATTCATTGGGCACGAATGTTGATAAGATCAAAGAGAATGGCGGAGATGTTATTCAAGTCGGCGCCGGTCAAATCGCTGACGAAATGCGCAATGGCAAGGCGGATATCTATTTCGACACAATTCTGAAGGGGCACCCGACGATTACGGAAGTTTCCTTGACGGCCGATGTTCAATTCCTGGATTTGCCTGCAGACACCCAAAAATACATCATGGGCCATGGTTTGAAGGTTGGAAGTTTTGGCCCCTGGTTCGGTGGACAGAATGGTCCAACGATCGGGGCCAATATCGGGACCGAGCTCATTGCAAATGCGTCATTGAGCGACGATATGGCCTACAAAATTACCAAAACTCTGATCGAAAATGCAGACCTGTTGAAGGAGTCCCATGGCGCATGGAAAAACTTTGATCCTTCCAAGGCTTGGCTTCCAGAAAACACAGGTATTCCCCTTCATCCCGGTGCGGAACGCTACTACCGAGAAATCGGCTTAATGAAATAAGCCCCGCAGAAAGGGTCAGATGCCAGTTCATAATGAGGTACGCACTGGCGTCTGATCACAATCCTTGCATTTTGTTTCGGAGGAAATCATGTCCGCTGTCGCAGCTGATAGCAGTAAGGGCATCACGCAGAAAGTGGCGTTTTTGATTGGCCTGTTCTTTGTGGCCTTTCAGGTTTGGGTTCTTTACAACCCGCAACAGCCGCTTTTCTCGCGCCCACTTCACCTGTCTTTTGCCCTTCTGCTTCTGTTTCTTTATAAGCCGCTCGAAGCAGAACGGCTTCCCCGCTGGGTCCGGATTGCAATTGACAGTCTTGTCTTGCTGGCTACACTTGGGGTGAGCGCCTATTATCTTCTGGAATATGATAGGCTGACGACCCGAATGGAGAATGTTTCTCCTATCTTCACACTCGACATCATTGCGGGATCTGCCCTTGTTCTTCTTTTGCTGGAAGGGGCACGGCGTGCCGTGGGCATGATACTGGTCTACGTTCTTGGTGCCTTTATTCTCTATGCGCTCTTTGGCGGATATCTGCCTGGTTGGCTTGGTTTCCGCGGCTTTATGATGGATGAAGCCATTGAGATCGTTTCGATGACGACAGCTGGCGTTCTGGGAATTACGACATCGACATCGGTCAGCTTCATTTTCTATTTCATTCTGTTTGGCGCATTCTACAGCGCAGTTGGCGGCGGGCAGCTATTTATCGATCTAGCCGTTCGTGTTGCAGGGCGAGCAACTGGAGGAACCGCAAAAGCCGCGATTCTTGGGTCAAGCCTCATGGGGTCGATCTCGGGAAGCGCAGTAGCAAATGTTGTCTCTACCGGCGTCTTTACCATCCCCTTGATGAAACGAACCGGCTTTCCCGACTACCGGGCAGCGGGCGTGGAAGCAATTGCATCTACTGGCGGTCAACTGATGCCTCCTGTGATGGGGGTTGCGGCCTTCGTCATGGCTGAGATGCTCGGGATGCCCTATCCAAGCCTTGCGCTTGCGGGACTGATTCCTGCGCTCGCTTTCTACTTCTCGCTACTCCTTGTGGTTGATCTGGGCGCTCGTCGCGAAGGTATTCGCGCGTTAACGGAAGAGGAAGTCAATGCGACTGCTCCAATTCTGCCTCGTTTGCACTTGATTTTGCCTCCCATCCTTCTGGTGGTCATGCTGGTTTCTGGCTATTCGGCCGCTTACGCAGCCGTTGGAGCATCTCTTGCCTCTCTGGTGGTTCCGTTTTTCCGCCGCTCGACATGGATTGGGCGCTCAGAGCTCTCTGATGCCCTAAGGAACGCGCCCAAACAGGCCGCCGAAGTGGCTGTACCAATTGCTGCAATTGGTATCGTCATCGCCGTTGCTGTACAGTCCAATCTGGCTTTGAAGTTCGCAGGGTCTCTGGTCAGCCTTGCTGAAGGCTCGATTTACGCCTCTCTAGCGTTGGCAATGGTCGGGTGCATTATCATGGGCATGGGGCTGCCCACTGTTGCTGCCTATATCATCGGAGCGGTGTTGTTCGTGCCAGCAATCCAGAAGCTTGGTATTGAGCCGCTGGCTGCGCACTTTTTCATCTTCTACTATTGTGTGCTGTCTATGGTGACGCCACCTGTGGCTCTTGCATCCTTTGCTGCTGCCGCGGTGGGCAAAGCACCTGCTGTGAAAACGGGATTTGCCGCTTTTGGACTGTCTCTGGTGGCCTTCTTCGTCCCCTTTGGCTTTGTCTTTGACACGGGCGTTCTGGCACAAGGAAGCTATGGCACAATTGCCGTCAGTGCAGCTAGCTTGTTTGGGGCAACCGCATTGTGGGCAGTGGCTTTCGGCGGATGGTGTGTTCGTCCGTTGGCCTTGCCATCCAGAATACTGATCGGGTTGGCTGGTCTGACTGCAGTCATTGCTCCGGCAGAATCCATCTATTGGTACGCAGGTATGGTCGCGGGATGGGGCATTGTCATCTTACTTGTGCTTGTAGCAAAACTAGCCCCAGGAATGGCCTCCAGCGGTTTGTTTAGCAATCCTCCCAAGGGCGCTGATGGCTTTGCCCCATGAGCCTGAGCGCAAGGCTCGGCGGCAAACGCCGAGCCACCTTTTGCATCCAGATTTAAGGAAGGATTTTATATGTCTGCTCTTTGGATTGCCAACATCTCTGTTTCTGATCTCGTTGCATTCGCTGAATATTCAAAACGTGCTGGGCCTGCTATTTTAAGCCATGGGGGCGTCTTTTTAGCGAGAGGTGGGGCCTGCGTCCAGCTGGAAGGGAAAGCCTGGCCCCGCAATGTCGTTGTGCGCTTTGAAAGCATTGCTGCGGCAGAGGCTTGCTATCATTCAAAGGAATATCAGGAGGCGATATCTTATGCGCGCGGCGCATCAGAAAGGCAGCTTGTTGTCGTCGATGAATGCCAATAGGGATCGTTTCGCAGAAGTTTGCAGAAGCATGACCAATTTTCAATCAACCGCACCAAGAACAGCAGGTGTCCGCTGTTGGCTTCTCACCAAAATATCCACCCAAGATTAGCACCCATGAGACAGATAACTTTGATTTGACAACGGCACATTTAGGTAAGTTGTAGTTACTTTATTAAAGAGAGCGAAGATTAGGCCGAGTTCTGCTCTACATCTCTATTCGTAAAAACCCGAAAATGCGCTGGTGCGTTTCATTATAGCTCACATGTCAACAGAAGCCTTGCAACTGGCGCTTCGAAGACAGAGTATGTACTACGCACCTACAATTGGAAACGCTTTTATAAAGCCGAGAGCGGCCTTAACACGACATTCGACAATTGTCATGAGCCTCAAAGCGACCTTCCCATTGCAGCCATTCGAACGAAGTGCAGCATTTTTGTGGGCCCGGTGATTGATTGGCGGCGATCTGACATGTCGAAAAAGTAAGGCACATGAATTGATCCTTTACTTAGTAAACAATGCACATCGTTGAGAAGGTTTTTCTCCACACGGCGACTTCGTTTGCAACATCCTCACCATTCAGACCGGAGACAATCAGTGACGCCAGCTGTTCAGCGTCTGTAGCCGACATCCCCCATCTGACAAGTTCTGGCGTTCCCATGCGCAAGCCATTCATGTCTCTAGGTACGGGAGCAACAGGAAGCCCAATCCCGCAAGCAAAAAACCAGCCTTGCGCAAACTTTTGGTAGTGGCCTGCCCCCCCATAAGGCTCCGCAAGAACTGCAAACTGATGCGAAGCTGTGGAGCCACCCAATCCTTTAAAGACAGGCACACCTTTCCGGTCGAGGTGATCCGCCAGAGCTTTTGCCATAGCAATCATCTCGGTCACATAGAGCTCTCCGAAATCGCGCCAATCCAGCATGGTAACAGCCAATGCGGCTGATTTCGCAGCATCAAAGTTAGCCGTCATACCGGGAAAAGCTATGGTATCGAGTATTTCGGCAATGTCTGCATCGTTGGTTACGATCAATACATCGGCTGGCCCACCAATGCATTTATAGGTGCTCATGGTCATGAAATGCGCCCCTTGCTCAAGGGGATTATGCCATGCCTTTCCAGCAATTATCCCGCATTGATGAGCTGCATCGAACATAACTCTGGCGCCAACCTCATCAGCAATCGCCCTGTGAAGCAGGCGTAAAATCGGATATTGCAATTCGTGCAAATCGACCAGAACCGAGCCACTTGGTTTGATTGCTTCCTTTACGGGGTGGAGCGTTTGGTCAGCTCCACTCAACATGAAAGAATTGAAGAAAATCGTGGAAAGGGCCATAGACCTTTGCATAGGTTTGTGTAGAAAATTTGGGGAGCTTGCGGGAACGTGCGCATCAAGCGATTGAATTTACGATATAAATTTCAATTTATCGTTTAGGTAATGGCGGAGAGACAAACGCTCTCTATTCTCCTCACATCATAAATCCGGTTGGCACCATAACTAAACAGTCTTGGAGCCCATTTTCCGCCAGTATTATGCTTTGCATGCATCAGCTTTTCTACTTGCCATTAGCCAATATTCGCATGCGGTAAAGCCGATCGACAAGCAATATAATCTCCAATCCCGGAGCTCGGGAGGAAAAACCGTGCCCAATATTTCTGAGAACTCGATACTACACAGTGTCGACAAGCTATTCGATCATTCATCCTCTTTGTGCCACTTGGAAGATGGCATCAAAGAGCGCATCAAGTCCTGCAACCTGACCGTAACAATCCGCTTCGGTGTCAGACTCCGTGGGCGTGTATACAGCTTTACGGGCTGGCGTTCCGTTCACAGCGAGCATCAGCATCCGGCCAAAGGCGGCATTCGATATGCAATGAACGTTGATCAAGATGAGGTTGAAGGCCTGGCTGCTCTGATGACCTACAAGTGCGCCCTGATCGGCATCCCATTTAGCGGCTCCAAAGGCGCTTTGCAGATCAATCGCAACGACTGGGAACCGCACGAACTGGAGCGTATCACTCGACGCTTCACACAGGAATTAGCCAAACGAAATCTGATCGGTCCCAGCCAAAACGTTCCTGCTCCCGATATGGGTACTAGTGAAGTGGAAATGGCATGGATTGCAGATGAGTACCAACGGCTCAATCGGTTGGACATCAACGCTGCGGCATGCGTGACTGGTAAACCCCTAAGCTCTGGTGGCATTGAAGGACGCATTGAGGCAACCGGGCGCGGCACCCAATACGCCGTTCAAGAGTTCTTCCGCTCTTGGCCAAATCTGAAAAAATCAGGCCTGACGCCCGAATTGAAAGGCAAACGCATCATTATTCAGGGATTGGGTAATGTGGGCTACCATGCAGCAAAGTTCCTTTCAGAAGAAGACGGTTGTATCATTCAGGGTATTATTGAGCGGGACGGAGCAATCTATCGTGAACAAGGGCTTCCTGTCGATGAAGTCCGTGCCCACATGAGCCGCACCGGAGGAGTGCACGGTTTCCCTGATGCCGACTATATCGAGCACGGTCAGAGCCTGTTGGAAAAGGAATGCGACATCCTTTTGCCTGCAGCTATGGAGAATGTCCTCACTTCGGAGAATGCCCCTCACATCAAGGCTCCAGTCATCGTGGAAGCGGCCAATGGCCCGACCACCTATGATGCAGACAAGATTCTCAAAGAGCGCGGTGTTGTCATTCTGCCTGACATCTATGTCAACTCCGGCGGCGTTACGGTCAGCTATTTTGAGTGGATCAAGAATCTGGGCCATATGCGGTTGGGGCTTCTCGACCATCAGCGGCAAGAATCCCAGAACCGCCAGATCGCCGAAATGCTCGAATCCATGACAGGCGTTAAGATTCCGGAAGAGCAATGGAAAGCCTTTGTTCGCGGAAGTGAAGAAATTGACCTCGTGCGCTCGGGCCTCGAGGAAATGATGCGCAAGGCCTTTGGCCGCATGCTGTCTGTCTATCAGGACCGTAAAGGCGTCGATGACTTGCGCACCGCTGCCTATGTGTTGGCAATCGAAACAGTCGCCAATGCCTACAAGTCCAGCGGCATCTGATTTATTGATGAAGTGGTGAAGCAGATCGGAGACCGAAGAGAAATTCCGGCCTCCGATTTTTATTCTCATTCTTCCCTCTCCTCCCCAATTTCTTTCACCACATTTTGGAGCAGACCTCTTTTGTGCGGGCGATTTGCCACAAATGCACTGGCAACCGGGAGAAGAGCAGATATAGAAAAGCCCCGGACCATATTAGGCCGGGGCTTTGTTGCCTTTAACTCAGGGAAGTGTTTTCAGCAACAACCTCAAAGAACCGGAGTTGGCAGAGGTTTCTTGTCAAACTGGGCGGCAAGGTTGTCATAAACAAGCTTACCCATCGCTTTGCGGGTTTCAATTGTGCCGCTGGCGTGATGCGGTTGCAGCAAGACATTATCCAGCGCAATAAACCGCGGATCAACATCAGGCTCACCGTCAAACACGTCCAGACAAGCAAAGCCAAGAGTTTTGCTCTCCAGAGCATCCAGCAGAGCCGCTTCATCAATATTCGATGCACGGGAGATGTTGATCAACATGCCTTCCGGTCCGAGGGCTTCGATGACTTCCTTGCCCACAATACCCTTGGTTGCCGGGCCACCCGTAAGGGTCACAAAGAGAAAGTCGACTTTCTCGGCCAACTCAACCGGGTTAGCCACAAAGCTCCAGTCTTTGGCAAAGTCACGCTCTTCAAGGTCGCTATAATGGATTTCCATGTCGAAAGCAGCACAGCGACGCGCAACCTCATAGCCGATGCGTCCCAACCCCAGAACGCCAACTTTCTTTCCAAAGACCCTGCTCTTTAATGGATAGAGCCCCTTGTTTTTCCAGTTGCCAGTGCGCACCCACTCTTCAGCTCCGATAACACCTCGTGAAGCAGCAAGCATCATGGCCATTCCAAGATCGGCCACATCCTTTGTCAGCACATCCGGGGTATTGGTGACGCGAACACCGGCAGCTTCGGCTGCCTTCAGATCAACGGCATCATAGCCCACACCATAAACCGAAATGATCTCAAGATTAGGCAAAGCCTCAATCAAGCTCATATCGGCCCCGAGCTCACCGCGTGTTGCAATGCCTCTGATTTGCGGCGCACATTCGGACAGAAATGCGGCTTTGTCTTCCGCTTCGAAATAGCGGTGCATGACAAATCGCTGTTCCAGTCGCTCCATGTCCCAGTCCGGATAGGGACCAATTTGCAAAATATGCGGTTTTTCCATGTTTTGTTCCTCCTGAGCCCAGGATTTCCCTTCTCTTTAAAGGTCACAGCCTAAACAGCAGTTCCTTGACCTAACCTACCGTTACAGCTCATGGTCAAAGGAAGGGGTGTCTGAGATATGAAATATCTTGCGAGAAAAAATGGAGCCAGCGACTAGAATAGGGCTGCTAAACTGGCTCCATTTGCAAGGTGGCTATCTCCTAGGACAGCGCGCTACATGCCTTGATAATTCTCTCGCAACCGTCACGGATCACGTCCTCACTGGTGGCAACGGAGATCCGGAAGTAAGGTGACAAGCCGTATGCAGTTCCTGCGATAACAGCGACGCCTTCGCTCTCCAGCAGGTAAAGCACGAAGTCTCCATCGTCCTTGATTACCTGACCTTCAGGCGTTTTCTTCCCGATAACTCCGGCACAGTTTGGATATACGTAGAATGCCCCATCAGAGCTGCGGCAGCTAAGGCCGGGAGCGGTATTGAGAAGCTCAACAGCCAGTTCGCACCGTTTCCGATAAACCTTTAGCCATTCGCCCACTTCCTTCTGATCACCGGTCAGTGCGGCCACTGCGGCTGCCTGACTTACGGATGACGCACAGGAAGCCATCTGCGACTGCAACGTGTTGATGGCCTTGACAAGCGGGGCAGGACCAACACCGTAACCGATACGCCAGCCAGTCATGGCATAGGTCTTGGACACGCCATTGATCAGGAAGGTGCGATCGATAAGGCCTGGCTCAACAGAAACCGGGCTGGCAATGCTAGCGTCGGTGAAGACGATCTCGTCATAGATATCATCGGTCAGAAGCCATACCTGCGGATGACGCATCAGGACGTCGGTTACCGTCTTAAGGTCTTCTGCCGTGTAAACCGCACCGGTCGGATTGCTCGGTGAGTTCAGAATGAGCCAGCGTGTGTTGGGCGTAATCGCGGCTTCAAGAGCTTCAGCCGTCAGCTTGAAACCATCCTCCTCAACGCACGGAATGATGATCGGATTGCCACCGCAAGCCAATACCATATCCGGATAGGAAACCCAGAATGGTGCCGGAATAAGCACATCATCACCCTTGCCAACGGTCGCCATCAACGTGTTGAAGATTACCTGTTTGCCACCATTGCTGACAGTGATCTGGTCCAGACCATAGTCCACCCCTGTACGCTGCTTCATACGGGCCGCAATAGCTTTGCGCAGCGGCACAGTGCCGGGAACTGCGGTATATTTTGTTTCCCCTGCCATGATAGCAGCACAAGCGGCTTCCTTGATCGACTGGGGGGTGTCGAAATCCGGCTCTCCAACAGTCAGGTTGACGATATCGCGCCCCTCTTCACGCAGCTGACGGGCACGATCTGCGGCGGCCGTGCTGGGGGAGGGTTTTATGCGCTGGATGCGCGCAGCGAGCTTAAGTTCAGACATGATGTCCTCCGATTACTTAAAGTTCCAATCAGCCATACAGGACTGCGGGCAGCCACATGACAAAATCAGGGAAGATGGCGAGAAAGGCGATAAAGGCCAGCATCAAGGCAACGAATGGCAAGGTAACCCGGGTGATATAGCCGATACCATCCCCAGTAACCCCTTGAATAATAAAGAGATTAAACCCAACCGGTGGAGTAATCTGAGCAAGCTCGACGACGATCACGAGGAAAACGCCAAACCAAACCTTATCGAACCCAGCAGCTGTTACCAAAGGCAAAACAACCGGTAGCGTGGTCACAATCATGGAGAAGCCCTCAAGAAAGCAACCGAGCACCAGATAGACGCATGTCAGGACAAAAATCAGCATGAAAGGAGAAAGCTGAAGCTCCGACACGAAGCTGGCCATAAAGTTTGGAATGCCCAGGAATGATGTGACATTGCCCAAGATGGTCGCGCCAACGATGATCAGGCCAATCATGCTACAAGTCTGCATGGAGCTTAGCGCAACATCGCGGACAGCTTTCACACTCAAACCACCCTGAAGGGCAGCAACAAAAATTGCACCAAAAACACCGACGGCTGCCGCTTCGGAAGGCGTGGCCAGACCGCCGTACATCGACCCCAAAACAACTAGGATAAGAAACAGCGCCGGGGCCAATTCCTTCAGTGCATAGATCCTTTCGGCCATAGACACATGACGCAGGCGTTTTTCAGCTTCCGGAATTGCATCCTTATTGATGGCAGTTCTAATCATGATCACAGCCATGAACAACAGCGCGAGCAACATACCGGGCAGGAACCCTGCGGTGAACAGCTTCAAAACGGATTCTTCAGCCAACACACCATAGATGATCATCACAGTGCTGGGAGGAATAAGGAAGCCCAGCGTGCCGGCCCCAGCGAGACTACCGATGGCAATGTCGCGAGAATAACCGCGGCGCAGCAATTCCGTCAGGGAGATACGCCCGACAACCTGAGTGGTCGCCGCAGAAGAGCCTGAAATGGCGGCAAAAATTGAGCATCCAACGATGTTTACATGCAGCAATCTTCCAGGAAGCAAGCCCATCCAGGGCGCTAGACCGTTGAAGAGAGAGCGGGACAATTTCGTGCGAAAGAGAAATTCGCCCATAATGACGAACAGGGGCAAAGCGACCAATTCACTCGTTGTCAGAATATTGAAGACATATTGGGGGAGCAGTTTGTCGATCGGAATATCGCGGAACAGAGAGATTACAGTCACCCCGGTTCCCATTAGGGAAAGGCCAACCCATATTCCTGAGCCAAGAACGACCAGTAGAGCAAGAAGCAATGTTGTTATGATTACACTCATGTGATCAGTCCTTCGTGATATCAAGATCGTGCGACGAAACCACCTTGAGACCATGGATTTCGAGTTCCAGACCAAAGAGGCAACGGATGAGGCGTTCGATGAGTGCCAACGTCAGGAATAGGGCGCCAACCGCAATAGCAGTTTGAGGAATCCAGAGTGGTGTATAGCTGGCAAAGGAAACATTGCCATCCTGGAATGATCTGAATGCAGCAGCTATGAGCGCGTAGGAAAGAAAAGCAGAGAACAGCATACCAACCGTTGTTGTAAAACATTCAACGATATGCCGGACCTTTGGCGTCAGAGTTCCGATGAGTGCCGTAACGCGCACATGTCCTCCGGCGCGCATGGTAATAGAAGACCCCAACATGAAGGCCGCGCCCATCAGATACCCACTATATTCCCAGGCAACAGGGATGTCCGCGTGCATAGCCGGAAACATCTTTGTCCAGGCAGAGAGCAGAACTTCCGTGAAAACGAGAAACGTTAGAATGACAAGACATAGTGTGGCGAGAACCCCACCAACTATGGCGAGCCAATGAACGACCCGCACATAGAAGGTGAATATTCCCGGAATCTTTGTCTCACTTGAGAAAGTTTCCGGTGCAGACATTCTTAGTCTCTCCCGAGCTCAGCAAGATAGGCATCTACAATCGGCTTTGCAGAAGGAACCCGCTCGAGATATTCGTCCAACAGAACTTTCGCTTTCGCCTGCATTTCTGCAAACATTTCCGGAGAAATCGTTACAAGCTCCATTCCATGCTTCTGCATGGTTGAAACGCTCTGCATATCTTTATCGCGAGCCACATCCCAAAATGTCGGCTCAAGAGCAACTGCGATTTCCTGAACGGTCTCTTGATCTTCCTTGGAAATGGAATTCCATGCATCCAGATTGATGGATACAATGTTGCTGCCCCAGGTATGATTGGATGGGTAGATATACTCGAGGAACTCCCAGAATTTACCATCCACGCCGGAAGTCGCTGATGTAGCAACACCATCAACACGGCCGGAAGCGAGCGCCGGGATTAATTCACCCCAAGGAATCTGAACACCAGCCATACCAATTGATTTCATGGTATCAACAGTGGTCTTGTCAGCGCCACGAATTTTGATACCCTGAAGCTGGTCAACAGAATCTGCTTTTATTTTCAGATACATGTACTGCTTCGGAGATGGCACATAGAACAGAAATTTCTGATTGTACTTTTCAGCAACTTTCTCGATTTCCGGGCGCCAGAATTTATGTAGCACATGAAGGTCTTCCATGGACGATACCAAGAACGGAACGTTTTCCAGACCAAACAGCGGCTGATCGCCGATCTGCTGGCTTCCCAGGACATCGGCCATAGGAACAAGACCATCACGCACAGCGCGCAGATGCTCAGGCCCCTTGAAACCAAGCGCTCCACCGGCATGAACCTGAATGTCGACACGCCCGTCAGTTGCTTTTTTGACAGCGTCGGCAAATTTCTTGACATTCTGCGTGCCAAAGTTGGATTCTGGCATCACCTCTGATAAGTCAAAAGTTGCGGCATGTGATGTCGAAACCGGATTAAACGCGGTGACTGCCAGAATGGCGACCGCACCGTATGCAATATTTCTAAATGCCTTGAGCATATTTTTTCCCTCGAATTTTTGGTGATTGGTTGCGGTTTTATTTCCCGTCATTATAACTCCTCCTGCTTGCTTTCCTCCAGGATCCCGGAACACAATTATCCCGAGATCAATCCGCTTCACTTGGCGGTGTAACGTTCGAATCTCAGGCCTCCTTCAACCTGAAAAGTCGAAAACACTTCGATATAGCTGACGTTCACATGGGATGGCGCATCAACGGCATTGGCAACTGCATCCGAGATGTCCTTCGGCTGCAAAATTTCATATCCATCAACGAAGTCCTTTTGGGTCTGCTCAGGATTGCCGTGCACCTTTCCGAATATTTCTGTTGCAACACGCGCAGGGCAAAGCTCTGTCACACGGATGCGTTTTCCATAGACATCGTGACGAAGGTTGTTCGTCAAAGCGCGCACACCGGCTTTGGTGGCGTGATAGATCGTGTTGCTGGGAAATGAATAGGCCGCCGCAATCGACGTGGTATTGATGATGTGGCCACGGTCTCGTTCGATCATACCTGGAAGCGCAGCAGAAATACCATGGAGCACGGCTCTGAAGTTGATATCAACCTGGGCATCAATCTGATCTACACTAAGAGTATGGATGGACCCTTTGTGGTCGATACCGGCGTTATTGACCATGACATCAACACCCAGAGACGCAACAAGGTCACGATAGGCTTCGGTATCAGCAATATCGATTGCATGAGCAACACAGCCGCAGCGGTCAGCCAGTTCATCGAGCTTTTCTTTGTTGCGGCCGACCGCATGTACAGTCAAACCCTCTTTTGCAAAACGCTCGGCAATAGCCCCACCAATACCACCCGACGCTCCGGTAACCAGTGCCACCTTGTAATCTGAAAATGCCATTATGACCTCGTATAAAACTAGTGTTTTTTGAGATCGTAATTCGGGGGGCATCATGTGAAAAAGAGTATTTCATTCTACCTATAAAAGATTCGGATATATTTCATTTCCGAACAAGCCGTGTATGCTTGCTGCAATTCGGCAGATTGACTAACTTCAAGCCCTGCGTCGGTGAGTATAAGCTTCTCTTTATTGTAAGTTGCATACACCGCCAGAAAGGTAATCAATGGACACCAAAAGGTTGAGCTATTTCATCAAGATTATCGACAAAGGCAGCCTGACTCGCGCGGCCGATGCTCTGAACATTGCTCAGCCCGCACTCAGCCAGCATTTGATAGGCCTTGAAGCGCATTTCAAACAGCAACTTGTTATCCGTAGCCGGCATGGAGTGACCCCAACCGAAGCCGGAAATGCCCTTTATCGGCATGCACAAATCATCTTGAAGCAGATGGATTTCATGAGCGCTGATGTTTGCGCTGCGGCCAAGATTATTTCTGGTAGCGTTTCTGTCGGTCTGGCTCCCTACAGCACGACATCAACGCTTTCCCTGTCTCTGCTCAAGGAAGTGAAGCGCAAGTATCCCGAGATTACACTGCACATCAATGATAACTTTGGCAGCATCTTCAGTGAATTGGTCATGAATGGGCGCATGGATCTTGCCCTCATCTACGATCCGGGCATGATGAGGGGCGTCAATTTTCAGCAGGTGGCCGTAGAAGAGCTGTTCCTGATCTCACATCGTTCGCTCCTGAATGCCAAAGACGGCGCAACGGAGATCTCGTTCAAGTCGATTGAAAATATCCCTCTCTTGCTGCCTAGCAAGATCCATCTGTTGCGTGCTCTCGTTGATAACGCCTTCGAGAAGGTACAGGTAACACCCAACATTGTTGCCGAAATCGAATCCATGGAAACACTAGGCATGGCGATTTCAGAAGGCATGGGATCAACCATTCTGCCTTGGTCAGCCGCCAGTCGCATGTCCGACTTCAAACAGCTGATCCTGCTGCCGCTCAAAGAGCCAAAAATCGAGGCTTCCATTTCGATTTGCGTGTCGGATTCCATTCCCCTCTCTGAGCCGGCCATGGCTGTTCACGACATCCTGTTCAAACTAGTTCGCGAGCTGATCGCCTCCAATCAATGGCCGGGAGTACGCCCTCCCCAATAGCTTCCATAAGGCGAATTGATCACCCCATTTTCTATTAATGTTGGTCGTGGGGTGATGTTTGGACCTACCCTTTCCGCAAGATTTCTAAAAGGAAAGGACGTCCAAATGGTCCATGTGATTAAGAATATCAAACGCCCTGATGCCGCAGACATTGAGGCAATTTCTCAGTTCACTCCCGCAACTTTGCATGAAGCTCAGGGGCGCAAGGGTGCTTTGTCCTCAAAGATCAAACCGATCTACAATGGCATGACCGTTTGCGGTCCGGCTATTACCATCAAATCCCACCCAGGCGACAACATGATGCTCCAGCTTGCGATCAGCATCGCGAAACCAGGGGATGTGTTGGTATTTGCAACTGACGGTTCCAGCGAACAAGGCTGCTTCGGCGAGGTACTGGGCACATGGTGTCAGGCTCGCGGTATCGCAGGTCTCGTAACGGACAGCGGTGTGCGCGACGGGCCAGCCCTCAACAACAATGGCTTCTCTGTTTTCAGCCCTGGCCTGTGCATCAAAGGCACTGTCAAGGAAACCCTCGGCTATGTAAACCGTCCTGTATCTTTCGGCGGAGAAATCATCAACCCGGGTGACATCATCGTTGGCGACGACGACGGGCTCGTTGTTGTGCGTCCGGCAGATGCCAAGTGGGTAGCAAAGGAATCTCGCGAAAGAGATGACGCCGAAGCCAAATTGATGAAAGACCTCAAAGAAGGTGTAAATCTTCTGGAGGCAGTGGGAATGGACAAAAGAGCCCTCGGCAAAGGCTGCGAGTTCGAAAGCTAATCCTCCCCGAAAAAGGCCATACGAGAAAGAAGACTGATGATTAATCTGGATCGACTGAAATGCCTGATTGACGTGGCGTCAGACCCGCGCGTCGCCGAGCTAGAGGTAAACCAGGATGATTTCCGCCTGAAAATCACCATGGACCGAACGGCAGATGCACCTGTCGAAAGCTCATCAAAATCAGCTTCAGTTGACCTCCATCATGACCCGGATACCGAACGCTTTCCCCTCCATGCGCATTCGGAATCCGATATAGTCATCCAGTCTCCCTTGTATGGCCTTTTTCATGCCACCGCCTCGCCTGACGCGCCTGCTTTTGTTGAGCTTTCAGCACAAGTCTCTGAAGGCGATACGCTTGGCATGGTTGAGTCGATGAAACTGCTCCATCCAATAGTCGCCCCTCATGACGGCACGATCACCCAAATTCTTGTTCAAGACGAAGCCGATATCGTTGCAAATCAACCTCTTTTCGCTCTGAGGCCGGAATGATGTTCAAGCGCATACTCATTGCAAACAGAGGTGAAATCGCGGTTCGCATCATCAAGGCCTGTCAATCGATGGGAATTTCCGCCGCTGTTGTGCACTCCACTGCAGATGCTGACGCGGCCTATGTAAAGATGGCGGATGAAGCAATTAGCATTGGCCCGGCCTCGGCCGCGAAAAGCTATCTCAATATCCCTGCGTTGCTCTTCGCCGCAGAGAGCTGCAAAGCAGATGCCATCCATCCGGGATACGGTTTTCTGTCGGAAAGTGCGGACTTTGCACGACAAGTGGAAGAGGCGGGATTTGTTTTCATCGGCCCCTCACCGAGCGCCATCAGCACGATGGGTGACAAGATCAAGGCAAAACAATCCATGATCGAAGCCGGTATTCCGTGCATTCCGGGTTCTGAGGGCAGATTGCCGGAAGATCCGGGCCAAATTCGCTCCATGGCTGCAGAAATTGGTTATCCGGTCATGGTCAAGGCGGTGTCCGGAGGCGGGGGACGAGGCATGCGCGTTGTGACTGATCCAAACGCTCTGGACGCAGCGATTACGGTGACCCGAGAAGAAGCACGCAGCGCGTTTGGTAATCCGGCCCTTTACATGGAGCGCTACCTGCAAAAGCCAAGGCATGTGGAGATTCAGGTGTTGTGCGATAGCCATGGCAACGCCTTCTGGGTCGGCGACAGGGACTGTTCCTTGCAGCGCAGGAACCAGAAGGTGATCGAAGAATCGCCCGCCGTGGATATCGCCCGCAGCCAGATCGCTGAGATAGGTAATCTGTGCGTCGCGGCCTGCCAGCGCATCGGCTACAGAGGTGTTGGAACGTTCGAATTCCTTTATGAGGATGGCGGCTTTTTCTTTGTTGAAATGAACACGCGCCTTCAGGTCGAACATCCCGTCACCGAGCTAACCTCGGGCCTTGACCTGGTTAAGGAGCAAATCCGTGTGGCGCAAGGCGAGACCCTGCGGCTCAAACAGAAAAAGGATCCAGTGCAAGGGCATGCCATCGAGTGCCGCTTGAACGCCGAGGATCCGGAAACATTTGCGCCCTGTCCCGGGACAATTTCTCTATGGCAAATCCCGGATTACAACTGGCTGCGCATAGATACCCATATTCACACCGGCCACACCGTGCCTCCCTATTACGATTCCCTCATCGCAAAAGTCATCACCTACGGGTCTGACCGAGACCAGGCCCTTGCCCGGATGGAAATGGCCCTTGGCGAGATCACGATTGAAGGCGTGAAAACCAATCTTCCGCTTCTTTTGGCCCTGGTGAAAGATCCTGCGGTTCAAAGAGGCGCTGTGGACATTCACTTTATCCAGAACAGGTCAATTGAAACATGAGCATACGCTTCTCTGCTTTCAGCAAGTCGAAAGACCAAGCCAACATCAGCCTCCTGGGCACCACCGCTATGCTGTTTGAGGCGCCAGGGGCCTTCGAGCTCCCCACTCAAAAGCGCATTTGGGCACTGGCCAACGAAGTTCAGGGCTGGGACAATATCAAGGAAGCCATTCCGGGCATGACGAACCTGATGCTCACCTTCAGGTCCCCATGCGAAGACCCCTCCGAAATCCGGAACCGCCTGATCGCAGCCTGGGAAAAAGCCACAGATTGGAAAATCGAAGGTAAGCTCATCGAAATCCCCGTCATCTATGGCGGAGAGCTTGGACCGCATCTTCATGACGCGGCCAAGTTGACCAATATGTCCGTCGATGAGCTGGTAGCCGTGCATGCAAACCGCGACTATTCAGTTTTTGCACTGGGCGCCCATCCGGGGTTGGGTTATCTGGGCATCACAGACGAACGCATCTGGGTTCCCCGGCGCGAAGTGCCCGTGCTGAGCATTCCTGCCGGATCCGTTTCTATCGGCGGCATGCAAACCGCTGTATCCGCATCTCCCGGTGCCAGTGGCTGGCATACTCTGGGGCACACAGATGTGGAATTTTTCTTCCCTCGCAAGGAAAGTCCGACCCTTCTATCCCCCGGTGACACCGTCCGTTTCAGAGTTGAAAGGATCATCCCATGATCAAAATTTTCTATACCATTGGATTGTCGACCATTCAGGATCTCGGGCGCGATGAAAATTACCGCCATGGTGTCAGTATTGGCGGCGCAATGGATCGTCTTGCCCTTCAGATGGGGAATGCGCTTCTGGGGAATGCCAAAACAGCTGCGGCGATCGAAGTAACTCTTTTTCCGATCAAGTTCGAGATCCTCTCGAGTGTCAACATCGCTGTTACCGGCGCAGATTGCGCCATCGAGCTGGACGGCAAACAAATTAATCCCAATTGGGCCTTTCATGCGGAAAAGGGACAGACCCTTTCCCTGAGCAAACTCAACTCCGGCTCCTTCGCCTATGTCCATCTGGCTGGTGGCATTGACGTTCCTGAAGTCCTGGGATCTCGCAGCACTTACCTGCGCTGCGCATTTGGCGGCCTCAACGGACGCATGCTGCAAAATGGCGATGTGATCAAGTCTCTGCCGGAAGCAGACCCGTTCCCGCCTATTGCGCCGGGTGGGTTCGGAGCCATCGCTCCGGCCCTTGCCCTGCCGCAACCTTCGCATGCCTCTGCAGGCACGAATGAGGCAATAACAATGCTACGCTATCTTCCCGCTGCCGAGCATGACTATTTTGATAAGGCATCTCTGGATGCTCTTGTTACGGCACCGTGGCAAATTACACCGCAAAGCAGCAGAGCAGGTTATAGATTGGCAGGTCCCAACCTCGCGATGACCGAAAAACTGGAAATGCGCTCGCATGGCATCGTACCCGGTGTCATTCAGATTCCCTCTGGAGGGTCACCAATCATCCAGACTGCAGATTCCCAAACATCTGGTGGCTATCCCAAAATCGGAACCGTCATCGATGCAGACATGTGGCGCCTTGCCCAGACTCGCATCGGCAATCAGATCTGCTTCCAAAAGACCTCCTACGAAGAGGCTCTGGCGGCCTATAGGGAAATGGATAAATTCATAGATAAGGTGCGTGCGCTCTCTAAAGCCTACCGGGACCTGTTGAAATGACAAAACCTGTTTCTGCTAAGGCCATTTCTGAGGATGATATCCGGAAAATCATTGCGCTTGCAAAAGACGCGCATGTGCATGAGTTGAACCTTCATGAAGGAAATGTACATGTTCGGGTCGTCCTCACTCAGGAGGCTGAGGCTAGCAGAAATGCTCCCCAAGGCTTAGCGGAAGCACACAACATTATAGAAGTCGTGGCTCCACTGGCAGCCCAGTTTCTACCGCATCATCCCTGCCGCCCCAACTCAGACATCAAGGTTGGCCAGAGCGTGCGCAAGGGCGACCCCATTGGCTATTTGCTCAGTGGGCCTTTGCTGGCGCCTCTCGTTTCTCCCTGTAATGGCGTGATCTCGCACCTTCTTGCCGAGCCAAACATGCGGGTCGGTTATGGAACGGCTTTGATATCAATCGTGAAAAAGATTTAGGCGTGCTTCCTGGCCACACAGGCCCTTGAGCCACCCCACTGCGAAAAAATAAAGGATATTCCGATGAAGATCGATTTGAACTCGGACCTTGGAGAAGGGTTTGGCCCCTACAAGCTTGGAGATGACAAGGCTTTGCTCAAGATTGTCACCTCAGCCAACATCGCTTGTGGTTACCATGCCGGCGATGCCGTTATCATGGATCAGACGGTCCGGGCCGCAAAGGCAAGCAAAGCCGACATCGGTGCTCATGTGGGCTTTCCGGATCGGTTGGGCTTTGGACGTCACCCAATGCATATGGACCTTGCCGAGTTGGAAAAGCATGTCATTTATCAGTTGGGCGCACTCTATGGCATTGCCACCGCAGCAGGCCACAAGATGACGCACATGAATTTTCATGGCGCGTTGGGCAATATGGCGTTTGTCGACAGGGAACTGGCTGAAATGCTGGTCAATGCCGTCTATTCCTTCGATAAAAATCTTATCCTTCTTTGCCTGGCGAATACCGAATTCTCCAAAGCCGCAGAAAAGAAAGGCTTCAAGACAGCCAATGTGTTTCTTGCAGACCGTGCCTATGACGACAATGGGATTCTCGTCAAACGGGGCTTGCCTGGTGCGGTGATCAAGGAACCTGAAGCGGTCACGGAGCGCGTAAGGCAGTTTCTCAACGACGGCTCCATTACCAGTATCAATGGCAAAAGGCTTTCAACGCCCATCCACACTATTCTTGTTCATGGCGACACCCCCGGATCCGTTACGCTGGCGCGAAACATCCGCACTCTCATCGCCCATGAAGGCCATGAACTCACGCCGCTGTCTAAAATGCTGGTCTGACCTTGATCCTCTCGTGCGGGCGCTTAATAGCAACCGCACGGGTCTCCCAACGAGAGCCTCAAGCAGAATTCTTAACCGAGCGGCGGAACATCAATTCCGGCCTTAGACGAAGATGCTCCGACAGGTCTTGCGTTCCCTGCTCTGCGTCATTGCCATTGCGCAGGCGCAAGATAAGCTCGGCAGCTTTTTTACCAACCATGGCAGCATCAACCCCGACCGTGCTAATGGGGGGGTGCGTGAAGCGAGAAATCTCAAAATTGCCAAAACCACAAAGGCCTATATCGCCGGGTACAGCGATGCCCCTTTCTTGCAGCAAGCTGAGCGCGCCAAAAGCCGCAGGATCTGAAACACAAAAGATACAATCAATTTCGGGATACTGATCCAGCAAAACTTCTGTAGCCTGCTTGGCGCCTTCCATACTGATTGGCATGATATCATGTTGAATAACTCGATTGTCATCCAGCCCGGCCTTTTTCATCGCCGCCTGATAGCCTCTTCGACGGGCTCCCGCACGGGTTCCGGCATCCATCGCCTCGCCCAGAAAGCCAATCTTCCTATAGCCTCTTTGCACGAGCGCTTCGGTCATGTCGTAGGCAGCCTTGAAATTCGAAAAGCCTACCGTGTGCTGTATGGGATTTTCAGGATCCTCCCACAACTCGATCACCGGAACAGCCACCGTCTTGAGGAGCTTCATCGCTTGATCTGTATGCCCGTCATAGCAGATGACAAGAGCCTCGGGGCGGCGTCTCATCATCATTTCAATCAGGGTCTCTTCCTTGCTGGAAAGATAGTCCGTATGCCCTATCAGCAACTGCAGATCTTCCTTGCCCAACTCGTCAGTCAAGGCATGCACCATTTCTGCCAAATGCTGGTTATTCAGGGAGGGAAGCAGAAGGGCAATGAAACCAGATCGCTGCGAAGACAAACTCCCCGCAGTCATGTCTGGCACATAGCCAAGCTCCTTAACAGTCTTGAGAATTTTTTTCCGCGTTTTCTCGCTGACACGGCCATCTTTTTGCAAAGCGCGTGACACAGTCATGGTCGAGCAACCGGCAGCAGCGGCCACATCCCGCATCGTCACTTTTGGAATCGGGGTGGGTTGCTTCATTCAGGCGCTCGTTCTGTTCATGAGGTCGCTTTTCAATTGGTCGTTTGAAGATATCAATATTCTTCAGGACAGCTTCTAATCAAGTAATTTTAGGGTAGCTGCGCGAAATAGCATGGCGCCGCCTTCACCGAGGCGGCGCCGTGTCACTTTGCTTTACCTTACAGTTTGCACTTTTCAGAGCAAGACGAAGACTATTTCCATTCTGTATGGAATATCCCGTCACAGTCAGTTCGACGATAGGTGTGCGCGCCAAAACAATCGCGCAACCCCTGCAGCAAATTGGCAGATGAGCGTTCTGTCCGGTATCCGTCATAATAGGTCAACGCAGCCGACATGACCGGCGTTGCGACGGCATGTTCTGCGCAGAGCCGTGAGTTTTTACGCCAGTTTTCCTGATAGTCTGCGAGCAGCCCAACAAAGAAATCGGAAAGAAGCAGGTTTATCAAATCCGGCTCGGCCTCGAAGGTCGTAACAATCGTATCAAGCAACTTGGATCGCACAATGCAACCACTGCGCCAGACCTTGGCAACTTCGGACAACCGAACACCCCATTCTTCCTGTTCTGTCGCTTCCCGTATCAGGGCAAACCCTTGGGCATAAGCCACAATAACAGAAGCATAGACAGCATCTCGCAATGCCTTGAGAGACATGCTTTCTACAACTGCAGTTTTGCTATCAGGCCCGGGCAGGATTTTTGACGCCTTGACGCGCTGACTTTTTTGAGAGGCCATGGCCCGTGCAAAGACCGCCTCACTTATGGTTGTTGCCGGCATGCCATATTTGAGCGCAGCCTCAACGCTCCAACGCCCGGTGCCCTTTTGCTCGGCAACATCCAGAATTGCCTCAACCAGACTGCCACTCTTATTCAAATCATCTGGCTGCTTCAAAACCGTGCTGGCGATTTCCATCAGGTAAGAGCTAAACGGGCCTTCATTCCAATCGGCAAAGACTCTGCTACACCATGTGGTATCCAGATGATACACATCGCGCATCACCATGTAGGCCTCGGCCACAATTTGCATGATGGCATATTCGATACCATTGTGCACCATTTTGACAAAATGCCCTGCACCGCCCAATCCTACATGTGCGCAACAGGAGACACCGTCAAAGCTGGCTGCAATGCTCTCGAAAACCGGCTTCATGAGGGCATAAGCCGCAGGATCGCCGCCAGCCATCATGGACGGGCCATGGCGTGCCCCTTCGTAGCCACCAGACACTCCAAGGCCGATATAGTGCGCTCCCATTTTCTGGAGTTCAACCTGCCTGCGGACCGTATCTTCATAGTGGGAGTTACCCCCGTCAATGACAACGTCGCCACTGACCAGAGTCGATTTCAACTGCCTGATCAACTCATCAACCGGCTCCCCAGCTTTGACCATCAACAAAATCACCCTCGGGGAAGGTAAACCGTTCAAAAAGCTGTCCAGCGACTCAGCAACCACGATACGCGATGACAGCTCGGCTTCGGTTTCTTTCTCCAGCGAAGCGCCGAAAGCCGTACGGGCCTTTTCCCAAGGATCGAAGGCCGAAACCCCAAACCCCTTTTCCGCGATATTCAAAGCCAGGTTCTGCCCCATAACGCCCAACCCAATGATGCCAATTTTCCGTTGTTCCATGGAACTTCTCCAAATTGCTGCCGTTTTAGACAGATTAGCGTGCATGAATGTTATCGATATCATAATATCGTAAAAATATTTGTTGGCATAAGCGATTTTTATGCCACCTAGACGCTAGAACTGAATCTGCACCTTCATTGCCTTCTTGCGATCAGAAGCAAGTTCGAACGCCTCCACCACATCTTCCAGAGGGAAGGATTGCGTGAGCAATGGAGACAGGTCGACACGACCAGATCCAATCAATTCCACCGCCCAAGCAAAGTCTTCGTAGAAGCGGAATGAACCGCACAGTTCGATTTCTTTGGTGACGATTGCATTTTGTGGAATCGTGATATCACCACCAAGTGCAAGCTGCACAATCCGCCCTTTGGGGCGCACAACATCCAAGGCAGAGAGGATTGCAGGCTGGCTCCCCGAACACTCAACCACAGCGTCGAAGTAGCCCTTGTTCTCACCATAAACAGCCAAAGGATTCCCGCTGCGCCCAACGTTTATCGCCTTGTTTGCACCAAGCTGAATGACACGTTCAAGAGCCTCGTCAACGATGTCAGTGGCGACAACCTCAAGCGCCCCATGAAGCTTGGCAGCCACCACAACAAGCGCGCCAATCGGACCTGCTCCCGTTACCAGAACGCGTTTTCCGATGAGAGGCCCCAACCTTCCAACTGCATGTAATGCAACAGAAAACGGCTCAGAAAACGCAGCGAATGACGCCTTGGTTCCAGAAGCAAACGCAAAGCACTGACTGCCCTTGGCGACCAGTTTTTGACTGAAGGCTCCATGCACATGAGGCACGCGCATGGCACTACCATAAAAACGCATGTCGAGGCAGTGGTTATACATAGCCTTCTTGCAATATTCGCATTTACCGCAAGGCACGCTTGGGTTAACCGCAACCAGATCGCCAACTGCCACATTGGATACGCCCTGCCCCACTTCCAGAATGCGACCAGACACCTCATGCCCCAACACCATTGGATGCTGGATTTTGACCGCTCCAAAACCGCCGTCGTGATAGTAATGCAGATCAGAGCCACAGATCCCGCCAGCCTCAATACCGATCAGGACATCTCCTACTCCCAAGCTCGGCAGCTCGGTTTCCTCGACCCGAAGGTCTCGTGGCCCATGACAAACAATCGATTTCATTTCCGTTCTCCCACGTTTCAAGAATTCACCTGGATCACATCACTTTAGACTTGACATCACCCTTTTGCTGAAGAATGTTATCGATAACAAAAAATTCGTCAAGGTAATTCTTGAAGTTTCAAACGAGGAAAGGAAACAGCCGTGAAAATAGACAGTCTTTTCGGACTAAAAGGCAAACGCGCCCTTGTTACCGGATCCGGTCAAGGCATTGGTTTTGAATTGGCAAAGGGATTGGCTGAAGCCGGAGCAGAAGTAATCATCAACGATATCGATCCTGACCGGGTGGAAAATGCAGCCAGCAAGCTCGCCTTCATCGGAGCTACCGTCCACAAACTGCCTTTTGACGTTACAAACCCGGAGACCGTTGCCAGCAAGATCGACGCATTCGAAAAGGAAGTCGGTTCCATTGATATTCTGGTCAATAACGCTGGCATGCAATATCGCGCGCCGCTGGAAGAGTTCCCTGCCGACAAATTCGATTTCCTGATGAAACTGAATGTCAATTCTGTCTTTTACGTCAGCAAGGCAGTTGCCCAGCATATGATCAAACGCGGCAAGGGCAAGATTGTCAATATCTGCTCGGTACAGACCGCATTGGCACGCCCATCCATTGCCCCTTACACCGGCTCAAAAGGCGCAGTCGCCAACCTGACCAAGGGTATGGCTACAGACTGGGCGCGTCACGGCTTGCAGATCAACGGCTTGGCTCCTGGCTATTTTAAAACCGAACTCACGTCTGCTCTTGTCGCCGATGAGGACTTCACCAACTGGCTGAGCAACCGCACACCGGCTGGCCGCTGGGGTGATGTTTCCGAGCTGGTTGGCGCCTGCATTTTCCTGAGCTCTGAGGGCTCTTCCTTCGTAAACGGACATATTCTCTATGTTGACGGCGGCATCACAGTCTCAGTCTAGTTCTCTGCCGGTGATCATCGTCATGGGCGTATGTGGATGCGGCAAGTCATCGGTCGGGGAAGCACTGGCTGAGAGACATGGTTTGCCATTTCTGGATGCGGACGACTATCATCCAAAGGCCAATGTCGAAAAGATGTCAAACGGCGTTGCCTTGCAGGACGAGGATCGCTGGCCCTGGTTTAAAATTCTCTCCAAGGCGATCAATGAAAAATCAACGGACACAGGTAGCAGCGTTTGCGGCTGCTCTGCTTTAAAACGTAGCTATCGTCGCTATTTGTCAGAGCACATTGATCGTCCGGTGCTCTATGTTCACTTGCATGGCAGCAAGGAGTTGTTGTTTGAACGCTTGTCTGCCCGCAAGGATCATTACATGCCACCAAGCCTCCTCGAGAGCCAGTTGGCTACCTTGGAACAGCCCCAGAGCGATGAAAACGCCATTGTCGTTTCAATCGATCAAAGCATTGCAAACATCGTATCTCAAATTGAGACCTACTTGACCGCGCGCTCTTAGGCACCATTTTAACCAGACGAGAAAATAGATCGCCCCGGCTAAAGCCGGGGCCCTAAGGCTTGCGCCCGCTATCGTGGAATGTCCTACTGGAAGCAGCGACGGCGCTGTGGGCTTGTCATAACCACCGGCGATCTGGCGACATCCTTCAGGCACAGAAAGCTCTGAGCGCAGGGTATGGCGCTGCCCCGTCGTCCGCGCACCAGATCGCAACAGCCGTTCCGTTGCGTGCGCATGCAGCGAGAAACTGACGCGTTCTCTACGGGTTCGATCCATTCTGGTGCACAGCATGATCAGTCAAAATGGTCGCAAAAAAGGTGCCACTTTCAGTTTTCTTGCCAAAATCGTAGCATTCGATTGATCAGGAGGGGCTCTGGCGTGCTTCCCAAAAGCAGCCGTTCGCACAAGACGCAGCACTGGTCGCTCATTTAGTCGCTTTAAAATGAAGCAACCTTGTCAGTGACAATATGCTCCAGAACGTTATATGCGTCCTGAGCGACATCGATCCTGAGATGGCATTTGGCCGAGGAAGTGACGTCAGCGGGAGGGCTGATGGTCGTATGCTTCAAGACCTACTTGAGATGAGATCCGGATAGAGGGATATAATCGGATTGCTCTCCGGAAAATCGATTGTATAGGCGGCCAATAAACCACTTGCCCCGCCTCTTTGCTTGTTTTGCTGAAAACAATCGAAACTGAAGAACCCCTAAAAGTTCCTCATCACTCAAGGGTACGATATCAGCTGCTTTGCTCAATGAGGAGACCACGTTCGACATCCCTACTGTCACCGCATTTGAGAATCCCTTTGAAGTTGAAATCTGCTCTTCAATGATCCGAATGATCGTCCTGTATTCAATCCTACTGGTAAACGCGGCCCATACCGGGCCTTCAATGGGTGCCATTTCCCAGAAGTGGGCTTCCCCATTCCGGCCATTTGTGCGAGTTGCAGCATTTCCAATGACGACGTGACCGGTGGGCAGACAAAGCAATCTTTCATAGAATTATAAAGCATGACTATCTGCATCCATCTAGCCAGTCATCAGAATTATCGATAGGAGCACATTCACCATGGACCAGGCGCCGGATACGTTCTACTCGATTGGTAAGAGCGTTGTCTTCTGAAACAATCCTTTACCGTCCGGGAGCTATCAAAACGGCAAGGAGAGAGAGAAACTGATCGTCGCGAATTGCCGATGGAGGCGCACCGTATGAGGCTTCGCTCATCCGATGAAGGCCTGTCACCCAACCATTAGGTCCATGCCCCATTTCCAGTGTATCAAGCCAAAGCGCCATGATCTGCTCTTTGCTCAGCTGGTTTTCTAATCCAACTGCATATCCTGTTTGTCTGATTTTGCCGATAACAGGAGTGAATTTCTCAAAACCTAAACGCTTTGCCAATAACTGGGAACTCGTCGTGATGCCGGCACCAGGTGTCGTTATGTCGACCCCACTGTGATGCTCGAACTGCGGGTCCTGCACCATTAGCAGTTGACGATAACGCTCTTCTCCCAAGGAGGAACCGCCAAGACCAGCTGAAATAATTGAATCGGCCCGTGTTTTCTGATCGTCAGCAGCTGTAATGGCGTCAACGAAGCCAAATGCAAAATAGCCCCCGCAGCCAACAATCAAAAGCACCAAGGCCATTGATAGGAACTTGAAAAGACTTTTCATACAGACGTAATCCGATGGAAATTGCAACCATCCTAATTCGCGAACAGAATTGCGACTTCAAAATGGCCTGTTCCCCAATTGCAGCCGTTTAGACGAAGCGCGATCAAGAGCTTCAAGTTGGTCCCGTCGGCTACCTGGCCGGAGACAATGAGATTCTGTCGCCGGAAGGCCAAACTCGGATGCAGGCCGTAATTTCAATCGCCACAAAGGTCAATTTTCAGGCCATCATAAGCGGGACTGACGTGATCATATCCGCGGTACGTAAACCAGGATTTCAAAACCGAATAGTCCATCTTCTCGTCCATGTGTGTCAGGTAAACCTGCTTCGGATTGAACTGATAGATGTGTTTCAGAACGGTTTCAGGATCACCATGTGAATCCGACGGTTTCCAGTAGTCACAATCCAGAATCCAAGTGCCGATATCAGCCAAATATTTCCAGCTCTGCTCCGGAAATGATTTTACGTCCGGGCTATAGACGAAATCCGCAATCCGAACTCCCAGACTGTCCAAACTACCGTGGCGCTGCAAGAACGGGAAAATCTCGATACCGTTGGCATCAAAAGGCTCGTAAGCACGGATGCAATGCCAAAATATCCGGTATTGCTTGTGGTCTCCAAAGCCGACGATGCTGGTGGCCCCTTTTCGTTCTTCGTCAAAAAACAGATAGGGAAACATGCTTCGGATAAACGACATGCATTTTTTGTCAGCGTAAATGTCCAGATCGCGCTTTAGAACCTCCTCCAAATAGTAGGGAAGCTCACCTATCCCGGCGATATGGTCCCAATGGCCATGGGTTATCATGATGGTATCAGGGGTTATCCGCGCCCGAACGGATTGCAGTCGAAAGTCCGGTCCGATGTCGATCATGAGAGATCGGCCATTTTGCTCGACCAGAACAGACGGCCTTGTCCTTTCATTTTTAGGGTTGGCTGGATCGCACAGGCCCCATCCCCCTCCGACCAGTGGAACGCCATAGGTCGCTCCACATCCCAAAATTGTGACTTTAGTCAATTGAGTTTTTCCTCGCGCCTCCAGCCCAACACAAACACAGTCCACACTGCCAGCCGAAAACACGCACCTAGGTTTTCAGTTTGCAACTGAGGCACCTTCTATTGCTGCAATGGCGGCGCTTCCTCCGCGCCGTTCCTTGTAGAGCGCAAGGTTCAGGCAAATCATCAGCGTCGCTCTTTTCAAATAGCCTAGGTCTCCAAGAAAGGTGGTTCTAATGTGATGCCAATAGAAGCTTGGGCTTCGCTTTACCTAAGCAGTCATATTCAAAACCATGAAGACTATGCCGCTACAGGTGTCTGATAATGCGTGCTGGGCTACCAGCAGCCAACACATTGGGTGGGAGATCTTTAGTCACGACACTACCGGCGCCCACAACTGTGTTGCACCCGATGGTTACGCCTGGACAGACGATGGTTCCACCACCAAGCCATACCCCATCCCTGATCATCACCGGCAACGCAAATTCTGCTCCGGAGCGCCTTTCAGCCGCATTCAAAGGATGCGTTGCCGTATATATCTGCACGCTAGGAGCAATCTGCACTTCCTCACCAATGGTGATAGTGTTGCAATCGAGAAATGTGCAATCGTAGTTTACGAATGTCCGTGCTCCGATTGAAATGTTGTAACCGTAATCGCACCGCAAAGTCGGCTTGACCACCGAGGCCTCCCCAAAATAACCGAACAGTTGCTCCAGCAGACTTGTGCGCTCCACTTCATCTGTCGCACCGCTTGCATTGAAGCGCGCCAAGAGCTCTTGTGCATTCAAGTGATCATGGCTTAGTTCAGGGTCACTTGCCATATATAGCTCACCTGCCAACATCCGCTCTTTTTGTGTTCGTTCCATGCTGTTCTCCAACCCTGTATGTATGGACGTATTGCCACAAACGCGTGGCCAGCCGTTTCGCAGTCGGTATCGCTTCATGCTTCATTTCGAGCAAGCCATCGCAACGAGCTGGGTAGACTGTGATTGAAGCAGATTTATGGCCTCGCATTGAGATATAGGGTTCGTACCGAGACCACATCATCCAACCGCTCAAAGGACGCCTATCGCCGCGTCGCGCTGAAGGAAAACAGAACAAGGAGGTTATTGACATAAAAGAAACCTACCAGTATGTATGTTTCTATTTTCTGTCATCTCAAACGACGAGATTTCCAATGACCAACGCTCACCGCCGTAAGAAAAATCCCGAACAGGTTCGCCTGCAATTGCTAGAAAGTGCCAGACGCCTGGCACTTGAAAACGGCCTTGGCGCGGTCAGCATAGAAGTCGTCGCAGCAGAGGCAGGTGTAACAAAAGGTGGTTTGTTTCATCACTTTCCCAATAAAAAGGCGCTGATTGATGCGGTGTTTCAACACATGCTGCGGGACTTTGAGGCTGACTTGGAAAGGCGGATGGCAGTTGATGCAGATGAGTATGGCCGCTTTACCCGAGCATATATCAGGTCGGTCTTCGAAGATGGGGCCGAGGACCAGTGGGGACCATTGTGGATGGCAACGCTGAACGATCCAGAACTTCGGCGTATCTGGGGGGGATGGTTTCAATCGCGCGTCTCTGAAGCCGGAGAGACCGATCTTCAGTTCGAAACGGCACGCTTCTCGGCTGACGGTGTCTGGTTGGGTCAAATGTTTGGCGTTGCTCCAAGCGATACGCTTGCACTTGAGCAGCATCTGATTGCGATGACGAGAACACGGCCATGATCGCGGAGAAGAATCCTTGGCTGGTTCTGGTGATTGTCTCTTCGGGTCTATTCCTGATTGGGATCGACATGACGGTCCTCAATGTTGCGTTGCCTGTTCTGGCCCACGACCTCGAAGCAACCACGTCCGAAAAGCTTTGGATGGTCAATGCCTATTCGCTGCTTCTCGCGAGCCTCTTGCCAGGCTTTGGGTCATTGTCTGACAGAATTGGCCATCGCAAGATGTTCGTGGCGGGACTCTTGGTGTTTGGCGGCTCGTCCACAATCGCAGCGTTTGCCCCCAATCCGACCTTGCTGATTGCTGCCCGCGCTGTTTTGGCTCTCGGCGCTGCGATGATGTTGCCAGCCACCATTTCGATCATTCGTGTTGTATTTGTCGAAGATCAACAACGGGCCATTGCCATTGGTATCTGGGGCTCGGTTTCGGCAGGCGCGGCAGCCTTGGGACCAATACTGGGTGGTTTCCTGATCGAGCATTTCTGGTGGGGAGCTGTTTTCCTTATCAACGTTCCGGTCGTTCTGCTCACGCTCGTTCTGACCTTCTCCCTCATTCCGCAGTTGCCGGGAAACCGAGCGCGTCATTGGGACGCCGTGACGTCTCTTGTTCTCACCATCGCACTGGTTGCTTTGCTCTACGCACTGAAAGGAATTCTAAAGGTTGACATTCACTGGGGCGAAGTCGCGGTCGCTTGTGCAATTGGGACTGCTTTCTTTCGATGGTTCCTTGTCCGCCAGAGAGCCCAGCCGTCACCTCTCATCGATTTTGCGCTGTTTTTGAATGCGAGATTCTCCATAGGAACGGCCGGAGCGCTCTTCGCCAGCTTCGTGATGATCGGGCTACAATATGTGTTGAGCCAAGAGCTGCAACTTGTGCGGTCGTTCACGCCGCTGGAAGCCGGCCTCTTCGTCTTGCCGATTGCCGCGGGGTCGTTGATCGCCGGGCCAGTCTTTGCCTCAGTTCTGTTCCGGTTCGGCACTGAGCGTGTGTTGGCCTTTGGCCTGGCTTTCGCAGCTTGCGGGATGTTGCTCTATGCATTCACAGGGCTTGGCGTATCAATCTTCTGGCAAGTCACGATGCTGGCGATAGCCGGGTTCGGGCTAGGTGGCATGATGTCTGTCTCATCGACAGCAATTATGATCAACGCGCCAGAAGAAAAGGCGGGTGTGGCGGGCGCGCTGGAGGGGATCTCTTACGAGTTGGGAGGAACGTTGGGGGTCGCAATTCTGGGCAGTCTGGTTTCGTCCATTTACACGAAGTCTTTCATTCCTCCAATGGAAGCCAAGTTACTGCCGAATGCTTCGGACAGCCTTGACCAAACCCTCATTGCGGCTGGGCAGTTGCCATCACCGCTAGCCCAGTCGGTCGTTGATATCGGAAAGGCGGCGTTCTCAAATGGCGCCTCCCTTACGCTTATGGGCACCGCAATATTGACGGCTTCGCTCTTTGCCTTGATGGCTTTCTATGCCCGCAACAAGGAGCCGGAAGTCAAACAGGATGAACCGTGACGCTTCAAGCATCATCGGGACAACCGGGATGCTGATACTGGGGCAAGATCATCATTGTCCCTGACGCCCCACAGGAGACGCTCGGAGATTGCTTTCAGCATTCCGTGAGTTGCCGTTCGTTGATGCAGCAACAATGAATCCCAGCGAAACAGGCTCTCCGGACTAAGCGCCAATTTGCCGCACTATAGCAAAAGAGAGGCAGAACGTGTGATGGAGCGAGACGAGACCAATTATCGCGGCAAGCTGCAAACGCGGGAGTTATGCGCGATCAATACGCCGGTGATGTCAGTGACGTTCTGAAATTTGCTTCCTGCGCGCCCTAGCACGCCAAAACAGAACGATTGGCGTCGCATGGTATTACGCACCGGGCGATGATAGCCGCCCCGATGGCTTGCACCTAGAATGGCCCATTGAAACCGTATGGCGCTGCACGATGCCGAATTGCACACGGGGCTGACGACACAACCGGAACATTCTCGACGCCGCGGACCTCGTTTTTCGATCCCGACAATTGCATTGGATCGTAATCGGAGATGAGCGGCAACGCGCAAGGGCTCCAGCAAGCGTTGTCGGGCTTGCTGGACACGTTCAAAACATTGAGTAGTTCATTCCGCTTATGAAGGCCTCGGCTAGGCACTACCGCACGAGACTGCGAGATAGCCGGTAAGAGCCCAAAGCGGTGCCTACTCGTTAGCGTGGCGAATCGCGTATTTCCTTAGCTCCCGGACACTCAGCGACAGACCAAGTTTCTCGTTTATGCGGGCGTAATAGGTCTCGACGGTTCGCACGCTGATGCCGAGCGCCGCCGCGATTCCGATGTTGCTTTCCCCCCGCCCCATCAGCGACAGGACCTGTTGCTCGCGCTCGCTGAGCTTCTTGTCTTGTTCGGCGCCGTCTGCCTCTTTCAATGCGTTGGCAGCCCGAACAGAAAGGTAGGGCTCACCGCGGCAAACATGGTCCACCGCTTCGAGAAGACAGGCAGGGTCGTCGCGCTTGGTGACGTAGCCGAGAACCCAATATTGGAGCGAGCGCCTGATCGTCCGGGCATCTTCAAACATCGAATAGATGATCACGCGCGCTCCACGACAAGCGAGATCGGGGACGAGATCCAGCCCATCCCCACTCTCAAGCGAGAGGTCGATGACGGCAAGGTCAACCTTATTGTCATCAGCGATCGCCCGCGCCTCCTCGAATGTCGAAGCCTGAAGGGGGGACGGAAGACCTTTCGATGCCAGAAGGGCGGCAAGCCCCTGCCGTACAGCTGGATGGTCGTCAACCAGCAGAACCGTACAGGCGATAGACGCTTCCATCACGACGCTCCCTCTGCACAGGTGCCGTTATGGCACTGGACGTGACATCTGACGACTGTTCCGCCGCCGGGCGCATCGTCGATTGAAAACTCCGCTCCAATGGCACTGGCTCTATATCGCATAATTCGCAGACCAAGACCGCCTGTCCCGGCAGAGGGCAGATCCGCAGGAAGGCCCGCACCGTCATCCTTGACCTCCAGTCTGGTCAATCCGCCCTCACAGTCCAGCGAAACATCGACGCGCGTCGCACCAGCATGTCGCACAGCGTTGGCAATCGCCTCTTGCGCGATCCTGTGAAAGACACTGAGGTGCTCACCGGTACAACTTGCACAGGGCCAGTTCTGCCTGAGATTGATCTCGATGCCGCCCGTCCGCCTCGCACTGTCAACCAGCTCTTCAATGGTTGGACCGGTCAGAGCCGAGTCGTGTTCGACTGGCCACATCCCGCGCGACAGGGCATAGGCATCCTCTGTTGCGGCGGCCAGCACCCGCCCCAGTTCAACCATCGCAGGGATGTCCTTCACGGCGGCAACATTTGACAACATGGAGTATCTCAGACGCGCCGCGGTGAGCTGCTGACACAGGCCGTCGTGGATCTGGTAGCTGACACGGCGGCGCTCTTCCTCGCTGACCCAGACGACCTCCGCTTCGAGTTCGCGCCGCCGGTTCATTTCCGCTTTGAGCGCATCCAGATTGTGGTGAAGATCTTCTGACAGCAATTCGACCGTCAGAAAACTTTGCGCATAGTGCAGAGCCAACGCCGACGACTGAAAGACGACGAGCGCAAACAGACCCGTCAGGACCATATATTCGCCTTCGATGACATCGGTATGGACAAGCACGTCGTGAATGCTGGTCAATGCCAACACGACTGCGCCAGAGAACAGAAGGATTGCGCCCGGTTGTCGTTTGACGATGCAGACGAATAACCGGACCAGATAGTAGGTCGTGAAGAGTAAACCGGCCAGCATCAGCAACATGATCAGCCAGGAGTGCCAGACCGGCGGAAGCGCCAGCGCGGACAACAGGAACACGACGATACGTAGATCGGAGACCATTTGCAGGCGTCTGGAGAAGTCGGACGGGAAAAGACTCCTGTAGAAGCGATACAGGATCGCACCCGACATGACATAGCAGACAAGGGCCAGTTCATCGAGCGCAACCGGATTGATCCACCCCGGAACGATAGCCCGCGAAAGCCAGTAAGTCGAGTTCGAATTGGCAGCATATCCGATAATCAAAAGGCAATACATGCCGAAGTAAAAAAATGAAATGTCCCTGGGCCGCAGAAAATAGATCAACAGGTGATAGGTCCCTGCGACGAGGAGCACTCCGCAGAAGAAGGCCGAGAAGATCCATACCCGGTCACGTGCATTCTGAAGGATGCCCGCCTTGGCGAGCAGGATCGGATCACCGATGCCGCCTTCTCGAAACCCGTGGTTGGACATCTGAAGAACAAGATCCACCGGCTGCCCGGTCGTCTCCAAAGGAGCAAGGACGAGTGACCGGTCGGGCTGTTCATTTGCGGCGTCCAGCCCCGGTTTGCCGCTTTCGGCAACGAGAGTCCCGTTGGCCCAAAGCCTGTAGGCAAGGCGGAGATCGAACAGGCGAAGCGTGAGCATTGTATTGCTGGCAGGCGGGGTGAGGCGGAGGTGAAACGTGGCCGCCCCCGTTCCGCCCGCGATCTCGTCACCGAAGCTGTGCCCACGCCAGATCCACGGCAACCGCAGGCTCCCGCTTGGTTCCGGGGCGTCCGGGCGCTGAAGGTCATCGGGCGTGAACAGATGTCCCCAATAAACCTGCCAAGGGCCGCTCAAGGCGAAGATCGCGCCGTGATCGAGCGGGGTTTCGGGAATGGTTGCAACGCCATCCCGGACCTCAAGGTCTATGATGGTCTTGTTGTCGGTGGTGCTGAACACCATCCAGAGAATAGCACAGAACAGAAGGATAACACTGACAAGCGCGACCTCAATCCCTCTTGCCTCTTGCTCCGAGTTCAGCCCGTACTTCATGCCACCAGCCCCGCTATCTTTGCGGAGCCATTCATAGGACACAATCTGGCGGGCAACAAGAAGTCGCCTGTAAATAGTTCATATATTTTATCATCTTGTCCGCCAATTCCCGGACAGACAACAGCGTGCCTGTTGTCCTAGCGTCGTGCGCGACGAGTCGATGGCATTGCCGCCATCGAGTAGGTGCTGGCTTGGGGCGGGGTTTCCAGCGTTCTTGCCAGTGCCGTCCAAATTGGAGAAGAACATGAAGACCATTATGATCACGGCGGCCGCGTTGGCGTGTCTCGCGACCCTGCCGACCATCGCATCTGCCGGGCAGGATGTGGACATGACCGAACTCACCTGCAAGGAGTTCATGGACGACCCCGACGGCATCATGCCGACAATTTTCTGGATCGACGGCTATCTCAGCAAAGCCACCGGCAACACCGTCATCGATCCGGACCAGATGGTCAAGAACGTCCAGGACGTGATCGAGGTATGCAAGGATAATCCCGATCAGAAGGTTTTCGATCTCTTCAACTGATCCGGGTCTGAAACGCGAGACGGGTGCCGCCTCCCTTCGCCCGAAAAGGCGGGATGTAGCCACTCGCCCGCCTTCCGCGCAAGAGGGTATAAAGATGAATTTCGTAGAAGCAGTAAGCACTTGCTTAAAGAAGTACACCACGTTCGAGGGACGAGCTGGACGTCCGGAGTTCTGGTATTGGGCTCTCTTTTCCTGGCTGTTATCGGCAATCGCATCGACCATTGATGCTGCAATAATGAGTGATGCTGGCGTTGCGGTTGTCTCGAACGTTGTAATTCTTGCAATAGCACTCCCTTCGCTAGCGGTTAGCATTCGCCGTCTGCATGATGTTGGCAGATCTGGCTGGTGGTTTCTGCTCGCTTTTACCGTTATAGGCATATTTGTCCTGCTCTACTGGTATATCCGGCCCGGGTATCAACAAAGTGAGAGTTCTGAGCAAACCGTTCAGCAGCAAATGCCATAATGTACTAGCGCCATATTTTGATAGAGGAGCCACGTCAGGCTCTACGCAAAACTGGCGATAGCCGGCTAATGTTTTAACTTGAGAGGCTGTCGCCTTGAATTTTCCCAAGGCAATTGGGGGATTTGCTCCTGCAGGAAGCGGTAAGATACGCGCGCTCCAGCGCGGCGGACTTTTCCTCGGGCTTAAAAAATTCCCCAAGCTTTTTGTGGTTCGGGCCAAGGCATTGGGCGATTCCCCCATGCAGCATCACATGCGACGGCTCAAGTGCCCGCCCCCGCCCGGAACTGACCTGAGTGAAGCAGGCACAAAATCGCTCGTTGCAATTCGCGTAAATCGACCAGCGCCGAGCTACTTGGTTTGAATGCATCCATCGCAGATTTGAGCGTTCAGTCAGCTCCACTCAACATGGAAGAACTGAAGAAAATCGTGGAAAGGGCCATAGACCTTTGCATAAGTTTGTGTAGCAAAATGTGTAGCAAATTTGGGGAATCTTGCGGGATATCTCGAACCAAGCCATTGAATTTACTGCATAAAATCCAATTCGATGCTTGAAAAATGGCGGAGAGACAGGGATTCGAACCCTGGAGACGGTTACCCGCCTACACGCGTTCCAGGCGTGCGCCTTCGACCACTCGGCCACCTCTCCGTACCTCAAGTGTGGGCGCACTATAGCCAAAAAAAACACGAACGCAAGCCACTAAACTTCAATCTGTTGACAGAAAACACAGCTTCCTTGGCAAAGGTGGCTAAAATTCTGTTTTCGTGATGATTTTTAAGGATAAAGACACTCTTTCTCGCCAATAAAAAATGAAAGAAACATTAAAAAGTGGTTCTTCAGTAGACAGGGCCATCACGGCAAGACTTGTCAATTTTACGGATATTTCTAAAATAAAACTTCAAACCGATTTGTAACAAATGTGATATTGATACGTTCATTCTCTAAAGTATGTTGCATTAAGGGCAGACTGCCGCTCTGGCCGTCACGGCAATGATTTGGAAAGGCTGGTTCGTTGAGAGTCATTCGTTTTCTGTTTTCCTTTATCGGACTCTGGATCTGTGCTCTGTCTCTATTGGCGCTGGTGCTCGATGGTGTCCGTTCGATCGCAGCCAATACCATTGTGATGAAATCACTGGGAGATACCTGGTTCGAGATCAATCGGGATAGCCTCGTCATGACTCAGGCATTTATCCAGCGCACAGTTCATCCGCTGATCTGGGACCCTGTTGTGCAGTGGATTCTGATGGCACCGGCATGGCTGGTCGTGGGCGTGATCGGCATGCTCTTTGTTTATCTGGGGCGGAAGCGGCGCCCGAAAGTGATCCGTATCTAGTGCGTGGCCCTACAAGCCGATAGAAGTCAAGGCGCGTAGGCCCACCTTGCCCCTCAGCCTTAACAGACCTATCTGAAATGTTCATGCTATTATGCGTGATCAGCAAGAGGAGACGATCATGTTCGGATTTCAACGTGCGAAAGCGGTAATGGTCAATCCAGATGAGGCCCTGCCCGGACGCTCTACGCCGCTTGAGACAGCTCAAACCCACTTCGTGCTTGGTCGGCCGCTGCAGCCGCCCTTCCCTGCGTCTTGTGAAGAAGTGCAGTTCGGCATGGGCTGCTTCTGGGGGGCTGAACGTGTGTTCTGGCAGCTTGAAGGCGTTTTCGTGACCGCAGTTGGCTATAGCGGCGGCTATACGCCCAACCCGACCTATGAGGAAGTGTGCAGCGGCAGAACCGGCCATGCCGAAACTGTTCTGGTGGTCTATGATCCCAAGCTTTTGCCTTTCGAAGTCCTTCTCAGGTATTTCTGGGAGAATCATGACCCAACACAAGGGATGCGTCAAGGCAACGATATTGGCACACAATATCGCTCGGCTGTTTATGTCACATCGGACGAACAGCTCATGGCCGCAGAACATGCACGACAGGATTATCAGGACGCGTTGGCTACGCAGGGGTATGGCGCCATCAGCAGCGAGATCAAGCGCAGTGGACCCTTCTATTATGCCGAGGATTATCACCAGCAATATCTGGCGAAAAATCCGAACGGCTATTGCGGCCTTGGGGGCACGGGTGTGAGCTGCCCCGGCCAATAGCTCCATCGGCGCGGGACATTTGTTGTGAGCAAGGCTGCGTAAGCAAGGCCGTAAGCAGCCCTTCATCTTAATAATATAGCGGTCGCGGCTTGGGCAAGACCGTCAGGGTTCTGTCTGCCTCTATGGGCACATAGGTCGCATTGCCAACCTCGGATGAGGCGACAACTGCGCCCGGTGTCGGGGCAGCGGCCAGAACAGCGCGACAGGCATCGGGTAGATCTGCCAGCGTTACGGCACGTTTCTTGACTACCGGCTTTTTCGGATCTGGCTTTTTCGGCGTCCATGGCGCATCAGACAGCCACCAGGCCAGATCTTTGCCGCAGCCGTCACCCGCTGACGGTGGCGCCTGATTTTTACATCCTGGTTGACCCGGAGGACAAGAAAGCCGAACATGGAAGTGATAATAGTGGCCATACCATGGGCGCACCTGTCGCAACCAGCTGCGATCACTTCCGGCCATGTCGCACAAAGCCTTCTTGATTCCAGGATGCACGAAAATGCGTGCAACCCCGGGCGTAGACGCAGCCCTCTTGATCAGGCGAAAATGGGCTGCGGTGAATTTGTTGGGATCGACGGTGCGTGTTCCGCTCTTGAGCATGGAAATGGCCGAAACAGATTCGCGCTCTTTTTTAGAGAAGCGGCCCGCAGGCATGGGGCGCAACCAGATATCTGCATCCAGACCGATCTGATGGGATGCGTGCCCCGATGTCATGGGACCACCACGGGGCTGGGCGATATCTCCCACCAGAAGACCATTCCAGCCGTCATATGCCTTGGCATCGGCCGCCAGCTTCTCCAGAAAATCAATGAGAACCGGTTGCCCCCAGTTGCGATTGCGCGACAGGCGCATGGCCTGCCATGCGGGTCCGTCAACGGGCAAGGCGACAGCGCCGGCCTGACACCCCTTGGCATAGGAGCCAATGGCACGAGCCTGCAAATTGGCTGGAAGTTTCTCTTTGCCAAATAGCACCTTGGCTGGTGTTTGCGCCAAGGCCTGATCCATGGAGCCGACGGCAATCGACAAGGAAAGGCAGCCAGCCAACAGGGCAAAGCGGCCGATCCATCTGGCCATAAAGGGCGTCTTCCGCCTGACCGCCAAAATCGCCTTGTCCCTCTTACTTGCTGCTCGATATAATCGCATTGTGCAACTCCGCCTCATGAAGGTTTCCATGATTGCGATCCTATACATAAATTGTTAACCATATATAGAGCGCGTAAAGATTTCTTTCGCACTTGACTCATGCGCGCTTCAAGTAGAGCATCAATTGCTGGATCTATCTGAAATTCAAGTCATTTTTTCGGTTTCGTGCCTTGAAGAGTTTTAAAAGACGAGACATGACCATGCGCAGCATACCTGCCCTTCTTCTGTTGTTGCCCTTGTTGGCTGGGTGCGCAAGCCTGTCTCAAGAGGAGTGCCAGACGGGCGACTGGAGTGCCGTTGGAGCCAATGACGCCATGGACGGGCGCGATGCGACCCGCTTTTCCGGTCATATCGAAGCCTGCTCGAAATATGATATTGCACCAGACAAGACACAGTATGAGGCCGGCTACCAAAAGGGCCTGAAAAGCTACTGTACACCATCAAACGGCTTTTCCGTCGGGCGGAACGGCTATTCCTACCATCAGATCTGTCCTCCTGCCAGCGAACCGGAATTTATGCGCGGCTATTTGCGCGGCAGTGCCTTGCATGAAACCGAAACCGAAATTGCAGAGAAAGAGCGAGAGTTGGCGCAGCTGAAGACCGAGCGGGTTGAGTTGCGGGCTTCCAAAAAGGACGACAAAAAGCACAAGAGCCTCAGACGTCTTGCCCGCGATATAGACGCCTTGGAGTGGGACTTGCATCGCTTGCGTTTCAAAAGAGATCGCGCCCTTGTTGAGGCGGATCGCTTTCTTCAGACAATAGAACCGGTCATCTAGCTGCCATCTCTTTAAACGTGCATTAAGAGCCTGAATCCGTCTTGGTTGAACGCCAAGTTTTCTTACGCTTCTTGTTCGAAAATCCTCATTGAATTAGGCATTTACGAGATTTTCTTTATTTTCTTAGGGTTTAAAATGCCATCCATGGCATTCCCGTGGCCCTGTTCAGAATTTCTTGTAAAATTCCCGCTAGGGTTCTTGGAAAGCAGAAGCATTTCTCCGGGCGAAATCCCGCGAGACCTTAAGAGGACACATGGCAATAAGGCGCTAAGGACTGGATGAAAATCGTATTGGTTGAAGACAATGATGAAGATCGCGATGCAATCCGCACCATTCTCGAACAGAGACGGGAGAGCGTATTTGCCTTTCATTCCGGTCAGAGCGCCTGGCAATTTGTGCAAGAAACACCGGACATTGATGTCGTTATTGTCTCTCTGAATCTTGAAGATGGGTCCGGGCTGGAAATTAGCTGGAATTGCCGTATTCTGGCTGCCGAGCGCAAAGCGATGTATGTGGTTGCCATTTCGGAATATACCAATTCGGAAATACTGGTGGAGGCACTGGATAGCGGCGCAGACGACTTTCTGCATAAACCGCTTCAAGAAGACATTCTTCTGGCCCGTTTGCGTGTGGCTGAGCGTGTTATCATGCTTCAAAAGAAGCTGGTGCAGTTAGCAAACCGCGATTCCCTCACCAATCTTTTCAACCGGCGGGCCTTTTTCGAAAAGGCCCACGCCTGGATAGAAAAGCAAGGGGGCAGCTATCCCATATCAGGGATCATGTTCGACATCGATCACTTTAAATCGGTCAATGACCGCTTTGGCCATGATGTGGGCGATCAGGTGCTCAAGACCGTTGCCAGGATCGCTCAGGAAGAGAGCGATCTTATCGGCAGGCTGGGCGGTGAAGAATTCGCCGTGATTATAAAGGACCAAAGCTTCTATGCAGCGGCCTGTGCCGCCAATCGCATTCGCGAGATCATCGAGCAGACCACCATTATCGACGGGGGCAACAGGATACATGTCACCTCCAGTTTTGGTGTTGCGCGCTTTCAGGAGGGGGATGATGTCTATACCCTACTCAAACGGGCCGATCAGGCGCTCTATCGATCCAAGAATAATGGGCGCAACATGATCACGATCGACCGCTCGAACGACGCCAAAAGAAGCCATATCCCCAGCTGTTTTGCAGCCCAGTAAAAGCAGATTTCAGGCGCTTGCCTTCTTTCCTGTTCCCTCGATTCGTTCCCCCCTCAGTCACCATTTCAGCAATCGAACAATAAAAAACGGACCGTGATGGGTCCGTTTTTCCAACTTCGCATTTTAAAAAGAAACGCCTGACACCGCTCAGCTGTCCATCTTGAGCGCAGCGATGAAGGCTTCCTGAGGAATCTCCACCTTGCCGAACTGGCGCATCTTCTTCTTACCGGCTTTCTGCTTTTCCAACAGCTTGCGCTTACGGGTGGCGTCACCCCCATAGCATTTGGCCGTCACATCCTTGCGCATGGCGGAAATCGTCTCACGGGCAATGACGCGGCCACCGATGGCGGCCTGAATGGGGATCTTGAACATGTGGCGCGGGATAAGATCCTTGAGCTTCTCGCACATGGAGCGGCCACGGATCTCAGCTTGTGAACGGTGCACCAACACCGAAAGCGCATCCACCGGTTCGTCATTGACCAGAATCGACATCTTCACCAGATCACCCGCGCGGTAATCAGCAAGCTGATAGTCAAAGCTGGCGTAACCCTTGGAGATGGATTTGAGGCGATCATAGAAGTCGAACACCACTTCGTTAAGCGGCAGATCATATTGCACCATGGCACGGGAGCCGACATAGCTTAGGTCGGTCTGCACGCCTCGCCGTTCCTGACACAGCTTCAGAATGGCGCCCAGATATTCATCCGGCGTCATGATATTGGCCTTGATCCATGGCTCACGGATTTCCCTGATGCGGACAACATCAGGCATGTCTGCCGGATTGTGCAGGGTGATCATTTCATCATTGGTCATCTCCATCTCATAGACCACGCTCGGGGCGGTGGCGATAAGATCGAGATCGAACTCGCGGGAAAGACGCTCCTGAATGATTTCCAGATGCAAGAGGCCAAGGAAGCCACAGCGGAAACCGAAGCCGAGTGCTGCGGATGTTTCCATCTCGAAGGAGAAGCTTGCATCATTGAGCCGTAGCTTGCCCATGGCGCCGCGCAGATCTTCAAAATCATTGGCATCAACCGGGAACAGGCCACAGAAGACCACTGGCTGCGCAGGGCGGAAACCAGGCAGCATCGTCTCGCATGGGCGTTTGACATTGGTTATGGTATCACCAACGCGCGTATCGGCCACTTCCTTGATCGACGCGATCAGGAACCCGACTTCGCCGGGCGCAAGAACAGCCACGTCCGTCATCTTGGGCCGGAAGATACCGATGCGGTCGATATCATAAGATGCTCCGGTGCCCATCATCCGGATCTTGTCGCCCTTCTTGAGCTCCCCGTCGATGATACGCACGATAACCACGACGCCCAGATAGACGTCATAATAACTATCAACCAGCAAAGCCTTCAGCGGTGCTTCCTTGTCGCCTTCAGGCGCGGGAAGACGCTTCACGATGGCTTCCAGCGTCTCCTTGATGCCGATGCCGGATTTGGCACTGGCTTCAATGGCTTCCGAAGCATCAATACCGATCACGTCCTCGATCTGGGCGCGCACCCGCTCCGGCTCAGCGGCAGGCAGGTCGATCTTGTTGAGAACCGGCACGATCTCGTGATCATTGTCGATGGCCTGATAGACGTTGGCCAGCGTCTGCGCTTCGACCCCCTGAGAGGCGTCAACAACCAGCAGCGAGCCCTCACAGGCAGCCAGAGACCGGCTGACTTCATAGGCAAAGTCCACATGGCCCGGCGTATCCATCAGGTTGAGCGTATAGGTCTCCCCATCGTCCGCCTCATATTTCAGAGAAACGGTCTGCGCCTTGATCGTGATGCCGCGTTCCTGCTCGATCTCCATGCTATCAAGCACCTGTTCGCGCATCTCGCGCTCTGTGAGCCCTCCAGTATACTGGATCAGGCGGTCGGCAAGCGTGGACTTTCCATGATCGATATGCGCGATAATGGAAAAGTTGCGGATTTTGTCGAAGCTTTGTTTGGTCATGGCAGCGCTTATACCCTTAGCTCTTCCATGAGAGAAGAGGCTTTTTGATGCCTATGTCATGGCTTGGGCAAAATATCCAGTCAGAAATGCAAAAACCCGGCCATAAAAGACCGGGTTTTTAAAAATTACAGGTCCAATCGTGTCTGGACGAGGTGAAAAAGCTAGATCAGGCCTTTTTCAATCGCCATCGCCCGCATGCGCACGATTTCCCATTCGGCATTCATGATATATTCGCTGGCGATATCGCGATATTTCAGGAAGCTGTCATAAATCTCACCGGCCAACGGGGAGCTATCTGCAACCTCTTCAAGCACGCCCTTTGTTTCCTTGGCCATGGCCATCATCAGGTCCTCGGGAACCTTGTGCATCTGGACGCCTTCCTTGGCCAGCAGCGGGCGCAAGGACATCGCATTGTGATACTGGTAATCTGCCATGGTTTCGAGCGCTGTAGACTGAGCAGCCTCCTTGACGATCGCCTTCAGATCCTCAGGCAGTTCCATGAACTTGTCTTTGTTGACGATGATCTCGAGACCAGCACCGGGCTCATGGAAGGCCGGCATATAATAGTGCGGAGCCACCTTATAGAGACCGAAGGCCAGATCGTTCCAGGGACCGACCCATTCAGCCGCATCAATGGTACCGTTTTGCAAAGAGGTGAAAATATCCGTTGCCGGCAGCATGATCACTGAAACGCCCAGACGACGCATGACTTCGCCACCAAGACCGGCGATGCGCATCTTGAGACCCTTCAGATCATCAAGGCTTTTGAGCTCCTTGGCGAACCAGCCACCAGCCTGCGTGCCCGACGCACCGGCATAGAAGGGAATCACGTTGAAGGGATCGTAGGCCCGTTCCCACAGCTCCTGACCACCACCGAAGCGCAGCCATGCTGCATGCTCGATCTGAGTGAGACCGAAAGGAACGCCGGTATAGAAATGGAAAGACGGATCCTTGCCCTGCCAATAATAGGAGGTGGCGTGGCCGATCTCTGCGGCTCCACTGGAAACAGCATCGAACACCTCAAGGGGGGGCACAAGTTCGCCAGCGCCAAACACCTTGATCTTCAGGCGGCCGCCAGACATCTTGCCAACACGCTCGGCAAAGCGCACACCATTGATGCCGACCCCAGGCAACTGTTTGGGCCAGGACATGGGCATTTTCCAGACGATCGACCCGCTGGCCTTGACGACGGCCGGGCTGGCCAACGTTGCTGCGCCACCGACCGCAAGCCCGGTCAGAACCGAACGGCGATCCAGTGATCCACCTTTTCTCATTAAATTATCCTCCGACTGTGAAAAGAACGAGAAACTATTATTATTTTGTAAAGCATGCTTGCACGACCCAAAGGCGAGCGCAAGATCTGGTCAGCGCCAACCATTTCATTTCCTCATACAAATACCCGGACAGGTATTTTTGTTATCCTCTTTTGGTTTATATCTCGAACAAATGAGTGGATTACCCGATAATGTGCGCCGCAATATCGCACTGAGTTGGTTTGATTAACGCGCAATTTCCTGTAACTAGTAAGGCTATTGTGGAATAATGTTTCGTATTCCATTTGAAACAAGGATCAAAAAGCGTGCCGCGCAAAAGCTCCAAGCTCGATCGAATTGATCTGCATATTCTGGATGAGCTTCAGAAAAACGCCCGTATCACAAACAAGGCTCTCTCGGAGATCGTGGGGCTGTCACCCAGCCCCTGTCTGCAGCGCGTCAAGCGGCTGGAAGATATCGGCCTGATCAGTGGCTATCTCGGCCTGATCAACCTTGAGGCTCTGTGCCGCCATGTTACCGTGATCGCAACGATAACGATACGCGATCACGATCACTCCATTTTCTCGACATTCGAGAAGGCCATTGCCGAACTGCCCGATGTTGTCGAATGTCTCAAGATGAGCGGATCATTTGATTATCTGGTGCGGTTTGTCTGCACCGACATCCAGCGCTATCACGCCGTGACCGAAGACCTGCTTGTGCAGGTGGGTGGCAAGATGCAGATCGCAAGTCATGTTGTTTTGGACCAAACCAAACAATATCATGGCGTCGATCTTGAAGAACTCGTACATGGATAAGTAGTTGTTTCTGACTTACTTTAGAATAAATCAAAACTAATATAAGTTGATATACTTAAATCAATAGTCGTTATCAATCGAATCCAAAATAATTTGTATCATTTTTTCAAGTTTTTTACTTTTTTGATCCAAATCAATTGACATTGAGCCCAATTAGCAGGATGAATTTGCAAGTCATTCTCAACAGTTCGAACATCTGCCGTGATGGGAAGCCGACAGACCGTCCGATCCAAGTGAAGAAATGGAAGTCAGTCGATGATTGCTACTCTTAATGATCTCACGACCGGGGATCATGGTCGTATCGCCAAACTGGATGTAGCCAACCGGGCGTATAAACAGCAATTGATGGCCATGGGCCTGACCCGCGGAGCCGAATTCACGGTTATGCGCATTGCACCTCTTGGTGATCCAATCGAAATCAAAGTGCGCGGCAGTGCTCTGTCCTTGCGCAAATCCGACACCATCGGTGTCCAGATCGAGACCGACGACCGCTAAACCCAAGTCCTCCATTTCTTAAAAAAATGTTCGCTTTCCAGCGTTGTCCATCATCGGGCAGCGAACGATACCTTTATATTCAAGAGACCGCTTATGACAGATATCCGGATCGCTTTTGCAGGGAATCCTAACTGCGGCAAGACCACTCTCTTCAACGCCCTGACGGGCGCACGCCAACGCGTGGGCAACTGGCCCGGCGTTACGATTGACCGGAAAGAAGGGCATTATACCCACAATGGGAAGGAAGTCGTCATCGTCGACCTGCCCGGCACCTACTCACTCGACACCACCTATTCAAGCGGTCTGGATGAGGCCATCGCCCGGGACTATATTCTAGATGGCGAAGCCGATCTTGTCGTCAATATCGTTGATGCTGCCAATCTGGAACGCAATCTCTTCCTGACCTCCCAATTGCTCGACATGCGCGTGCCGATGATCGTCGCCTTGACGAAAACAGGCCTCGCACGCAAGGAAGGCATCGAGATTGATGCGGACACTCTCTCCAAGCAGCTCAAGGTTCCGGTGATTGCGGTGGATCGCAAGGATCGTGTCAATCAGGGGCGCCTCAAGGATCTGATCGAACAAGCTGCAAAAGCAAAAACCATCAGCGATGTCGCCATCGATTATAGTCCGGACCTTGAAGTGGTTCTGGAACGTCTTGAAAGAAAATTCTCTGATCTGGCCAAGGCCAATGGCGTGCATGCCCGCTGGTTAGCTATCAAGTCGCTTGGTGGGGATGGCAAGGCCTTGTCCTTTCTTGATCCGGGAGCCAGAGCCCTGCTGGATCAAGCGTTGCACGAAATTCAAGAGCAGGATGACGAAGACGCCGATCTTCTGATCGCTGATGGTCGTTATGGCTTTGCCAATATGCTGGCCCATAGCGCCATTCGCCATATTCGTCAGGTACCACGCACCTGGACCGAGCGCATCGACAGCATTGCCCTGAGCCGTATTCTGGGCATTCCTATCTTCCTGCTGATCATGTATGTCATGTTCCTGTTGACCATCAATCTGGCAAGCGCCTTCATCGACTTTTTCGATATTCTGGCGGGCACCGTGATTGTTGACGGTCCGGCGCACTGGATGGCCAGCATGGGAATGCCGGAATGGCTCATTGCCCTGCTGCCAAACGGGATCGGCGTGGGTATCCAGACAGTTGCCACCTTTGTGCCCGTCGTGGCCTTCCTGTTTCTGTTCCTCACCTTTCTTGAAGAAAGCGGCTATATGGCGCGCGCGGCCTTTGTGGTTGACCGCGCAATGATTTCTGTAGGTCTACCGGGAAAAAGCTTCGTGCCGATGCTTCTCGGTTTCGGCTGCAACGTGCCGGCCATCATGGCTTCGCGCACGCTCGATAATCCGCGCGACCGTATCGTCACGGCGCTGATGGCTCCCTTCATGTCCTGCGGTGCACGTCTGCCGGTCTATGCCCTGTTCGCTGCGGCCTTTTTCCCGACAGGTGGACAGAATCTTGTCTTCCTGCTTTACATCATCGGGATTCTCTTTGCCGTCTTCACCGGGCTTGTGCTCAAGAAGGCTGTGTTTGGCGGCAAGGCACTGCCATTCCTGATGGAGCTGCCCCCTTATCAGCTGCCGAGCCTGTCTTCAGCGCTGATCCGCACATGGGACAGGGTGAAACAATTCATCCTTGGTGCTGGCAAGGTCATCGTCGCCGTGGTCTTCGTGCTCAGCATTCTCAATTCCATGGGCACGGACGGCAGCTTTGGTCATGATGACAGCGAGCATTCCGTGTTGGCCAATATCGGCAAGTCGCTAACCCCTGTGGTTGAGCCTCTGGGGATTACCGAAGCCAACTGGCCCGCCACCGTCGGCCTCTTTACTGGTGTGTTTGCCAAGGAAGCCGTTGTGGGCACGCTCAACTCGCTGTACAGCCAGATTGACGCCACCAACGCAGAGCTCGCAGCAGCGGAAGAGGAAGAGTTCGATTTCTTTGGCGGCATTGCAGAAGCTTTCGCAACCATTCCAGCCAATCTTATCGATATGACGAATGCCTTTGAGGATCCGCTAGGCATGAGCGTTGGCGATGTTTCCACGCTGGACAGCGCTGCGGCCGAGCTGGACGTTGACAATAGCACCTTCGCAGCAATGATCACACGCTTTGACGGCAAGGTAGGAGCCTTTGCCTATCTGCTCCTGATCCTGCTCTATGTTCCATGCGTGGCAGCCGTTGGTGCCCTGTTCCGTGAAGTCGGACGCACATGGACCCTGTTCGGCATCGGCTGGACGACCATGCTGGGCTATTGCACCAGCGTCTTCGCCTATCAGGCGGGCACCATCGCGCGCCACCCGCAAAGTTCCGTCATCTGGATGATTTCAATGGTCGCAGTCATCGCGGTCGTCGTCGCCCTGTTGCATATTATCAGCCGCAACACCCCGCAAGGCCCCGGCAAACTGGCAAGGAGTTCGCTATGATTCTGTCAGACGTCAATCGCTATCTCCGGGAGCGGGGAAGAGCCAACACATCCGATATTGCTACACATTTTGGCGTGGCGCCGGAGGCTGTTGAAGGCATGTTGCAAATGCTTGAAGCCAGAGGAAGGGTGCGTGCCCTTCCTACGGAGACCTCCCCATGCGGCAGCAGCTGCTGCAATTGCTCCATCAGCAAATGTTCCAGCCAGATGTGGGAAACCATGCAGCGGCACTAGACCCGCCGAACGGTCGAAGGCCCGAGAGCCTTCAATCAAGCAGTTCCGGGCGCACCGGTTCGCCAGTTTCCCAATGCAGGATTTTCAGTTCAGGCCAAAGGCGGGACATGCGTTTCGCCTTCTGAGCATAGTGCTTTCTGTTGCTTTCAAGCTTGTGGCAAGGACGGATTGTCAGCGCGAAGATATCCGCAAGCCCAAAGGGAGCGGCCACGGAGAGGGTGTCATCCGCCTCGAGCCGTACGGCGACGGCATGGGTGGTGCACATGTAATTCTCAAGACTTTCATCCGTGCCCGTCAGCTCGGGATAGGCCCCGCCGAATTTTTCGCGATACCACAAATGCACCCGCGCCTGATTGCGCACCTCAATGCGCCCTTTCCACGCGGGCAAGGCCTCGTCCACCCGTTTGATAACAGCGTCCTCGGCGTCCCAGGAGCGGTCCGAGGGATCAAAATAGGCAACGTCATAGTCCTTGATACCATGGCCCTGTGGTCGGCCTGTGAGGCGATTCCACACTGTTTGATAGAGAGCCCCCGAGACCAACCGCCAATCGGGCAGATCCAGCGCGCGGAGCCCCTCAAGGATGTCCATCAGTTGGCTGTCTTCGCGGATGAAGCGCACAAGCAGAGCCTGTCTCTGCTCTTCATTCAACGCTTCGGACTCATTGCCTTTGCGCACCACAAACGGGCTATCCATGCCTCACCCCATCTTTTCATCCAGAGAGAAGACCAAGGTCTTCGATTCTCTCGCCTTTAGCAAAGAGGAGACGCAGATATGAACATATTTACCCATTTAAAGGGCCGTGTCAGGGTGTTTGGCGTTTTCTAGCGATCCAGTACTTCACACAGGCGGAAGCGTTCGCACACCAGCTTCATGTCTTCGGAAAAGCCGCCATTGCGGGTGAAATATTCCTTATGGCCCTGGCGCCAATAATCGTAGGAGAGATCGCCCTCTCCTTCTGCGCGCGCAAAGGCCTCATCGACCTCATCAAAGCGGCGGATCGTAACATCAACGGTTTCAATCACGGCAGCGGGCTTCTGGCGTCCATCAAGCAGGAGATATTTATCTCCCACCTTGGGCATGGAAATATTGTCCTTCTGCATCAATTGCAGTGAATCGCAAGACGCGGTTTTCTTGCCCTCAAGAACCAGAGCCAACAACTCATCGGCCAGTTCGGGCGAATCACCCATGGCATAGGAATCAACAATGTCATGCATGGCTCTCTCCCCTCAGAAGCCAGACAAAGGAAATCCCGCGGCCCTCAAGAGTCGCGGGATTATGGATGCTTTCGTCAGATCAGCCGCGCAGTTCGCCGCCGGTTGCCTTGGCAACAGCTGCGACGATCTTCTTGGAGATCGCTTCGAGATCTTCATCTGTCAGCGTCTTGTCTTTCGGCTGCAGGGTCACTTCGAAGGCAACGGACTTCTTGCCCGGCTCCATATGTTCCCCTTCATAAACGTCGAACAGGTTGACGTCGGTGATCAGCTTCTTGTCGGCGCTGGCGGCGGCCTTGAGAACCGTTGCTGCGGTCACTTCATGAGCCACGACAAAGGCAAAGTCGCGGCTGAGTGGCTGCAGATCAGAAAGCTGTAGAGCCGCACGGGACTTGACTGCCTTCTTTTTTGGTTCCGGAGCCGCTTCGATGGTGATTTCGAAGGCGCAGACAGGACCGTCCACCTTCAATTCATCGAGAACCTTCGGATGCAATTCACCAAAGGTGCCGAGAACCACTTTCGGGCCGAGCTGGATCTTGCCGGAGCGTCCCGGATGGTACCAGTCCGGACCACCTGCCACGATCTGCAGCTTGGAGCTGTCCATACCCATGGCTTCCAGAACGGCCAGAGCGTCTGCCCGCACGTCAAAGACGTCAGCAGCCTTGGCCGGATCGCGCCAATGGCGGCCATTGCCGACAATCTGGACCGCACCACGGCGAATGCCGGTGGCATGGGTGAATTGTTCATCAGGCTTGTCGCCAAGGAAGATCTGGCCAACCTCGAACATGGCCAAATCATCAAAGCCACGGTCAACGTTGCGCTGAGCAGCCAGCAACAGGCCGGGCAGCAGACTTGGACGCATATCGGACAGATCGGCAGAAATCGGATTGGTCAGCGCCAATTCCGGTTTGCCACCACCGAACATTTCAGCCAGTTTCTTGTCCACGAAAGACCAGGTGACCGCTTCTACCATACCGCGGGCGGCAAGCTGGCGGCGGGCATTGCGAATGCGTTTCTGGCGTTCAGTCAAAGGTGGCTGGGTGACTGCGTTAAGGCGCGGCAGCGCAGCGTTCGGTACACGGTCCACGCCAACGATGCGGGCCACTTCTTCCACGATGTCCGCCTTGCCATGCACGTCAGGGCGGAAGGTTGGCACAGCAACTTTCACATGATCGCTGGCACCCGATACCCAGAAGCCAAGACGCTTGAGCACGGTCTTGATTTCCAGCTCGGGCACGTCAAGACCAGCCAGACGCTTCACCTCGGAAAGCGGGAAGTCGATGATCATGTCTTCGACAGGCGCTTCACCGGCAACAACCATTTTCGAAGGCTCACCGCCACACAGGTCCATCACCATCTGGGCAGCCAGATGGCCACCGGGAATGACGAAGGCCGGATCGCAGGTGCGCTCGAAGCGATAACGTGCGTCGGACTGGATGCCCAGCGCGCGACCGGCACGCGCCGTCTTGATCGGGTCAAACCATGCGCATTCCACGAAGACGTTGGTGGTTTCCGGCTGGGACCCAGTGCCCTCACCACCCATGATACCACCAAAGCCGACAGGGCCATTGTCGTCAGCGATAACGCAGATATCTTCGCCTGCCTCGATTTCATATTCCTTGCCATCGAGGGCAACCATCTTTTCGCCAGGCTTGCCAAGGCGCACATGGATGTCGCCTGCCACCTTGTCTGCATCATAGACATGCAGCGGGCGACCACGGTCGTAGGAAATATAGTTGGTGATGTCGACCAGCGCGTTGATCGGCCGAAGGCCAATGGCCAGCAAGCGACGCTGCAGCCATTCCGGGCTGGGGCCATTCTTGACACCCTTGATGTAAACGCCGGTGAAGACCGGGCAGATCGGATTGTCGCCCTCTTCTTTCAGCGTCACATTGATCGGGCTATCGAAGCTGCCAGCCACGTCCTTGGGATGATGCTCCTTGAGCGTCCCGATGCCGGCACCGGCAAGATCGCGGGCCACACCATACACACCAAGCGCGTCACCACGGTTTGGCGTGATGGCAATGTCGATAACAGGATCATCAAGGCCGAGAACCGGAGCGAAAGGTTCGCCGATTGGCGCATCTTCCGGCAGCTCGATGATGCCATTATGCTCGTCGGACATGCCCATTTCGCGCTCGGAACACATCATGCCGTTGGATTCGACCCCACGGATGACGGTCGGCTTCAATTTCATGCCGTTGGCCGGAATGACAGAGCCGTTCTGGGCCAGGACAACCTTGATGCCAGCGCGGGCATTGGGGGCACCACAGACGATCTGGAGCACTTCCTTACCGGTGTTGACCTTGCAGACACGCAGGCGGTCTGCATCAGGATGCTGCTCGGCTTCCTCGATATAGGCAACCGTGAAATCCTTCAGATCTGCGGCCTTGTCGATGACTTCCTCGACCTCAAGGCCGATGATGGTGAGCTTGTCGAGAATTTCTTCCAGAGACGCGTCGGTCTCGAGATAATCCTTCAACCAGGAGAGTGTGAATTTCATGAGGAGAGCCCTCCTACCAGAGAAGGAATGTCAAGGGGACGGAAACCGTAATGATCGAGCCAGCGTTTGTCGCCATTGAAGAAGGCCCGCAGATCAGGCATACCATATTTCAGCATGGCGATGCGGTCGATGCCCATACCGAAGGCGAAGCCGGTGTAGCGGTCCGGATCAAGATCACAGTTGCGTAGCACATTCGGATGCACCATGCCGCAGCCGAGAATTTCGAGCCAGTCGTCGCCCTCGCCGATGCGCAGTTCGTTGCCCACACGCTGACAGCCGATATCCACTTCCATGGATGGCTCGGTGAAGGGGAAGTGCGAAGCACGGAAGCGCATCTTGACGCTGTCCACCTCAAAGAAGGCCTTGCAGAATTCTTCCAGAGTCCATTTGAGGTGCCCCATATGGATGCCCTCTTCAATGACGAGGCCTTCCACCTGATGGAACATCGGGGTGTGGGTCTGGTCACTGTCGCAACGATAGGTGCGGCCCGGGCAGATCACGCGGATCGGCGGTTCCTGGCTGGTCATCGTGCGGATCTGAACCGGAGAGGTGTGGGTGCGCAGAACCTTCTGGTTGCCTTCGGCGTCGACAGGCAGGAAGAAGGTGTCATGCTCCAGACGGGCCGGATGATCGGGCGGGAAGTTGAGCGCGGTGAAGTTGTAGAAATCTTCTTCGATGTCCGGCCCTTCCGCGACAGCAAAGCCCATATCGGCAAAGATTGCAGTCAGTTCGTCGGTTACCTGCGCAATCGGATGAACGCGGCCTTCGAATGGCGATCCCATGCGGGTGGGCAGAGTCACATCAACGGTTTCGCTCTTGAGGCGTTCGTTGAGCGCCTGATCCTTGAGGATCTCCTTGCGCGCTGCAATCGCGTCACCAACGCGCCCCTTGAGGCCGTTCAGCGCCGGGCCCATTTCCTTGCGTTCTTCCGGGCTCATCTTGCCCAGTGTTTTCATCAGCTCCGAGATCTTGCCCTTTTTGCCAAGAGCCGAGACGCGGACTTCTTCCAGTGCAGGCTCATCAGTTGCCGCTTCAATAGCGGCGGTGATCTCCTGCTCGAGTGATTTGAGTTCCGACATAATCATTCCGTTTTGGGCCATTCCGTATGGACCGGTCTGGCCGGGCTTCGTGCCCTACGAGACTTTGCTGTATGCGTTTTAACAGATTGGCATGGACAATAAAGGGTCTTTTCCTCACTTAATCCCGTCAATCTCCTTGAAGACAAATAAAAACCCGCCTCGATCACTCGACGCGGGTTTTTAAACCGTAAAACTAGTTCGTGCGCCGATACGAAATCATTGCAAACCCTTGTCAGGATTGCCTGAATTTCGGCCTCAACACGAATTCCTTCAAAAAGCGATGCTTTTCAACCGGAATGCGCCTTAGGCGGCAGCAGCAGATTTGGCTTTTTCAACCAGGCTTGCGAAAGCCTCTGGCTGATGAATTGCCATATCCGAGAGGACCTTACGGTCGATTTCGATGCCAGCCTTGTTGAGGCCGTCGATAAATCGTCCATAGGTCAGACCCTGTTCGCGAACAGCAGCGTTGATACGCTGGATCCACAGAGCGCGGAAGTTGCGTTTTTTGGTCTTACGGTCGCGATAAGCGTACTGACCAGCTTTTTCAACTGCCTGTTTTGCAATGCGAATGGTTGAACGACGGGCGCCATAATAACCTTTGGCTGCCTTGAGGGTCTTTTTGTGACGGGAATGAGCCGTTACACCGCGTTTTACACGTGCCATTATTCTATCTCCTAAACCAGAATGCTGTATTCAAGCTGCTTGGCGCTTACTTGTAAGGCAGAAACTGCTTGATGATTTTCGCATCCTGCTCAGCCAGAGTGGTGGTGCCACGTGCTTTGCGGATGAATTTGGTGGTGCGTTTGATCATACCATGCTGTTTGCCAGCCTGTGCGGATACGATCTTGCCAGTACCGGTAACCTTGAAGCGCTTCTTGGCTCCGGATTTTGTTTTCAGCTTGGGCATTTTGCTCTCCTGAAATCCTTGGCGGATTGTTGTTTTGACAAAGCTCTAAGAGGGTGTTCCTGACCATGAAGGCACTGGATCCAACCATCCCGGATTGAGCATTTCAAACTCCCCACGGCAGCCCTAAAATCAGCCGGGCGAGTCACTTACCTTGCAGTCAGACCAACATCCACCCTTAAAGAGACATGCCGGTTGCCTACAGATTGGCGGGTTATAGCGATGCGCGGGAAGGGAATCAAGAGGCAAGATCAAAGAATCTGCCCGTTATCCGGTAAAAGCCATCGCTAAGGCCATCGGTTGGCTGCGGAATCAATTCAGCAGCCAGATAGACAGGTTCAGATAGCTCGCATAGCCGACCCAGAGCAGATAGGGCACGAAGAGAAGAGCGGACAGCGGATCGCGCTTTCTGGTCCTCACAATGAAGCTGATGATGATAACAAGCAGAAGCGTGATAATGGCAACAGATCCGGGCAAGTTCTTCAGCGTGAAGAAGACCGGGCTCCAGGCGAAGTTGAGCCCCATCTGAACCAGCCACATGGGGAGCAGATCTTTTGAAAATGCCGATTGATAGATCCGCGCGCCGACGATGCCGATGAGAATATAGAGGAGTGTCCAGGCCGGAGCGAACAACCAGTTGGGCGGCGTAAAGGGTGGTTTGACCAGCCCCTGATACCATGGCCCCGGAATGTTATTGGCGCCGATCAACAGCCCTCCCCCAACAGAAATCAGGAGAAAAAGTCCATAGGTTAGCCAGCTTGAGGATTTCATGTTCCTATCCTGCCCGTTTTTCACTTGTTTCACGGCCCCTCACAATAAAGGGATCAGCGCCTGTTTTTGTTCCCTGAAACAGGGCACAAATCACATGGCGCCATTTGTACGGGCCAATAAAAAACCCGGATCCAATGATCCGGGTTTTTTTGACGAAATAGTATTGTGCCCAGAGAATACTTATTTCGGAGCGAGAATCATGATCATCTGACGCCCTTCGAGTCTGGGTTCCAGCTCTACCTTGGTGCGATCGATCATCTCGGCTTTGACCTTCTGGAGCAATTCCATGCCGAGGCTTTGGTGCGCCATTTCACGACCACGGAAGCGCAAGGTGAATTTGACCTTGTCACCGTCTTCGATAAAGCGATTGGCATTGCGCATTTTCACTTCATAATCGTGGGTGTCGATGTTTGGCCGCATCTTGACCTCTTTCACATCGACAACTTTCTGCTTCTTGCGCGCTTCGGCGGCTTTTTTCTGAGCCTGATATTTGTACCGGCCATAATCCATGATCTTGCAGACCGGCGGCTTTGCGTTCGGCGAGATCTCAACCAGATCCAAACCGGCTTCAGCAGCCATGTCTAGCGCTTGTCTGGTCGGAGTGGATCCATGGTTATGTCCCTCATCATCGATGAGCTGCACTTCGTCAATACGGATTTGGTTATTGATGCGCGGTCCCGTCTCGCGGGGCGCTTGCGCTCTATTTGGGCGGCGAATGGTCGTAATCTCCTGTTTATTGCAACAATAGCGTCAAATACATATGACGCAGCTTGCGCCACCTTTCAAGCCCTGCCATGGAACAGGGGCAGGGATAAAAGGCAGAATTCTCTATCCTTTCACAAGCTAATGCCGAGTCTTGTCAAAATCTTGCCGTTACTGGGATATTTCGCGGAGCCAAAAGTTCTGCTATGCAAAATTAGCATGGCTCGGGATGACCAATATCAACGATATGCGACCATCGTATGATAAAGAGCCAACAAATGTTATATCTGGTGCCTGTCGCCCTATCGTGTATCCAAAGAGCAGAAAAGTCTACTCCATGTCCGAAACGCCTCAATTCCAATTTGACGCCCTGATGCCCGCCGAAATGGCCAAGAAAGCCGAGGATGTTGGTGTCTATAAAGCAACCAAACAGCCGCTGACCACATTCGTTCTGGCGATCACTGCGGGTGCCTTCATCGGCATCGCCTTCATTTTCTACACGGTGGTAACCAACGGAAATGGCGATATCGGCTGGGGAGCCAATAAGTTCATCGGTGGTCTGGCCTTCAGTCTCGGCCTGATGCTGGTTGTCGTCAATGGCGGCGATCTGTTCACCAGCACGGTGCTCACCGTTGTGGCCAAGGCCAGCAAGAAAATCACCTGGGGGCAGCTCGGCAAAAACTGGGTTATCGTCTATGCGGGCAACTTTGTCGGTGCCATCGGTCTGGTCATCATCATGCAGATTGCACAGCATTACGAGCAGGGCAACGGCTCTCTTGGTCTGAACTATATGCATATCGCCCAGCATAAGCTGCATCATGGTTTCTTTCAGGCCGTAGCGCTCGGCGCCATGTGTAACGTCATGGTTTGCCTTGGCGTCTGGATGTCCTATGCGGGCCGTTCTGTCACCGACAAGCTGTTGGCCGTGACCCTGCCTGTCGCCATGTTCGTGGCTTCCGGCTTTGAGCACTGTGTCGCCAACATGTTCCAGATCCCGATGGCCATCATGACCAAGACCTTTGCCGGTCCCGAATTCTGGGCCGCAACCGGCACCACGGCGGCGGACTTCGCCGATCTGACATGGGGCCACTTCGTGATCAACAACCTGATCCCGGTCACCATCGGCAACATCATCGGCGGCGGCGTTCTGGTGGGCCTCATTTACTGGTTCATCTATCTACGCCCACAGAAGCACTAGGCTTCAGCCTACTATTGCACAGTCTGAAAGCCTGATCTGGCGGCTTGTTTCTGGCCGGATCAGGCTTTTTCTTTGTCTTACAAATGGATCAGCATGGGCGCCATGCTGGCAACCAGGAGCAAGGCCATAATCCGGTTGAACCATATTAGCCGGGAGCCTTGAGACAGCCGCTTGCGCAAGGCTGCCCCGGATATGGCCCAAACGCTGATAGAGGGGATATTGACCACCGCAAACACCGCCACCAGCACGATAAGGTTGGTGAGATACTCCTGTTCGGTCATGTAGGTCACGGTTACCAGCAGGGCGACGGTCCATGCCTTGGGGTTGAGCAACTGTAATAGAGCCGCCTGAATGAAGGAGACCGGCTTGGCCATTTTTTCGCCCTCATTGTCAGCATCGGCCCCCATGGATCTGGCGCCAGCAATCTTGTAGGCCAGCCAGAGAATATAGGCCCCACAGGCAATTCTGAGGCCGGTTTCAACCATCGGCGCTTCCTTGAGCAATTGCCCCAATCCGAGCCCGACGGCAAACACCATCGACAAAAAGCCAAGCGACACGCCAAATATCAGCGGCAGGGACCGCAACACACCGAAATTGGCGCCAGAGGCCAGCAACAGGAAGTTGGCAGGGCCGGGCGAGATGGACATGACAAAGGCAAATCCGATGAGGGCAAGTATCATTTCCAAAGGCATTTGAATCTTCGCTCCACAATCATTGGGTCAATCAGGCATTGGGTCGAGAGGGCAACGGGTCGGTCAGCGGCCTATCCGCCTCCGCCCAATGCTTGCCGTAATGGCTGGCGCTTGTTAATGATTGAAACGCCCTCATTCTTAGCAGATCGTCCAGAAAGTGATACGCATGCATAAGACAGATCTGATTTCAGATATTTTTGCCACCCTGCGCATCGCCGGGGAGCTCTATTTTCGCGCCCAGCTATCCGGCCCCTTCGCGGTTTCCATTCCCCCATCCCAGCGCCATATCCGATTTCATATCGTGCTCAATGGCTCCTGTTGGCTCTGTCTGGAGGGAGAAGAGCCGGTGCCGCTTGAAAAGGGAGACATTCTGCTGGTGCCTCATGGAGCAACCCAGAGCATCAAGGCGGCCCCGGATCTCGCACCGGCGGATTTGGGCGGATTGATTGGCAGCGGGGCCTTGCGGGACGGAGTGCTGAGGGTCGGGAAAGAGCGCGAGAAAGCCGCCTTGCTCTGCGGTTTTCTACATTTTGATGAAGAGATCAAGCATCCCGTGCTGGCGCTTCTGCCGAGCCATCTTCATCTGAGGCCCGAGGATATGGCAACCGTGCCATGGATGCGCTCCACCCTTGATTTGATCTCCTTGGAGGCCAATCGAGGGGAACAGGGCATGGCGGCCATTGTCAGCCGTCTGATCGAAGTGATTTTCATCCAGACCATCCGACAGCTTGCCCAAAAAGCTACCGACGAGACCAAGGGTTTCCTGCGCGCCCTGTCAGACAAGGCCATAGCGCGTAGCCTTAGTGCTATCCATGCCGAGCCGGAGAAAAAGTGGCTTGTTGAAGATCTCGCTGCACTGGCCGGGCAATCCCGCTCTGCCTTTGCTCGCAATTTTGCCGAGGAAGTGGGGCAGACGCCGATGGATTATCTCAGGAGCTGGCGTCTCAACAAGGCCCGTATGCTGCTCACCACGACCCATCTGTCGATGGGCGAAGTGGCCAGCCGGTGTGGCTATGATTGCGTGCCATCCTTTTCGCGCAGTTTCAAACGGGCCTTCCATATCGGCCCGGGCAGCTTCCGTCGAATGGGGCCTGAAGATAGGTCTGAGATGAGCGCTATCGGCTAGCGCTCGGCCCCATAGCGGTCCGCCAGATCACATCCCAGCAGTTGGTCATAGACAGCAAGGGTCTGCTGGCCCATGGATTTGAGCGAAAAGCAGGCCTCGATCAGATTTCTGGCGACCGGGGCTACCTGCTGTTTCTTCGCCTCGGGCATGGTAAGTGTTTGGGCGATGGCGTCCTGCCAGCCTTTTGCATCATCATGAGCGATGACGCTGGCGATCCATTGTTCCGGCGTTACATCCATGGGCGGAGCCACGACCTCGGGCTGGGCGCCCAGATCGCCGACGAGCGTCGGTTTGCCCATGGCCAGCCCTTCGGCTGCCGAGCGTCCGAAGGTCTCCGCATCCTGACTGGGCACAATCACCATGTTGGCCAGCGCATAGGCTGCCGGCATGTCCTTGCAATGGCCGACTCGACTGACGCAGTCAGCCACATCATGCTCGGCGATCAGACGATCCAGCTCCGCGACATAGGATTCACGCCCCTGTTCATCGCCGATGAGAAGCAATTGAAAGCTAGGCCCGATGGCTTTCTTGAGCGCGCCCATCACCGGAATGATGAAACTCTGCCCCTTCCAGCGCGTCAGCCTTGAGGGAAGGATCATCACGGGGCGGGCATCCAATTCCCATTTGCTACGCAGGGCTTGAATCCGCTCGTCAGAAATCTTTTGTGGATCGAAAAGATCCATATCGACACCGCGGTGAATGGTCATCGTCCGGTTTTCCGCATCCGGATTGCGCCCGATGACCAGCCGAGCCGTGTAATGGGAATTGGCAATCACAATATCGCCTTTGGCCATGACCGAGTTATAGAAGGCCTTCAACCGCCCCTTCTGGCTATAGGCGCCGTGATAGGTGGTCACGAAGGGCACACCGGCGCGCCGGGCAGCAATATAGGCGCTCCATGCAGGGGCACGAGAGCGGGCATGGACGAGATCCACCCCTTCCTCTCGGATCATGCGCTCGATGGCTTTGGCGTTGGAGAAGAGAATCCGCAACGGATTCTTGCTACGCCCCTTGAGCGGCAACAGGCGTCCGCCCACCGCTTCCAATTCGGGCAGCAACCGCCCTGCTTCAGCGGCCACCAGAGCCTTGCCGCCAGAGCTGGTTATCGCGGCTGCGATATCCACCGTTCCGCGCTCTACGCCACCGGAATCGAGCCAAGGAATAACCTGTAGAATTGTTGGGGCTTTCGTCATGCGGTCCACCGCGCTATGTAACTGGCATCCCCGTCGCCGCGCTTGCCAACGGTGCCGTTTGATTTCTTTCCCGGAGACATAACAATGTCAGCCCCCCAAAAGCAAACCTTCCTTGTCGGAAACCCCTTGGTTGAGGGGGACCATCCCCGCGAAATTGCCTTCAAACAGCGATTGGCCGCAAAAGCGGGCCAACCGGGGCTGTTCTGGATGAATGGCTACAAGTCCAACATGGAAGGGGACAAGGCGCAGTGTCTGGATGAATGGGCGACAGAAAATGACGCGGCCTTCACCCGCTTTGACTATTCCGGCCATGGCGTCTCCGGTGGTGACTTTCTGGATGGCACCATCTCGCGATGGCTCGCCGAAAGCCTTGCGGTGTTCGATGAAAAGACAGACGGACCGCAAATTATCTGCGGCTCATCCATGGGAGGCTGGCTCGCCCTGTTGCTCACCCGAGCGCATATCGCACAGGTCGGGGTTGAAAAAAGCCGTATCAAGGGCCTTGTTCTGATCGCTCCGGCAATCGACATGACCAAGGCGCTGATGTGGGACAATTTTGACGAAGCCGCCAAGGCCGAAATGGCAGAAACAGGCATTTTCCGGCGCCCGAGTGCTTATGATGATGGCCCTTATGAAATCACCGCCAAACTGATCGAAGATGGCAAGGCTCATCTGTTGGGCGATGATCTGATCGAAACCGGTTGTCCGGTGCATATCCTGCAAGGGGTCAAGGACGACGCTGTTCCCTGGCATTCATCGGTCGATCTGGTTGCCCGTTTGGCCCGTGACGATGTCAAGCTGACGCTGGTCAAAGATGGCGATCATCGCCTCTCCCGCCCGGATGATCTCAAGCTGCTGATCAGGGCGGTAGAAAATCTGCTTGAGCGCTAAAGCGCTAACAAAATGCAGACGCCATGAAAAACCCGCTGCGGAAGGGTTTCGCACCATTCGCAGCGGGTTTGTCTTTTGTACCCTATTTCGTGGCAGCGGCCATCGAATCGGAAATGATGTTGAGGGCCTTGTCGATTTCTTCGGCGGACACCGTCAGCGGCGGGGCAATGCGGAAGACGCCGCCCATGCCCGGCAGCTTGACCACATTCATGGAGAGGCCGCGCTGCATCGCTTCTTCCATGATTTTGGTTCCCAGCTCATAGCCCGGAGCCTTGGTTTCCTGATCCTTGACCACTTCGAGCCCGATCAGCAGGCCGCGCCCGCGAATATCGCCGATGCAATTGAACTGTTTTTGCAGCTCCAAAAGACCATTGCGCATCTGGGCTCCGCGTTCGGTTGCCTTTTCAACCAAGCCATCCCGAGCGACGACATCCAGCACCGTATTGCCGATGGCGGCGGGCAGCGGATCGGACACATGGGTGGTGTAGAAGAGGAAGCCGCGTTCATGGGCCTTTTCTTCGATTTCCTTGCTCGTCATGATCGCTGCCAGCGGCAGGCCAGCGCCAAGGGTCTTGGACAGGCTCATAATGTCGGGCGTAACGCCATCGCGCTGGAAGGCAAACATGGTGCCGGTCCGGCCAACGCCGGTCTGGGCTTCATCAAGGATGAGCAGCATGCCGCGCTCTTCGCATTTCTTTTTCAGAGCTGCCAGATAGCCAAGCGGCAATTCGATGATACCACCGCTTGAAAGGATCGGTTCTGCGATGAAGGCGGCCAGCTTGCCCGAAGTCTGGCAATCGATGAGGCGGAAGGCGTCATCCAGCTCGGTCTGCCAATCAAGGCTGCCATCGGCATTGGTAAAGCGCGGACGGTAGGTGTCTGGGGCCGGAATGACGAAAGAGCCAACGGACGCAGGGCCATAGCCGAAGCGACCCGCGCTATAGGTGGCCGAAGCAGCCGCACCCGTCATGCCATGCCAGCTCTGGGCAAAGGCAACGATCTCATGGCCACCGGTCACCAGTTTGGCCATGCGGATGGCGGCTTCGTTGGATTCAGCCCCGGTGGTTACCAGCATCACGCGATCCAGCCCTGGTGCAAGCTCGGCCAAACGGCTGGCAAGGTCGACGACCGGACGAGAGAGCATGCCGGAGAAAAGATGGGCAACCGTCGCCATCTGTTTGTTGACGGTGGAGACGATATCCGGATGGGAATGACCAAGCAGGGCGCTCATCTGGCCGGAGGTGAAATCGAGAATGGCGCGGCCATCGGCGTCATAGACATAGTTGCCTTCGGCGCGCTCGATGATCAGTTTTTCAAAGGCAGAGCCATAGCGGATCAAATGGTCGTTGGCGCGGCTCCAAAAGGCCGGATCATCATTTAAGGACATGCTGTTTCTCTCTGGTATCGGGGCGATGTTTTTTATTGCGCAACCAGCCTTAGCAAGGCTTGCAAATTCAGGCAAATTGATAATACTAAATTCAGATATCAATCGGACTTATATCATGCAGTCACTCGACATCGCCTTGCTGAAAAATTTCGTCATTGTGGCGCAAACCGGCTCCATCAGCCTTGCCGCCCAGCAGGTCGGGCGCACACAGTCGGCGCTCAGCATGCAGATGCATCGTCTGGAGGATCAACTCGGCAAACCGCTTCTGCATCGCACCGGCGCGGGCGTCAGGCTAACAGCAGCGGGCGAGAAATTGCTGGTGCATGCCGAGGCTCTTCTTACCCAGCATGACGAAATCCTGATGGATATGACCGGAACCACCTTGCGCGGTTCGATCAGCCTTGGCTGTACAGAGGATTATGCGAGCGCCTTCTTACCCCAGCTTCTGGGCAGCTTTTGCACGCGCTATCCGGACATCGATTTGAGGCTGGCCTGCGCCCCGTCAACGGATCTGAGGCCGCAATTGCAGCAGCGCTTGCTGGATATGGCGCTGGTCTCCCTGCCTTCAGCGGAGGCGGACGGGGTTATTCGCAAGGAGCAGCTGGTCTGGGTGGCCAATGAAGCTGCACCGGCGATCCTTTCGGCTCCGATTCTACCGCTCGCCCTGCCCACTCCGAGCACGATCGACTATCGGGCAGCCTGCACCGTGATGGAGGCGATCAACCGGCGCTATCGCGTGGCCTATGCCAGCAACAGTCTGGCCGGTCTTCTGGCCATTGCCCGCTCGGGCCACGCTATCAGCGTTCTCACCCGAAGCGCCGTGCCACAGGATCTGCGCATCATCACAGATGATCTGCCGCGTCTTCCTGCCATTGGCATTACGCTGGAACTGGCCGATCAGCGTCCTTCCGCTGCAGTCTCTGCATTGGCGGACCATATCCGTGCGACTTTGCCGGTCCTTTAAGCACTTGCCCTCATGAAAAGAGCCCGCTCAGTCAACTGAACGGGCTCTATATTACAGAGGGTCAATAAATGGCTTTTGCGCCGGATCAGAAGGCCGCGTCGATATCGACAACGTCAATCAGCTTGTGGTTGACGAACTCGGTCAAGCCTAGGTCCAGCAACTCACGACCATAGCCAGAGCGGCGGATGCCGCCAAATGGCAGGTCAGCCTCAACCTTGGTTGGATGGTTCACAAAGACCATGCCGGTAGAAATTTGTGCGGCCACGTCTGCGCCGTGTTTTTCATCCTTGGTGAAGACCGAGCCACCCAGACCAAACGGGGTATCATTGGCGATGCGGACTGCGTCTGCCTCGTCCTTTGCCCTGAAGAGCATGGAAACCGGACCGAAGAATTCCCAGTAACGGGCTTCATTCTCTTCGCCCAGATCACTCAGGATGGTTGGCTGCACAAAGGCCCCCTTGGTGGGAACGGCAGGACCGACTTCTTCGGCTTTTGCCCCTTTGGCAACGGCCTTCCTGATCTGCTCCTTCACATCATCAGCAGCCTTCTGGGAAGAAAGCGGCGCAAGGGTGGTGTTCGGGTCAAACGGATCCCCTGCCACCAGTTTGGCCACACCAGCCTTGTATTTTTCGAGGAATTCGTCATAGACCGAATCCTCGATGATCATGCGCTTGGAAGAGACACAGACCTGCCCTCCGTTCCAGTGGCGACCGAAGACGGCCCAATCCACGGCCTTGTCAATGTCTGCATCCTTGAGCACGACGAAAGCGTCGGCGCCACCCAGTTCCATGGTGGACTTCTTGAGCGCCTTACCGGCCTGAGCCGCCACAACGGAACCAGCCGCTTCAGAGCCTGTGAGGGCCACGCCATGCACACGCGGATCGTTGATGATCATTTCGATCTGGGAGCGGGTTGCATAAAGGTTGGTAAAGGCCCCTTCTGGCAGACCGGCTTCCTTCATCAGCTTTTCAAAGCGGGCGGCGCTCTGAGGCACGTTGGACGCATGCTTGAGCAGAAGCGTATTACCGGCAGATAGCTGCGGTGCGAGAATACGGGCGATCTGATAGTAAGGGAAGTTCCAAGGCTCGATGGCCAGCAGGACGCCGAGCGGTTCATGCACCAGCGTCGCATCGCCTTCAGCAGGGTCAAGCACTGGTAGCTTGCGGGGCTGGAGAAGCTTTTCTGCGTTGCGGACGTAATATTCAAGGATCTTGGCGGAGAGCTCAACCTCGGCCTTGGCTTCAGCAGTAATCTTGCCCATTTCAAGGGTCAGGAGCTTTGCATGCTCGTCGGCGTCGGCGCGCAGCAGATCGGCAGCCTTTTGCAGAATCTTTGCCCGTTCGGCAAAGCCGGTTTCGCGCCAAGCCAAGAAGGCATTATGCGCCTTGTCGATGGCTGCGCTTACTTCTGCATCCGTCGCATCTGGGAAGGACGCTACCTGTTCGCCGTTATATGGATTAATCGTTGCATATGCCATGATCTTTCCTCTCCTTATTTTCTTGCCCTTTGATCTTGATGGCCGCTGGTTTTGAAGACCATCCGGACCGTGGGGCTTATTGTGTTGAGTTGAGCGGTTGATCTGTTGAGAGACTGGCGAAATCTGTTTCCCTCAGCGGTGCAACGATCACTGCTCTTATTGACTGATTTCTGAAAACGCTTGAAACGGCCCAAAGACCCCTCTTGCGTTTCGCGTATTCTGGATATGGTTGTCTCTTTTGAGTAATTCAAAGATAATCAGCTCATCGCTCTCATGACAAAATTGCATGGAACAAATGTATTTAATTGAGGATTTTCATACTTAAGGGATTGGATGTCCGGAGGCCGCCGGGCTGGCCGACCTGCAGACAAAAGAAAAGGCGCGCCAGCAAATTGGGCTGGCGCGCCTTCGCACAATCAGGATGGCCCAGTCGGAGTTAGCCGTCCAGAGGTGCGAAGCTGCAGGTGAAATGCCGCATCAGTTTTGGTTCCCTGATGATCTTGAACCCCTTGAGCTGATCTTTTTCAGCGGCCAGTTGTTCAAAGGCTTCCACCACATAATCTGCGTGGGATTGGGTATAGGTACGGCGCGGGAAGGCAAGGCGTACCAATTCCATGGCGGCGGGCTTTTCCGAGCCGTCGGTCTGACGACCAAACATCACCGACCCGATTTCGCAAGAGCGGATGCCGCCAATCTCATAGAGCTTGCAGGCCACGGTATGGGCCGGATATTTCAGCGGATCGATATGGGGCAACCAGCTTTTGGCATCGACAAACACCGCATGACCACCGGCCGGTTTGACCACCGGAATGCCAAGGGCATCAAGTTTTTCGATGATATATTCGTTGGTGCGGATGCGATATCTGAGATAGTCCTCATCGATAATCTCGTGCAGCCCTTGTGCCAGAGCTTCCAGATCACGTCCGGCAAGACCTCCATAGGTGGGGAAGCCTTCCGTCTGAATGAGGCGTACGCGGGCTTGTTCCGCAAGCGAATCGTTGTTGAAGGCAATCCAGCCACCGATATTGCCGAAGGCGTCCTTCTTGGCGCTCATGGTCATGCCGTCAGCCACCGAGAAACAATCACGCACGATATCCTTGATGGAGCGGTCCTGCTGACCTTCTTCGCGTTGCTTGATGAACCAGGCATTTTCCGAGAAGCGGCAGCCATCAATGATGAAGGGCTTGCCATATTCATGGGCCAGCGCCGCAACACCACGGATATTTTCAAGGCTCACGGGCTGACCACCGCCAGCATTGTTGGTGATGGTGATCATCACCATGGGTACGCTGTCGCCCTTCTCCTCCAGAAAAGCCTTCAGCTTGCTAAGATCCATATTGCCCTTGAAGGGATAAAGCGAAGCGGGGTCCTTGCCCTCCTCGATCACCAGATCATAAGCCTCGGCGCCCGATGCCTCGATATTGCCGCGCGTGGTATCGAAATGGGTGTTGGAAGGCACATGTTTGCCCGCACCGCCAAAGATGGAAACCAGAATCGCCTCTGCCGCGCGCCCCTGGTGGGTCGGGATGATATGCTCAAAGGGCATCAGCTCCTGAACACTATCTCGGAAACGATAATAAGAGGGAGAGCCGGCGTAGCTCTCATCGCCACGCATCACGGCGGCCCATTGTTCGGCGCTCATGGCGCCTGTTCCCGAATCGGTCAGAAGATCGATGATCACGTCTTCGGATTTGAGCGCGAAGAGATTATAGTCGGCAGCCTTGAGCTTTGCCTCGCGTTCAGAACGCGTGGTCATGCGAATGGGTTCTACCGATTTGATGCGGAAGGGTTCGATAATGGTTTTCATCACTGTATCTCCGGTCTGATCAGCCCGGAGTTGTGACCATGAAACCATGTTCGATGTGAACGTCCGGGCTGTGCGCCGCGGTTGCCCTCCTCGATGCCGGTTGAAATGACAGGGCGTCAAATTCCGACAGGATGACCGCGCTCAGCGCCGAAAGGTTTACAGACAGGATTTTGGCAAAACCCCATCACAGGGTCAAGTCCTTGATATCGCAATTTCAACGCGAATTTTGAGCCGGGTTGTTTCAGATCCGATTCGGCCCATCAGAAAGGCCAAGCTCTACGCGGATCTTGCGGGTCAACTTGCCCACAATGATCTCGTAAGCCACATTCAGATGTTGCTTGATATCCTCATCACTCATGGCATCGGGCGCTGTGAGCTGAACCCATTTGGCCCGCGCCAGATGGGGAGCGGGAATGATGCCTGGCTCATCGCGCAGAATTTCGTAGACCATATCAGAGCATTTGAAGCTGATTTTGGGATGATTGCCGTCTTTTGTCTCTGGTGCGCAGAGCGCGAAGATCTTGCCGCCAATCTTCCAGACAGAGCAGCCACCCCACTGCACCACATTGGTGGCGTGGTGGAGGGTAGCGCAATGAGCATCAAATTCGTCGCGTGTCATGGCGTCCATTCCCTATGCAGTCTAGGCTGGGGCTCCCCGTCGCCCGATAGGGCATGAGGAGCTAACCAATAGCATGGAAGCACGCGTGCGGACAGGGATAGACTTAAGGTTTGTAGACATCAAACTTATTGACGGCTTCAGTAATAACCCCCTTCTTGCGCATAGTCTTGATCAGATTTTCAATCGTCATGTTCCGGGCGATTCCAGATTCGGGTTCCAATGCCTGTATCTTCTTGAAGAAGGCTTTCTGGTCGGCTTTCTTGGCCGTTAGAACTGCAGTTGAAAATTTCACGATGGCTTCGCGCAGTTTTTTGTCGTTCACATTGCGGAAGCCACAATTGAGCAATTTGGCTGGTGTCAAATCAACACCGGTACGCTCAGCTTCGGTCTTGCCCGTTGCTTCCTTTTCCTTGCGCTTCCTGACCTGGTGCTCGATGTGTCTGAGATCAATCGCATGGGCTTCACGCAACTTCTTCTCGATTTTAGCAGCCTTCTCTGTGCGCCCAAGGGCTTGGGCAATCATGTATTTTTCCAACTTTTCGGCATCGTAACGCTCGTCCAGATCCAGTTTCTTGGCAACCTTCTTGGGATCTCCCATATTGGCCTTTGCCTTGGCTATGGCAGCCTGCTCATGCCATTGCCGGAAAATATCTCGCTGGTAGAAGGAGGGCACGATCTTGCTGTCAAATCTCTTGATGATGTCCTTTCGCATCAAGGCAACGATCTTGCTCCATTTTTCGAGATCCGCGCTGGATGTTTCACGCATCATCTTGGATGCCGCCTGACGAATTTGATCGGCCACTTTTACGGGTTTTTCTGCATTGGGAGACAAATATTTGACATAGACTTCGCTCGGAATCGGCGGGCTCAGGATGAATTCCAATTCATTGGCGAGTACAGGACTGCTGCCCATATCTTGCCGTATCAGACGTCTGAGCTCGGGCACCTTCAACAAATCGAGAATGCCGTCGGGATATGTGATGCGATCTTTCTTCATAAAATCAAACCTCGTCTAATAGCCGTCGTTTGATCTTGGGTGCTGGATAAAGGCTGAAAAGTTCATCGTCCCCATTCAGACCCTTTGAAGTGTGGTATCTTGACGGGTGACCCTAAGTACTTTGGGCGTGCGCAGGTGCCTGTTCCCTAGCCGATGCGAAGGCTCTCTCTGGCCTTGATGATCAAGTCCCCCAGCGCCCGGAAATCGTCTTTGCGGGTGGAGGATTTACGCCAGACCAGAGTGATCTTGCGGGGCAAGGAGGTTGGCAAATCGATCTCGACCACATCATGCGCCTTGGTCAATCCGGCATCAATGGCAACATTGGGAATGAGGGTCGAGCCCAGCCCCTCTTCCACCATCGCCAACAGGGTGGCCAGGCTGGTGGCGTCAAACTCCACATCCTTGTTCAGCAACCCCGGAAAGGCAGACAAGGCATGTTGCTGTAAGCAATGGCCACGCTCCAGCAGCATAAGAGGTTCGTTTTTGAGCATTATGCCATCGGCCAGACTGTTGCAGGCCAGATCATGGTCCAGCGGGGCAACAAGGTGATAGCCGTCTTCAAACAGTTCCAGAGTTTCCAGATCGCCTACATCGTGAGGCAATGCGATGAGCGCCACATCAAGCCGCCCGCTTCTGAGGCCTTCGAGCAGTTGGTCGGTCAATTCCTCACGCAAGTAGAGCCGCAGGCGGGGATGCTCATCACGCAGCAATGGACGCAGACGCGGCAACAGGAAGGGGCCAACGGTCGGGATGACACCAAGATGCATGTCGCCGGCCATAGTCTCGGCTGCCAACGCTGCGGTTTCTACCAGATGCTGGGTATCGGTCAGAATCTTGCGAGCCTGATCGACAATCTTGCGGCCGATGGGCGTCATGATCACGGAGCGCTTGGAGCGTTCGGCCAATGTCACGCCCAATATGGATTCCAGCTCCTTCAGCCCGGCACTGAGGGTTGATTGGGTCACATTGCAACGCTTCGCCGCATTGCTGAAATGCAGTTCATCCGCTAAGGCAATCAGAAAGGTTAACTGGCGCAAGGATGGGATCATGTCAGTTATCGATTTTTTCGATCAAAATGTCAAAAATAACTCATTTCACTAATAACTAGACTGCTGATACTGTGCCGTCAACTACAATGGCGCACTCGGCGCACCTTAAAAGGAGTATTTTACATGACAGAAATTGAAACACCGGCAGTGTCCCCCGCATTCCCGCAATTGAATAAACCCGCTCCGGATTTCTGTGCTCCGACAACTGCCGGCGTCAAGAAACTGTCCGATTATGAAGGCAAGTGGCTGATCCTGTTCTCCCACCCGGCCGACTTCACACCCGTTTGCTCCACCGAATTCATGGCGTTTGCCAAAGCCTATGACCAGTTTCAGGAAATGAACTGCGAATTGCTCGGCCTGTCCATCGACAGCATCCATTCTCACATTGCCTGGGTGCGCAGCATCAAGGAAAACTGGGGCGTTGATATCCAGTTCCCGATCATCGACGACATTTCAATGACGGTCGCCAAGGCCTACGGCATGATCCATCCGGGCGCCAGCGACACGTCTGCAGTGCGGGCAACCTTCCTTATCGACCCGAAAGGCATCCTGCGTGCCATGGTCTATTATCCGATGTCTAATGGCCGTTCTATTCCGGAATTTGCCCGTCTTTTGGCCGCACTGCAGACATCAGACGCCAACAAGGTGGCAACGCCTGAAGGCTGGCAGCCAGGCGACAAGGTCATCGTTCCTCCGCCGTCTACGGTTGAAGGCGCTGCAAAGCGTGCATCCGAAGGCTTTGATACCGTTGACTGGTATTTCTCCAAGAAGGATCTCTGAGATCATCGCGTGATCATTGGCTCCTTCAAGGAAAGGTCAGGGCCTGCCAAGCGCCCTGGCCTTTTTGTTGGCCAATCTCCTGTCCGCCCTTATTTGGCGCCTTTACTCTCTGGGCAGGCTAATTTCAAAATGGGCTCCGGGGCTGCGGTCAAGAAGACAGATGGCGCCACCATGAGCGCGGACAATCTCAGCGGCGATGGCAAGCCCCAGCCCTGTGCCACCCTTGCGCACCGACCCCTGAAACGGCCTGAACAGATGCGCGCGTGCGACCTCGGGAACACCGGGGCCTGTATCAGACACTTCTATGATGGTCTTGTCCTTTTCGATGCGAGCAAACAGATCCAGCCTGCAAATCACCGCTTCTTCCTTGCGCCCCTGCATCACATCCACCGAGTTGCGGCACAGATTCATCAAGACCCGAAACAGCTGAGACGGATCGGCATAGACCTCAAGATCGTTCGGAATATGGTTTGAGAAGGTCAAGCGCGATGTTTCGGACAGGTCCAGCAGGTCGCGCATTTCCTCGCCGAGTTGATACAGATTCAGCAGCCGTTTGTCTGGCGGTGCTTCCTGCGCCTTGCCATAGGACATGACCGCGCGGGAATAGTCCACCGCCCGATCCAGCGTGCCCATCAGCTTGGGCACCACCCTTTGCACGGTGGGATCATCCAAAATCGACAGACGATCGGAAAAGAGCTGCGCCGAGGCGATGATGTTACGCAGATCATGGTTGATCTTTGAGACAGCCAACCCGAGATCGGCAAGGCGACGCTGCTTGTGCAGCGTGTTAGCAAGAATGCCCTCCATTTCGCCCAATTGCATCTCGATCATGCCGATCTCATCGCGCCGTTCAGAAGGCTTGATGACAGCGTTGGTATCTTCGGGGTTGGAGGTGAAGCGGGCCATATTGTCCAGAAGCCCCAGAATGGGTCGCACAAGCAAAGCGCGGAGCGACAGATAGACCAGACCGGCTGTCATCACCGAAATAACGAGCGAAAGCAAAAGAATGTTGATGGAAAAGCGAATCATGTCGCCGCGCAATCCGGTCTCGTCAAAGACCATTTCCACCATGCCCTGATTGTCCTTGGTCTGAGCGACCACGCGGATGGTGCGCCCCTCGCCGAACAACAGCGTGTCAAAGGCAGCTGCGATCAATTCCGGCGGATCCATGGTCTGGATATTGTCATCGCGCATGATCTTGCCGGGCATATCAACCATGGCCAGCAGGCGTCGTTCGCCGTGATTGCGCAAGCCCAAGGTCTGAACATTGAGGCGATTGAGCAGCTCCTGCTCGATGGCCTTGTCTTTCAGATCATCGGAGGCATTGGTGTAGATCAGCGCCGCCACTTCTGCCAGTTCCAGCTTGCGCGTGATCCAGTCGGCCCGGAATTTGGAAATGGAGGGCACGAAGATCAGAATTTCGCTAAGCATGACGAACACGATGGTCAGCAGCAACAGCTTGGTCGACAATCCAAAGCTGGGATAGCCCTTCTCCTTGCCTTTGCCCGCCGGTTGCCCCGTCGCCGACCGGTCCAGCAGGCCATGGGCCTCGCCATCCTTGTGGTTCTGCGTCTTATCGTCCATTCAGATTGCCCTTGATCTCTTGCCCGCTTGTCTTTTCATGGCACCCACCTCATGCCATGATAGACCATACCGTTCTGAAGAAAATGGCCTTTTTGGGCCATGCTACGCACTCATATCTACCGGGTCCATCTAATGCAGGGCTTTTGCTCCTTGGCAAGGGCTTTCCCTCAAGATCGTAAAGTGAGCAATTTTTCACTAAGCCATGCCATCGGCTTGGTTTATGCTCTCATTCGTGGCATTGTCCCGGATCGTTTCCTGTTTGCATGCAGGACAAGGCCCGTTGGGCAAATGAAGACTATTGGAGATCTAAATGCAAAGCGAGAATGGCTCCGGCTCCAATTTGCTGGAGAGTTTCAAGGATATCGACAGTTGGATCTTCGATCTGGATAACACGCTCTATCCGCGCCATATCGATCTTTTCGCGCAGATGGAAGTGAAGATGAACGAGTTTGTGTCCAATCTGCTTGGCCTGACACTCGAAGACGCATCCCATCTGCGTCATAGCTATTACAAGCAATATGGTACCACACTGCGCGGCCTGATGATCGAGCATGATATTGCGCCCGATGACTTTCTTGAATATGTCCATGACATCGACCATAGCGTTGTGGAACCGGACCCGCTCTTGGGACAGGCGCTCTGTGCTCTGCCCGGCAAACGCTATATCTATACCAACGGCACGAAGGACCATGCCCGCAAGGTATCCGAGCGGTTGGGTATTACCGACTATTTCGATGACGTATTCGATATCGTATGGGCCGGGCTTGAGCCTAAGCCCAATCGTGCCCCCTATGAACGGCTTTTGGAGCAGACCGGCATCAATCCGAACCGCTCGGCCATGTTCGAAGATCTGGCGCGCAATCTGCAAGTGCCTGACGCTCTGGGTATGAATTGCGTGCTTATTGTACCTGATCAGATGCGGGACGTTTTTCATGGCCGCTGGGAGGCCGAAAGCACACAGGTGCCTTATGTTCATCATGTGACCGACAATTTGGGCCGTTTCCTGAGCGATGTGCTGGAAGCCATCGGTCGGGGTGTGCCAAACACGCCTGTACGCGCTTGAAGATCCCGCCTGGCAGCAAGAACAATCCGGACGGATAAGAGGTTAATCTTTCATGAATCCGAAAAAGGCCGGTTTCTGCGCCTTTTCGTCGATCTGAATGGTTGACGCGGCAAACAAGTTTGACTATAAGCGCGGATCAATGGGCGGCCCTTATGTGCCGCCTTTTGCTGTCGGTATGCAGCGGGAGCCCTTTGGCTCCGATCATTCATATCATTTCGAGAAAGCAGAGCGCATCTCCGCTTTGCTAAGGTTGGCTGCTCGTCCTTCCTGGCCTGTACAGATTTGAGGGCTGTTGTGATGTAGCGGCGTGAGCGGACCGGTAAGGCTCCGCATGGAAAACAAGGATAGGCTCAATGGCCAATACAGTTTCCGCCAAAAAGGCGACCCGTAAAATTGCTCGTAAGACTGCGACCAACAAAGCACGTCGTACGCGCGTACGCACCTACATCCGTTTCGTTGAAGAAGCCATCGCTGCTGGCGATCAGGCTGCCGCTTCCGAAGCTCTGCGCAAGGCACAGTCAGAAATGATGCGCGCCGTTGCCAAAGGTGTATTTCATGCCAATACCGCTTCTCGAAAAATCTCCCGTCTGAGCAAACGCGTTAAAGCGCTGGCTGCTTAAGAACGGTTTCTTATGCTTGAAAGCCCGGTTTTGGCCGGGCTTTTTTGTGGCGGCAGGCAAAAATCGTCATAAAACGGCAATATGGATCGATAGTTTAAACGAATCCGATGCGCTCACTCTCCTTTTGATCAACGATTCTAAAAATGCATATTTTTCAGAGCCTTGACCGAAATTTAGAGAGTTAAGAAAATCACAACAACGATTCTCTTTTTGGTCAATATCGGAGTCGATAAAAAAAAATTCCGCTGCAATGAATCTGCATAATGTTACCGAATGGTGACAGAATCTGAAGAGTCGCAAAGGGATAGCCCGGTCAAGAGAAAATTGGCGCATTCTGCGTGGTTTGTTTGAGGCCATTCGGGACAAAGAATCTGATTTCGTTCTTCTTGCACGCCCCCCTTCGGCTGTGTATGGTCGGATATCGCAGGGACATGGTTGCTATAGAAGAGCAAAAGCCCGAAGGCATTTTGAAATCAAAACTGACAACCATGGCGGGAAGTCGACTTTTTTAGCAAGAGGGCATCTGGGCCTTCAAGCCTTGTGGGCAGCAGGGTGTATGGTCGGTTTTTCAAGTTCCTGCCGTGTCGGAGCACAGGCCATATCCAAAACACGGCCATGCCCATGGACAGGTTCATGCAGTACCATCATCTGGTGGCTTGATGTCACCCGAACAGGAGTGTTTGTCTTTGAGTAAATCGGCATCTTACGCAGGTGACATTGACGTACTGACAGCCTGGAAGACCCTGTCTCAGGATCCTGACGCCATACTCGTAGACGTGCGTACTCATGCTGAGTGGTCTTATGTCGGTATCCCCGTTTTGGACCAACCTGATCGGGACGTGCTTCTGGTGGAATGGCTCTCCTATCCCGACATGAGTGTCCATGGCGATTTTGCCGAACGGCTACTGGCCGAGCTTGAAAAGCGGAATGTGGCAAAGGACAGCCCAATCTATTTTCTGTGTCGCTCAGGCGCCCGCTCCCAGCATGCGGCGATCGAGATGACCCCCAGATGGGATGGCCCTTGCTACAATGTCGCTTCAGGCTTTGAAGGCGATCTGGACGATACGTTGCACCGATCCAGTTGCAACGGATGGAAGCATGCAGGCTTGCCCTGGCGACAATTCTGAACGTCTTTTGGATGTTTTTCGAATTGCCGAAACCGGTAGCTTGGAATAAAAATTCAAATTGGCTGCAACAAGAAGAGCGAGATAAACTCACCAGAATTGCGGCTTATCAAGGAAACAGCTGTTTTTGGCGGCTATTAGGCTAGAACAACAAAATGACAATACAGCAGACGGCCACAAAGGGAAATGTTGATATGGAGATGAGTGCGGCGACTCATCAGGCTTTTCCCGAGGCTGACTCCCGAAAAGAGGAGCCTTCGGTGAAAGTGGGCAAAGAAGAATGGGAACGCGTGAAGAAAAGACTGCGCGCGGAACTCGGAGAAGACGTATTTTCAAGCTGGTTTGCCAGTGTAGAAATTGAGGATGAGCAGAACGGACTGGTTATTCTTTCCGTTTCCACCCGATTCCTCAAATCCTGGATTCAGTCGCATTATGGCGATCTTCTGATGGCACTCTGGCGCGAGGAATGCGAGCAAGTGCGCCGCATTGATCTGTATGTGCGCGGTGCTGTGCGTCCAAAGACCGTTCAGAACAAGGCTCCGGCCAAGTCTGCAGAAGCGGGCAACAAGGATTCCGGTTTTGCGCGTCCTTCAGCGGCGGCTGCCATGGGGCAGGAGCAGGACCAGTTGGGCGGCTCTCCGCTTGATCCGCGCCTGACATTCGAAACCTTTGTTGTCGGCCAGTCCAACACGCTGGCTCACGCTGCGGCCAAACAGGTGGCCATGGCCCAGCCCGGCCAGCCTGTTTCCTTCAACCCGCTCTTCCTGCATGCCTCCGTTGGTCTGGGCAAGACCCATCTGTTGCAGGCGATTGCATGGGAAGCCAAGAAGTCGAATCCGACCGCGCGTGTTCTCTATCTGACTGCCGAACGCTTCATGTATAGCTTTGTTCAGGCGCTGAAGAGCCAGGCAGCCATCGATTTCAAGGATACGCTCAGAGACATCGACATTCTGCTGATCGATGACCTGCAATTCCTTCAGGGCAAGAGCATCCAGCAGGAATTCTGCCATACGCTCAACAGCCTCATTGACGGCGCCCGTCAGGTGGTAGTTGCTGCCGACCGTCCTCCGGTCGAGCTGGAAAGCCTCGACGAGCGCGTCCGCTCGCGTCTGGCTGGTGGTCTGGTCAGCGAATTGCAGCCGCTTGAAAAAGAGCTGCGCCGGTCTATCCTTTCTGATCGCGCCACGCAGGCTGCGCGTCGGGATCCGAACCTGACCATTCCGGAACTGGTGCTTGATCATGTGGCTGGCATCATCCGCTCCAACGGCCGTGATCTGGACGGTGCCTTCAACCGTCTGATGGCCCATAACCAACTGACCGGGGCTCCGATCTCCATTGAGATGGCCGAACAGGCACTCAAGGATCTGATCCGCTCCAAGGAACCGCGCCGCATTCGCATCGAAGACATTCAGCGCGTTGTTTCCAAGCACTATAATGTATCCCGCTCTGATCTTTTGTCATCTCGCCGGACCCGCACCATCGTGCGCCCGCGCCAGATTGCAATGTATCTTTCCAAAATGCTGACGCCACGCTCCCTGCCGGAAATCGGACGTCGCTTTGGTGGCCGGGACCATACCACGGTGCTGCATGCGGTACGCAAGATCGAGGAGCTGGCATCTTCGGACAATACCTTGCAGCAGGAAATCGAAATGCTGAAACGGAACATCGCCGAATAGCGGTTCCGAACGGTATTACGCTTGATCATGCAGGTAAATTGCCGCTGACATGTGGAAGAAATATGAGGGGATCGCGCCTGAATCGGGTCGATCCCCTTGCCTTATCAGGGAAGAAGGGTCAAAGTTGCTTCCCCGCCATTGCAGGGCATGGTATGGGCAAAAATAGTTGATGTATTGATGTAGGGAATTTGGGATATGAAAGTCACTCTCGAACGGGCAACCCTTTTGAAGTCTCTAAACCATGTCCACCGGGTTGTTGAACGGCGTAACACTATTCCGATCCTGTCCAACGTGATGCTGCGTGCAGAAGGTGGCGATCTGGTTTTCAAGGCAACCGACCTTGATCTGGAAGTGCTGGAAACGGCACCGGCGATGGTAGAGATCGGCGGAGCAACCACCGTTCCGGCGCATATGCTTTATGACATTGTGCGCAAATTGCCGGACGGATCGCAGGTCACGCTGGAAACCAACGAAGAACAGACCGCATTGGCCATCATTGCCGGTCGCGCGCATTTCACCTTGCAGATCCTGCCGGTCACGGATTTTCCTGATATCACGGCTGGTGAATTTTCGCATCATTTTACCATTCCGGCGCTGGATCTGAAGAAGTTGATCGATCACACCCAGTTTGCGATCTCGACCGAAGAAACCCGCTATTATCTCAACGGTATCTATGTGCATAGCCTTGATATCGATGGCGCATCGGTGCTGCGTGCCGTTGCCACCGATGGCCACCGTCTCGCACAAGCCCAGCTGCCCGCGCCTGCCGGTGCTCAGGGCATGCCGGGGGTTATCGTTCCGCGCAAGACCGTGTCTGAAGTCCAGAAGCTGATCGAAGATCCGGAAGCCAACATTGCGGTTGAGCTGTCCGAAACCAAGATCCGCCTGACAATCGGTCCGGTGGTGCTGACCTCCAAGCTGATCGACGGTACCTTCCCTGACTATGAGAAGGTGATTCCCAAGGGCAACGACAAGGTCATGAAGATTGAAAATGCCCTGTTCGCTCAGGCTGTTGACCGTGTGTCTACCGTGTCGAACGAACGCGGTCGCGCCGTCAAGCTCAGCCTGCAGCCCAACAGTCTGGTGCTTTCGGTTTCCAACCCGGATTCCGGCACGGCAACCGATGAGCTGACCGTTGAATATGAATCCGATCCGATGGAAATCGGCTTTAATGCCCGCTATCTGCTGGACATCACCAACCAGCTGGAAAGCGACAGCGCCCAGTTCCGTCTGGCCGATTCCGGCTCGCCAACGCTCATCCAGGACGATGGCGACAACAACACGCTTTATGTGTTGATGCCGATGCGTGTCTAGCAGGGGCTCAAGCCTTGCGAAAAAATGAAAGATGCATGGGGCATTTCCATTCGAAATGCCCTATTCTTTTATGCATGTGATTCTTTCTGCCGCATCCCGTCCTCCAGAGAGCGGCAGATGTCCCCTAAATCAAAGGAAATGCGGCCTTGAATACAGCTTCGATCTGCCCAGACCCGACTGCCCAGCTTCAGCGGCCTGTCGACAGGGTGACGGTCGCATCAATCAATCTGGCCAATTTCCGCAATTATGCCTCTCTCAGCCTCGGGCTTGATGGCAAGCATGTGGTGCTGACGGGCGCGAATGGCTCCGGCAAGACCAATCTGCTTGAGGCCGTTTCCTTTCTCTCTCCCGGTCGTGGCCTCCGGCGCGTTGCCTATCCAGAGATTGCGCGGGAACAATCGAGCGAAGGCAGTTGGGCCGTTTCGGTTACACTCGATACTCCCTCTGGCGATATCAAACTGGGCACCGGATTGCAGCCGGGCCCGGATGGCAGCCTGCAACGACGAATCCGCATCAATGGTGCCACGGCCAAGTCAGCCGAGAGCCTGTCTGATCATGTCTCTGTGCTGTGGTTGACACCACAGATGGACAGCCTGTTTACGGGTGCCGCCTCCGAGCGACGCAAATGGCTGGACCGGATGGTGCTGGCCATCGACAAGACCCACGGCACACGGGTCAACGCCTTTGAAAAGGCCATGCGCCAGCGTAATCGCCTGCTTGACGAAGCTCCCCATGAGAGCGTGTGGCTGGACGGGATCGAGGCGCAAATGGCCGAATTCGGCTCAGCCATTGCAACGGCACGGGCTGAATTGATTGCGCTTTTGAACCGCTCCTTGTCGATCTTGCATGGGGAAGAAGGCACAACGGCTTTTCCCAATGCCGTGCTCGATCTGGAAGGGCAGTTGGAGAGCGAGGCCTTTTCGCGGCCGGCCATTGAAAGCGAAGAGCATTATCGCTCGGTGCTGCGGCAAGGACGACCACGAGATCGCGCCGCCGGGCGCACCTTGACCGGTCCGCACCGCTCCGATCTGTTGGTTCGGCATGGCCCCAAGGACATGGTGGCTGCCAAATGTTCGACCGGTGAGCAGAAGGCGTTGCTGCTGGGCATTGTGCTTGCCCATGCCCATCTGGTCTCCGAGCGGGCCGGACGCACGCCTCTGGTGCTTCTGGACGAAGTTGCGGCCCATCTGGACGAGACCCGCAGGCTGGCGCTGTTTGATCTTCTGGACCGGCTCGGCTGTCAGGCTTTCGTTACCGGAACGGATGACAGAATCTTTTTACCACTGGGAGAACGAGCAGAACGCTTTAACGTTTCCTGTGGTACAATTCTTCCTCTAGAATAAGAAGCGAGAAACGGGGTCATTATGGCGCGAAGACGTCGTATTCCTTTTGCCAAATCAAGAAGCAGCCTGATATTCATGTGTATCTCGCTGTTCATTCTTTTGTTGCTGATCACCACCGGCGATTTTTTTTCAAAACAGAGTGACGACAAGCTGATCGCCACCCTCGATAGCGCCCAGATCAGGAAGGAAGGCCTAAAGCTATACAATGCCAATTGCCTCAGTTGCCACGGTGTGGGAGGACGCAGCACAAGCTTTGGTCCGGCCCTGATCAACCGGATTTATAGCAAGGGTAATCTTTCGGATCGGGCCTTCATTCAGGCCGTGAATTATGGTGCTCCGCAGCGCAATTGGGATTATGGTCCGATGGACCCTGTGGAAGGTCTGACACAAACAGAAGTCGCCCAGATACTGGCTTATGTCAGATCCGAGCAGGAACGGGCACAGAAGCGCTGATTTCTGCCACTATTATGTGGTATCAAGAGACTTCTTCGCCTTCTGAAGCAAACTCTCCACAACAGGAGGCCGCGATCGCTTGCTGCGATGGCGAGAAGCGGTTGAACGCGGCGAAAAACCTCGTATAAGTGAAGGGTTAGCCGTAGCTTAAGGATGACTGATTCGCATGAGCGATATTGAAAACACCCCCCAGAGTGCAGACGCCGAATATGGCGCTGATTCCATCAAGGTTCTCAAAGGTCTGGATGCCGTTCGCAAACGCCCGGGCATGTATATCGGGGACACGGATGATGGTTCTGGCCTGCATCACATGGTTTACGAGGTGGTGGACAATGCCATCGACGAAGCATTGGGCGGATATGCGGATCTTGTGACCGTAACCCTCAATGCGGACGGCTCGGTGACAGTCACGGATAACGGACGCGGCATCCCGACCGACATCCACCATGAAGAAGGCGTTTCCGCTGCCGAGGTCATCATGACCCAGCTGCATGCGGGCGGTAAATTCGACCAGAACAGCTACAAGGTCTCCGGTGGTTTGCATGGCGTGGGCGTTTCGGTGGTGAACGCGCTTTCGACCAAGCTGAAATTGCGCATCTGGCGCAATGACAAGGAACATGAGATCCACTTCGAGCATGGCAATGCTGTCAGCCCGCTGAAGGAGCTTGGCCCGGCCAATGGACAAAAGGGAACCGAGGTGACCTTTACCCCGAGCCCGGAAACCTTCACCCATATCGAATTCAACTTCGCCACGCTGGAACATCGCCTGCGTGAACTGGCCTTCCTCAATTCCGGCGTCCGCATCCTGCTGACCGATGATCGCGGTCCGGACAAGGTGCAGGAAGAAATGCTCTATGAGGGCGGTCTGGAAGCCTTTGTCACATGGCTCGACCGCGCCAAGAAGCCGATGATCGAAAAGCCGCTTGCCGTCTCTGCCGAAAAAGACGGTATCACGGTGGAAGCGGCCATGTGGTGGAATGACAGCTATCATGAAAATGTGCTGTGCTTTACCAACAACATTCCCCAGCGCGACGGCGGTACCCATCTGGCCGGTTTCCGCGCAGCGCTGACACGTCAGATCACATCCTATGCGGAAAGCTCCGGGCTGCTTAAGCGTGAAAAGGTCAACCCAAGTGGGGATGACTGCCGCGAGGGCCTTACCTGCGTGCTTTCGGTCAAGGTGCCCGATCCGAAATTCTCATCCCAGACCAAAGACAAGCTGGTCTCGTCCGAGGTGCGTCCGGTCGTTGAAAATCTGATCAATGCCGCCCTTGGTGAATGGCTGGAAGAGAACCCCAATGAAGGCAAGACGATTGTCTCCAAGGTGGTGGAAGCAGCCGCAGCGCGCGAAGCCGCCCGCAAGGCGCGCGAATTAACGCGCCGCAAAGGGGCGCTCGATATCGCATCACTCCCCGGCAAGCTTGCCGATTGTCAGGAACGGGATCCGTCCAAATCCGAACTCTTCCTGGTGGAGGGTGATTCCGCTGGCGGATCGGCCAAACAGGGCCGTCATCGCTCCAATCAGGCCATTCTTCCCTTGCGCGGTAAAATCCTCAACGTGGAACGCGCCCGTTTCGACCGGATGCTCTCCAGTCAGGAAATCGGCACGCTGATCACGGCGCTGGGCACCGGCATTGGCAAGGATGAATTCAACCCCGACAAGCTGCGCTATCACAAAATCATCATCATGACTGATGCTGATGTCGACGGCGCCCACATTCGTACCCTGCTGCTTACCTTCTTCTTCAGACAAATGCCCGAGCTGGTCGAGCAGGGTCATCTCTATATTGCCCAGCCGCCGCTCTACAAGGTCAAGCGCGGCCAGTCCGAGCAATATCTCAAGGATGAGCAGGCTTTCGAGGATTATCTGATCGACACGGGCATTGAAGAAGCCGTTTTGACGACCGGATCTAAGATCGAGCGCGCTGGCCGCGATCTGCGGGCTCTGCTCGATGAATCGCGCACCTTCTCGGCTACTCTGGAAGGGCTGCATTCGCGTTATAATCGCGCCGTTGTTGAACAATCTGCGATCAGCGGGCTGTTTGATCCGGCGATCAGCGAAAATGACAAGCTCATCGAAGAAGCCATGGCTCGGGTCTGCCGCCGGCTTGACCGGATGGCCGAAGAGACCGAACGCGGCTGGGAAGGCATCGTCAAGGATGACGGCTCCTATGTCTTTGAACGCACGGTGCGCGGGGTCAAGGAATCCGCAATTCTCGACGCGGCCTTGCTGAATTCCGCCGATGCCATCAAGCTCAACAAGCTTGGAGAGGACATCAAGGAAAACTTCGATTATGGCACCGTCATGCGTCGCCGGGAGAAGGAATATATCATCTATGGTCCGGGCTCCCTTCTCAAGGAAGTCTATCTTCTTGGCCGCAAGGGTATTTCCATGCAGCGCTATAAAGGGCTGGGCGAGATGAATGCCGAGCAGCTTTGGGAAACCACGCTGGATCCGGAAGCCCGCACCCTGTTGCAGGTTCGGGTGCAGGAGGCCGATGATGCCGATGACATCTTCGCCAAGCTGATGGGGGACGATGTGGAACCCCGGCGAAACTTCATTCAGGACAACGCCCTCAACGTGGCAAACCTGGATATCTGATCAAGCAAAAGGCGCACAAAGATGCGCCTTTTCTTTTGCCCCTCGAATACCCAACCCTTTGCTATTTCTTCTGTTCTGGAGATCTGTCATGCTCGATGCCGATGCCGTTATTGCAAAGCTGGGGATGCAGGACCACCCGGAAGGTGGCTATTTTGTCGAGACTTTCCGAGATACAGAAGGCCCGGAAGGGCGCGGCCATTCCACAGTAATCTATTATCTTCTGAAGGCTGGGGAGGTTTCCCATTGGCATCGGGTGGATGCGGTGGAAGCGTGGTTCTGGCAAGCGGGCGCTCCCCTTGAGCTGAGCATCGCACAAGAGGGAGCTGACAAGCTGACCCTCGTCATGGGGCCGGATATTCTGGCAGGTGAGCAACCGCAGGGCATTGTGCCGCGGCATGCCTGGCAATCGGCGCGATCCACTGGCGCATGGAGTCTTGTTAGCTGCATGGTTGCGCCGGGCTTTGTGTTTGAAGGCTTCGAGATGGCGCCCGATGGCTGGGCCCCACAAAGCTGAGCCTTTCACGCAACAGTCTTGCTGATCCCGTATCATGGGCAGCCAGTAGATGGTGACAAGCGCGGAACGCTCGGCTATGGTGACGCAAGTTACACCCCATTGCGGATAATTTGTCGGAAAGGAGGGTATTTATGAGTGTCATGAGTGTCTTCCGGGCACATTGCGGTTGAGCCTTGCGCTCCCCTTGCTTGCCTGGACCAAACGGCCCTGCCGAAAGGCTCGCGCCGCAGGTAGTTTATTGCATAAGGCAAGACAATGACGTCTTTCGATGATTTTCTAAAGCATATACCCGCAAAGTCTGTCGACTCTTCGGATAAATCCACGCATCCAACCGCTTTTGATCCTGCACTGGCTGCAAAGCACAACTGGACGCTCTCCGAGTTGGGCTTTTCCTCCCATTTCATGAGCCAATTGGACATGGAAGAGCTTGAGACGCTTACTCCCTATCGGATCTCCGAAATCCAACGGTCCATCGTTGTTGGGCTGGGCGAAGCGGGGACACGCTCGCTGCGCACGCCACACAAGGTGCCAACCTCGGCCTTTGGCGTGGGAGACTGGGTTCTGGTCGATCACACCGATCAGATTGCCCGACGTCTTGATCCGCGCTCCGAACTGAAGCGCCGTGCCGCAGGGACCGACGTGTCCGAGCAGCTTATGGCGTCCAATGTGGATGTGCTGTTTGTGGTCACATCCTGCAATGATGACTTCAATCTGGCACGGATCGAGCGGTTTCTCGCATTGGCTCGGGATGCGGATGTCACACCTGTTGTGCTGTTGACCAAGGTGGATCTATGCGAGGATGCCGCGCCCTATATCGATCAGGCCAAGGGCCTGATGAACGGGCTTGATGTGCTCGGGCTCAATGCCAAAGATCCCGATGTGGTCGGCCAGCTTGCGCCCTGGTGTGGCAGGGGCCAAACCATCGCCATGGTCGGATCATCCGGCGTTGGCAAGACCACGCTGTTGAATGCCTTTACCGGCCGAAGCGACGCCACGCAGGATATTCGCGAGGATGATTCCAAGGGGCGACACACAACGACCTATCGCTCCCTGCATCCGACGATCAACGGGGCATGGCTGGTGGATACACCGGGCATCCGTGCGCTGCGCCTGCATGAGAAAAGTACAGGCATCGAACAAGTGTTCGATGACATTCTGGAACTGGCGGGTCAGTGCAAATTCCGCAATTGTCGCCACGAGAATGAACCTGGCTGCGCCATACAAGCCGCCATCAAGGCCGGAGAGCTGGATGCTGCGCGCCTTGACCGCTGGCGCAAACTGGAAGCGGAAGACAATCGCAACACCCAAAGCATTGCCCAAAGCCGCCGCAAGTCCAAGGCTTTCGGCAAGATGGTCAAGAATGCGATGAAGGAATCCGACCGCTTCAAAGGGCGTGATCGCGAGGAATTTTAAGGATCATTCCGGACCCGATTTATTAAAATCAGAACGCGCAAAATGATCGAAAAGGGGCCAGACCAATGGCCCCTTTTTCATATGGCCCTATACCCGCTCATCGCGCCGAGCAGCGCTGGAATGCTGGCAGATGTTTCTGCTGGGACGCATCGCTCAAGGCCGTGAACACGGTCGTGATATCCGGATAGGCCTTAACCGCAGGCATCAGCTCATCGGTGTAAAGGCCTGCATTGTCGATTTCAGCCTGAACACCGATAGAGCAGGCTTCTCCCAATGTCGCAGGAACTGCGGCGCGGATCTCAGCCGACTTCAATTCCGTATTGGCCGGAATGGCCACGCCGTAGCGTGTCATGATGTCTATCAGAGCAGATTGGTGCATCTGCTCGGCCCGGATGATGTTCGAGAAGGGGCGCACGGGGCCGAATTTTTCCATCACGGCGTCATAGAAGGCTTCTGCGTGATATTCATCCTGCAACGCAGTGATCAGCGCATCCTCGACGGGTTGCGGCACAGTGCTTGCGGCGCTGACTGGACTGGCCAGAAGGCCGGTGGCAACGAAAGCCGAGAGAATGGCGATTCTGCTGGTCTTGATGGTCATGATCTGTCTCCTCCAAAAGGATCGTTAGTTTCGATATTTTGAATATAACAATCCTTTTCAGGTAAAACAGGGCAGCTGGCAGGTGTTGTGTACTCACACAGTCTGATTGTGTAATCCTCTGTCGCAGATGACGGGAACCGCACAATTACGCCATTTTATCCCGTTGCTTTGAGCAATAGAAAGGCTGAGGCGACGCAAAGCGCCCCAGCCCTATCCAAACCTTCGGCAGATCACATCTTACTTGGAATAAGCAACGACCTTCTGGCATTGCTCGCCCAGCCCTTCAACACCAAGGCGCACTTCATCGCCCGCCTTGAGGAATTGCGGAGGCGTCATGCCCATGCCGACCCCCGGAGGAGTGCCGGTGGTGATGATATCGCCCGCATGCAAAGTGATGAAGCGGCTGAGATGAGCGATGATCTGCGGCACGGTGAAGATCATGCGGGCCGTTGTACCGCGCTGCTTGGCTACGCCGTTAACGTCGAGCCAGAGATCCAGCTTTTGCGGATCGGCAATCTCGTCACGGGTCACCAGCCAGGGGCCGATAGGTCCAAAGCCATCACAGGATTTACCCTTGATCCACTGGCCACCATGATTGTTCTGGAAATCCCGCTCGGAAATGTCATTGACGACGCAATAGCCAGCCACGGCATCAAGTGCGTCTTCCTCGCTGATATGGCGAACCGTCTGATTGATGACGACGCCCAGTTCGACCTCCCAGTCGGTGTGGGAGGAGCCCTTGGGCAACATCACCGCGTCATTGGCGCCGGTGGGCTCGCAGGCTTTCATAAACACGATCGGGTTTTCCGGAGGCTCGATCCCGACCTCTGCGGCATGGTCGCTATAATTGACGCCAATGCAGAAGATGCGCCGCACATTGCCGACACAAGGAGCAATGCGCACCCCTTCAGGGACTTTCGGCAGAGCGGCCAGATCCAGATCCGCAATGGTCTTGAGAGCATAGGGAGACAATCCATCCGGACCTAGATCATCCATATGGGCTGACAAGTCGCGCCCGATGCCGTCGGCATCCAGTATCGCCGGTTTCTCGGCCCCTTCCTCACCATATCTGAAAAGCTTCATGCACAGGTCCTCCTTGGGGAATTCTTTGATTCTGAAATCGGGCCGTACGACAGATCCGTGCACGACCCTGTAAGTAGGTGGGCGCCTCCCCTACGATGACGATTGGGAAGGCTCGATCCTTATGGGATCAGTACCAGTGATCCGGTGGTTTTGCGGCTCTGCAAGTCAATATGAGCCTTAGCCGCGTCGGCCAGTACATATTCGGTCGGGTCGGCGATTTTGATGGCGCCGGAAGCAATCGCTGCGAAGAAATCATTGCTTGCCGCCTCAAGAGCGGCACGCGTGGGAATGAAATGGCCCAAGGTCGGACGGGTCACCATCAGGGACCCCTTGCTGGCCAGAATACCCAGATTGACGCCATCCACTGCGCCGGATGCATTGCCGAAGCTGACCATCAGGCCACGCGGACGCAGGCAATCCAGACTGTCTTCAAAGGTATCCTTGCCCACACCGTCGAAAACCACTGGAAGCTTGGCCCCATCGGTGATGGCCTTAACTCGTTCCGGAACCGATTCGGTTCGGTAATTGATGACATGATCACAGCCCAGTGCCTTGACGAGATCAGCCTTTTCTTCCGAGCCGACCGTACCAATGACCGTAGCTCCGAGCGCCTTGAGCCATTGCACCGCAATCTGGCCAACGCCACCGGCTGCGGCATGGAAAAGCACTGTCTCGCCCTGTTTTACCGGATAGATCTGGCGAATGAGATATTGCACCGTCAAACCCTTGAGCAAGCAGGATGCGGCCTGCTTTGCGGTGATGCTGGTAGGCAAAAGCACCGCCGTTGCGCCATCGATGATATTGTGGGTCGCGTAAGAGCCGATGGGGCCGGAGCAATAGGCCACCCGATCACCCGCCTTCACATGCGCAACGCCATCGCCAACCGCTTCGACCAATCCGGCAGCTTCTCCGCCAAGCCCGGTTGGCATGGGCAGCTGATAAAGCCCCGAGCGGTGATAGGTATCGATGAAATTGACGCCAATCGCTTCATGGCGCACAAGGACCTGGCCCGGCTTCAACTCTGGCAGATCGCGCTCCACAAGCTGCATCTGCTCCGGACCGCCATGGGCGTTGATTTCAATTCGCGTCATCTTACTCATCAGATCCTCCGATCGTGATTTTGGTTTTTCTTGCCTGTAATCTATGAAACTATGCCAGCGCCTCAAAATTGCAACGCCTTTTCTGTTTCTGGGTGGAGCTTTCAAGACACAGCAAGAATTTGGTCACTGCCTTGTGTTAAAAGGGATCAAAGCCACAGCCGGAAATTTATATGCCACATCCACGTACCTTGTTTGATCCCCCTGCCCGAGGCATAGCCAAAGCCAGTTATGTTCTTATTCCTCTCGGGTTTCTCGGGTTTACGGTCAGCGCCTTTGCACTGACACTGGGAGGCGTGTGGGTTTGGGCAGGCGCGTTTGGCTGGTTTCTTTGCGGCCTGTTGGGAGCAGTGCTTGCTTTGCGCACCGGAAGTCGACCCGGTATGTTGCCCGAAAAGGAAGAGACCCTGCGCGCCCAACTCGAACAGCTCGACATGGCCTGCGAGGGGCTGCTGGACCAGAATTGGGAATTGCGCGAAGCCGAGCAGAAATACAAGGCGCTGCTCAATCGGCAGGGTGACATCATTCTGCATCTGGATGAAAAGGGCGGCATCCTGTTTGCCAATGATCCTTTTAGTCAATATTTCGAAAGCGAATCGAAGCGCTCTCCCTTTAAGCCCGAGGCAAGTACGGGAACAGAAGAAGGCTCTGACGGTGCGAATGACCATTGCACAGATCATAGCTTGGGGCATGATCCGCTTTGGGAGCGGCAGATAGAAACCCGGATCGGCCCGCGCTGGTTCCGCTGGACCGAGACGCTGGTGCGCTCAATCCATAAAGAGACCGGCACTCGTCTTGTCATCGCGCGCGATATAACGGCCTTTCGCGAAGTGGAAGCCGCCAGCGAAGCGAAGTCCCGTTTTCTTGCCACCATCAGCCATGAAATGCGCACCCCGCTCAACGGCATTATCGGCATGGCCAATCTGCTGGAGTCCACGCCCCTGTCATCAGAGCAATCCAGCTACAGTCAGGCCTTGAGGCAATCGGGCACAGCGCTGCTGGCTCTGGTCAATGATGTGCTGGATCTATCGCGCATAGAAGCAGGCAAGATGACGTTGACCTATGAATGGACCTCTCCAGCACGCCTGATGGAAGATGTGGTTGAGCTGCTCGCGCCCGATGCGCAAGAGAAAGGCCTGTCCGTTGCTTCGTGGATCGGGGCCAATGTGCCAGACAAGCTGTTGATCGATCCGGTGCGTGTACGGCAGATTCTGGTGAATCTGCTGGGCAACGCGATCAAATTCACCCCTGACGGGGCGGTCAATCTGTCCCTTTCCTGTGAACCTGAACCACAAGAAGGCGAGATGGTAACGCTCTTGATGTCTGTGCGCGACACCGGGCCGGGCATTGATGAAGAATTGCAAACGCGCCTGTTTGAGGAGTTCGAGCAAGCCGATACCACCCGCGCCCGTCAGCATGAAGGATCGGGTCTTGGTCTGGCCATCTCCCGCAGGCTGGCTCGCATGATGGAGGGGGATATCGAGTTATCGAGCCTTCCGGGCAAAGGGTCGACCTTCACCCTGCATATTGAGGCAGCCTGGCTCAATGATGAAGGCGAAGAGACCTCCTCAGATGCTCTTCCCATCAAGGACGCAACAAGCGCCCTTAGCGGGCAAAGTCTGGTGGGCATCGACCTGACCAAGGCAGATGAACGCGCGCTCTTTTCCTATTGTCAGGACTGGGGCATGATCTTTCATTCCTTCACTCATGCGCAATGGAAAAGAGAGGGCGGCGTGCTGTCGCCAGACCATCTGCTGATCAATGGAGCCGAGCCGGACAAGGCCTCCGACATCATCGCCGACTTTGACCCAATGCGCGGTGGACGACTGACACGCCCACTGCCACGCAGCCGGATCATTCTGCTAGAGCCGAGTGAGCGCAAGGTCATCCCGCAGATGCGCAACAGCGGTATCCTTGCCTATCTGGTCAAACCAATCAGGCAGCTCTCCTTGCAGCAGTCCCTGCTGGGCCATCCCCATGGGCAGGATAGCAAGGTGCTGGATGACCTGATGACGGATCCTTCCAGCGTCCCGCAAGGCCCTGTCAGCAGCCCGTCCACATCCGGGGAAAGTGCCGCGGTTTCTATACCAGCCCCAAAAGACGACGCAGATGCGGTGCGCGGCGAGCGCCTGCGCATTCTTCTGGTCGAGGATAACGAGATCAACGCGCTGCTGGCACGAACGGTTCTGGAAAAAGCTGGCATGGATGTCCATCTTGTCTCTTCGGGGCAGGCTGCGCTTGATGCCTACAAGCAGAAGCAGCCCTTCAAACTGGCTCTTCTGGATCTGCATATGCCAGATATGGATGGCTTGAGGCTCTTTGATGCCATGCAGGCTCAGGATGCAGCCAACGGGCGCTCCATTCCCAAGATTGCCTTTACCGCCGACGCCCTGCAGGAAACCAGAGAAACCTGCCTTTCCCGAGGCTTCAGCGCCTATATCGTCAAGCCGGTCCAGCCCGAAGATCTTGTCGAAATTATTCGAAGCGTGCTTGATTAAAAGCGCAAATGTCACAAAACTGTACTATAATTTCTTTAACCCTGCCGCAGAAAAGCGGCATCTGTTGCTTCTTGTCTGAAAAGATTCGGAGCGCATAGATACGTTATTCATACAGTCTTTCGTTGAAGAAGCTGTATTAAATCAAACATCTGTTTTTCCGCCTGTGTTAAACGACACAGGCAGACAAAAGGCCTGCGAACAAGACAGGCTGTCAATATTTGACAATTTATGCGCAGCGAATCACTCGCCCGGCTCTTGATCGTCTAGGAGGACGAACGTGATGGCCATGCAGGATAACCAGAGCGACTGCGGCCTTGAGAGGACGCAATGGCAAAATCCGCCTGTATTAAAGCCCAATTTGTCCAGCAAGCTGCTCGCATCTCTGCGGCGCAATCGCCTGAGAGACGGCTATCCGATCAGCTCCAAACCCATAACCCTTGGTCGCGTGGGGTCGCTTGAAATTCGCCTTGCCCAGACCGAGCGGGAAATACGCAAGGCCCAGCGCCTGCGCTATAAAGTCTTTTACAAAGAGATGGCAGCCAAGCCGGACAGCCAGACCAAATTCACGCGCCGCGACGCAGATGCCTATGACGCGATCTGCGACCATCTTCTGGTGCTGGATCACGATTCACCCAAGAAGAAATTCCGCCGTCTTGAACCGCGTATTGTAGGCACATACCGCCTGCTGCGGCAGGAAATGGCCAATCTTTACGGTGGTTTCTACACGGCATCAGAATTCAATATCAATTCCATTCTCGAAGCCCATCCGGAGCGCCGTTTTCTGGAACTGGGACGCTCCTGCGTGCTGAAAGAATATCGCACCAAGCGCACCATCGAGTTGCTGTGGCAAGGCATCTGGGCCTATGTCCAGATCCACAAGATCGATGTCATGATCGGCTGCGCCTCCATCATGGGAACAGATCCCCAAGAATTGGCAGAACCGCTGACATTCCTGTCCAAACTGGGCAAAGCGCCTGAAGAATGGTCAGTTGACGCCTTGCCGCATATCAGCCTGCCCCTTGAGCAGATGGACCCGAGCGCCATCAATGACAAGGCCGCGTTGCGCAGCCTGCCGCCTCTGTTGAAGGCCTATATGCGCCTTGGCTGCTATATTAGCAACAATGCCATGGTCGACCATCAATTCGGCACCACCGATGTGCTGATCATTCTGCCGCTGGAAAATATCGATCCCAAATATATCGAGCATTACAGCACAACGAATGTCAAAGACGCCGTCGCCATGCATCAATTTCAGTAGCGTGCGCCGCTTCGCCACTTCTGGCAAAGCGGACTGGCAGACACACAAAAGGGAAGCATCAGACTTGATGCTTCCCTTTCTTTTTTCATCTTGCAATCCAGCGACTATCAGACACCCAGATTATAGGCGGCCAGCGCAGCCATATTGACGATGTCGACATCCTTGGCTCCGAGCGGCAGGATCTGGACTGGCTTGTCCAGCCCCACCAGAAGAGGCCCCAGAATGGTAGCGCCACCGAGTTCCTGCAACATCTTGGTCGAGATGGATGCTGCGTGGAAGGCTGGCATCACCAGCACATTGGCAGCTCCGGACAGGCGGCAGAAAGGATAAGCCTTCATCAAATCCGGATTGAGTGCCACATCTGCGGCCATTTCACCATCATATTCGAAATCGACCCGACGACGGTCCAGAATCTTGACTGCATCGCGCATATTTTCCGAGCGTTCCCCGGCGGGATGCCCGAAGGTCGAGTAAGCCAGCATGGCAACCCGAGGCTCGATGCCGAGTTTCCGGGCAACACCGGAGGTTTCTTCGGCAATATCGGCCAGTTCCTGCGCCGTCGGCATCTCATTGACGGCCGTATCCGCAACCAGAACCGTACGCCCTTTACAAAGGGCGATGGTGACACCGATCACCCGATGGCCCGGATGCGGGTCAATGACCTTCTGCACATCTTCGAGCACGATGGAGTAGTTCCGCGTGACACCGGAAATCATCGCATCAGCATCCCCCATGGCTATCATGGAAGCGGCGAAGATGTTGCGATCATTATTCACCATGCGCAAACAGTCACGGTAGAGATAGCCCTGACGTTGCAAACGATGATAAAGATGCTCGGCATAGGCGTCCCCCCGTTCGGAGAGACGCGCATTGACCACTTCGATTCCTTGACGATTCAGGTCGATGCCCGAATCTTCTGCCGTTTTGAAGATCTGCTTATCGCGTCCGACAAGGATCGCTGTGCCCAACTGATCGTTGGCAAAGGCAACCGCAGCACGGATGACCTGCTCCTCTTCCCCTTCGGTGAAGACAACCCGCTTGGGATTGCGGCGCACTTTGGAGTAAACCCCCTGCAGGGTCGCTGCCAATGGGTCGCGTCTGGCATGGAGCTGCTGCGCATAGGCATCCAGATCGACAATCGGCTTGCGGGCAACGCCCGTTTCCATGGCTGCCTTGGCAACAGCCGGTGGAATGGTGCTGATCAGGCGTGGATCAAACGGCACCGGAATGATGTAATCCGGGCCGAATTTGGGCCGACTGCTGCCCTGATAGGCACTGACCACTTCATCGGGCACGTCTTCCTGTGCCAATGAGGCAAGCGCACGAGCAGCAGCCACTTTCATTTCATCATTGATGCCGGTTGCCCGCACATCCAGCGCACCGCGGAAGATATAAGGGAAGCCCAGAACATTGTTGACCTGATTGGGATAATCCGACCGGCCCGTGGCGACGATGGCGTCCGGGCGGGCTGACTTGGCTTCTTCCGGCGTGATTTCCGGATCCGGGTTGGCCATGGCGAAGATGATCGGCGACGGGGCCATTTCAGCCACCATATCCGGAGTCAACGCGCCCTTGACCGATACGCCGAAGAACACATCAGCCCCTTTGAGGGCTTCTGTCAGGCTGCGCGCATCCGTGGGAACCGCATGTTTCGATTTCCACTGGTTCATGCCTTCCTTGCGGCCTTCATAGATTGGCCCTTTGGTATCGCAAAGAATGACATTCTCATGCGGAATGCCCATGGCCTTGACCAGCTCGATGCAGGCAATACCCGCCGCTCCTGCGCCATTGCAGACAACTTTGGTGTCCTTGAGTTCACGTCCGGTCAGTTGCAGCGCATTGAGCAAACCGGCTGCGGCGATGATAGCCGTGCCATGCTGGTCGTCATGGAACACCGGAATATCCATGAGTTCCTTGAGCTGCTGCTCGATGATAAAGCATTCCGGCGCCTTGATATCTTCAAGGTTGATGCCTCCAAAAGAAGGCCCCAGATAGCGCACGGCGTTGATAAAGTCATCTGGATCCGAAGCATCGACTTCAAGGTCGATGGAATCCACATCGGCGAAGCGCTTGAACAGCACTGCCTTGCCTTCCATCACCGGCTTGGAAGCCAGCGGGCCCAGATCGCCCAGACCGAGAATGGCCGAGCCGTTGGAAATCACGGCAACGATGTTGCCACGCGCCGTATAATCAAATGCGGTTGAGGGATCCTCTGCAATTGCACGAACCGGTGCTGCCACGCCGGGCGAATAGGCCAGAGAAAGATCACGCTGCGTTGCCATCGGCTTGGTCGCTACGATTTCGATTTTCCCCGGTCTGCCCTTCTGATGGAAGTCCAAGGCCTCCTCATCCGTCACAGTCACACTAATAATAGGGTTGTCCTGATCCACCTTCACTGTAGTCTCCAATCATTTTTGGTAGAGCTTTTTTGTAAAGCCTCTTATCCTTTGGCTACTCAGTCACACTTCGCACAAAACCAATCCTCCAGTATATGCGAATAATCAAAAATATGATTTTTGTTTATGACTGGTCGAATTCTCAAGAGCTATTGTAGGGGCCCTTCTGTCCATCGCCATAATAGGGTAAGCAGTTATTCACACTACACCTTCGGCTGAGGTGAAACAATTCGCCAAAATGGCTCAGTGCTGGCTCTCTTGCCTATCCCTTGATAGATTGCCGCCGATTGGCACCAAAAGATTCGCGATTAACACGGAAGCACCAGATCATTCATGTCGAGCGCCGGGCAAGAAAAACCATCCTCAAAAGCATCTCCATCTGCCAAGGCTACGCCGATGATGGAGCAATATATCGAGATCAAAACGGCCAATCCGGACAGTCTGCTGTTCTATCGTATGGGCGATTTCTACGAGCTTTTCTTTGACGACGCGCGCGAAGCGTCCCAAGCGCTCGGCATCACGCTGACCAAACGCGGCAAGCATCTGGGGGAAGACATTCCGATGTGCGGTGTGCCGGTGCATGCGGCCGAGGGTTATCTGGAGCGGCTGATTGCCCTTGGCTACAAGGTGGCCGTTTGCGAGCAGACCGAAGATCCGGCGGAAGCCAAGAAGCGCGGCGCAAAATCAGTGGTCAAGCGCGATGTCATCCGCCTGATCACGCCGGGCACCCTGACCGAAGACAGCCTGCTGGATGCGTCCAGCTCCAATTATCTGGCCGCCGTTGCCCGCGTCAAATCGGGCGATGAAGGGCAGCTTTATGGCCTTTCCTGGCTGGAGCTTTCAACCGGCGATTATGGCGTTCTGGCACTCGATCATCTGCGGCTGGGAGCAGAGCTTGCACGGATTGACGCCCGCGAGGTGATCATCTCCGATCACATGCTGATGGACGAGGATATCCGCCCGCTGAAAGACACCTTGCGCACCAGCTTCTCGCCTGTGCCACGCGCCTTCTTTGACGGGGCGACGGCTGAAGACCGCTTGCTGGACTATTTCGGCCTCTCGACGCTGGATGGGCATGGCCATTACCAACGTGTCGAACTGATGGCGGCAAGCGCCATCCTGGCCTATGTCGAGAAGACACAGCTTGGTGCACGACCTCCGCTCAACCCGCCGCAACGCGAACTTTCGGGCCGTACCATGGCGATCGATTCGGCCACGCGGGCCAACCTCGAACTGGTGCGCACGCTTTCGGGTGACAAGAAAGGTAGCCTCCTCTCTATCATCGACCAGACGGTCACCGGCGGCGGCTCACGCATGCTGGCGGCTCGTCTTTCTGCGCCGCTTGCGGAACTGGACCCAATTCTGGCGCGGCAGGATTCGGTTGGCTGGTTCCTTGAAAATAGCTGGATACGCGAGGATCTGCTTGAGGATCTCAAGGCGGCACCGGATATGCCACGGGCGCTTTCCCGGCTGGCGCTTGACCGTGGTGGCCCCCGCGACATGGGCGCCATCCGCAGCGGTTTTGCAACGGTCTTCGCCCTTATGGATCATCTGGCCGCCGCCCATACGGAAACAGCCCTGCCCAGCGAGCTTGCAAGCGCACAGGCTGCCCTTTCTGCCATGCCGCAAGAGCTCGGGCAACTTCTGACCAATGCGCTGGATGATGAAATGCCACTGCAAAAGCGCGATGGCGGCTTTGTGCGTTCCGGCTATGACGAGAGCCTTGATGAGCTGCGCTCCCTGCGCGACGAAAGCCGTCGGGTGATTGCGTCGCTACAGGCCGATTATGCCGAGCAGACCGGCATCAAGTCCGTGAAAGTCAAGCATAACAATGTGCTGGGCTATTTCGTCGAGGTCACGGCAAACAATGCCGACAGGCTGATGACTGCGCCGCTGAACGAGACCTTCATCCATCGCCAGACACTTGCCAATGCGGTGCGCTTTACCACCACGGAGCTCGCCGATCTTGAGGCACGTATTGCATCTGCCGGTGCCAAGGTGGTGGCCATCGAGCTTTCCATTTTTGATCAGCTGCGCGACGCGATCCTTGCCTCTCAAGACCTGATCAAGCAGGCTGCGCAGGCGATTGCCGTGTTGGATGTGTCCATCGCTCTGGCCCGCCTTGCCGAGGAGCGCAACTATTGTCGTCCGCGCGTGGATGACAGCCTTGCCTTTGACATTCACAATGGGCGACATCCGGTGGTCGAGATCGCTCTACAGAAGGATGGAAGCGATCCCTTCGTTGCCAACGACTGCGACCTCAGCCCCAAGGACAGTCACCTGCATGGACGCATCTGGTTGATGACCGGCCCGAACATGGCCGGTAAATCGACCTTCTTGAGGCAGAATGCGTTGATCGCCATATTGGCGCAGATGGGCTCGTTTGTTCCGGCTGACGAGGCGCATATCGGTCTTGTCGACCGGCTTTTCTCCCGCGTTGGCGCTGCCGATGATCTGGCGCGTGGCCGCTCCACCTTCATGGTGGAAATGGTCGAAACCGCAGCCATTCTCAATCAGGCGGGAGAGCGTTCACTGGTGATCCTTGATGAAATCGGGCGCGGCACGGCCACCTTTGACGGCCTCTCCATTGCCTGGGCGACCATAGAGAATCTGCATGAGGTCAATCGTGCCCGTGCCCTGTTTGCCACCCATTATCACGAGCTGACCGTGCTGCATGAAAAGCTGCCACGGCTCATCAATGCCACGGTGAAGGTCAAGGAATGGCAGGGAGATGTGGTGTTCCTGCACCAGATCGTGCCCGGTGCGGCGGATCGCTCTTATGGTATTCAGGTTGCCAAACTGGCGGGCCTGCCCGATGGGGTGATTGCCCGCGCCAGAGACGTGCTGCAACATCTGGAAGAAGGAGACCGTCAGTCACCGGCGGCTACGATCGATGATCTACCGCTCTTTTCGGTCTCCATGCAGAAGCAAGAGCTGGTCGAAGCGGAGCCGGATGCCTTGAGGGATACATTACAGACAATCGATCCGGATGATATGAGCCCGCGCGAAGCCCATGAGGCGCTTTACAAGCTTAAGGCCCTGCTTCAGGGTTAAGAAGGGTTGGCAGGCGATAAGGCGCATAGGCCAGCTTTTCCCTGCAGGCTCACATTTGCGCTTCATTGCGCCTATATTATAGTAAATACAGAGATATTTTGGCCAATTTAACCAGAAATCAAATCTATTTGTGCCATGGATGCCGTTAGCGGAAAGAGACAAGGCGAAAAAAACATGATCATTGCCCCCCAGAATGACGGTCTGATTGACTTTGATGCCACCAAGGCGAAACTGGAACAAATTGTTGTCGAGCATGGGGGAGATGCTTCCGACTTCAAGACAAGAGCCGAAATTCTGCAACTTTTCAAGGATGTCTTGCAGAAGGGGCGCGCGCGCGCAGAAACCCTGCTCAATGAAGATGGTCTTGGCATCCTGTGTGCCATTCGCCTCTCCTATCTGGAAGACCAGATTATCACGCTGATCTATCGCTTTGCCATTGAGCATGTCTTTCCGGCTGAAAATCCCTCCTCTTCCGAGCATCTGTCCGTGGTGGCCGTGGGCGGCTATGGCCGAGCCACCCTTGCACCCCATTCCGATATCGACCTTTTGTTTTTGCTACCCTACAAGCAGACGCCTTGGGGCGAGAGTGTCGTTGAATATATTCTCTATATGCTGTGGGATCTGGGCCAAAAAGTTGGCCATGCCACCCGCACCCTGAATGAATGCGTGCGCCTGTCGCGCAGCGACATGACGATCCGCACCGCGATCCTTGAAGCCCGCTTCATTGATGGTGAGAAAAAGCTCTATGACGAGCTGATCGAGAAATTCGACAAGGATGTGTTGCGCAACACCTCAGCCGAATTCATTGCGGCCAAGCTGGCCGAACGCGACGCCCGCCATAATCAGCAGGGCAATTCGCGCTATATGGTCGAACCCAATATCAAGGAAGGCAAAGGCGGCCTGCGCGATATCCAGACCCTGTTCTGGATTGGGCAATATGCCTATCGTGTGCGCCGCGCCCGAGCACTGATCAAGGCGGGGGTTTTCACCGAAGAGGAATATAACCGCTTCAAGAAGGCCAACAACCATCTCTGGACCGTGCGCTGCCACTTGCATTTCCTCACGGATCGCCCGGAAGAGCGCCTCTCGTTCGATGTGCAGCGCGAGCTTTCCACGCGCCTTGGCTATCGCAAACGCCCCGGACAGAACGGGGTCGAGCGCTTCATGAAGCATTATTTCCTTGTTGCCAAGGAAGTGGGCGAGATCACACGTATTTTCTGTTCGGCTCTGGAAGAGGATTTCGGACAATCCGCACCGGGCATCAATCGCTTCTTTGCCGCCATTCCCATTCCAGCGCCGTTCAAGCGACGCAAGGTACGCAATGCGGAAGGGTTCCTCATTGATCATGGCCGCATCTCGGTTGAAAGTGCCGAGATCTTTACCAGCGATCCACGCAATCTGCTCAAGATTTTCGAGCTGGCTGATCGGGAGAATGTGTCTTTCCATCCCGATGCCATGCAGGCTATTCATCGCAACCTGAATCTCATCGACAATGAATTGCGCAATGATCCCGAGGCCAATGCCATCTTCCTGCGCATTCTGACCTCGCGCAATGACCCCGAAAGCATCCTGCGCCGCATGACCGAATCCGGTGTTCTAGGCAAGTTCATTCCCGAATTTGGTCGCATCGTCGCGATGATGCAATTCAACATGTATCACCATTATACGGTGGACGAGCATCTGTTGCGTGCGGTGGGCATCCTTTCGGAGATTGAAAAGCAGGAGCTGGGCGATGAACACCCGCTGGCCCATGATTTCGTGCTCGATATCAAGGACCGCCTTGTGCTTTATGTCGCGGTATTCCTGCATGACATCGCCAAAGGCCGTCCGGAAAGCCACTCCACCGCTGGCGCCAAGGTGGCGCTGGAGCTTTGCCCGCGCCTGGGGCTGACCGAAGAACAGACCGAACAGGTTTCCTGGCTGGTGCTGGAACATCTCACGATGAGTCAGGTTTCCCAGTCGCGTGATCTCTCCGACCGCAAGACCATTCTCGACTTCTGCGCCGTGGTGCAAACCATGGAACAGATGCGCATGCTGCTGATTCTGACCATCGCCGATATCAAGGCCGTTGGGCCGGGTGTCTGGAACGGCTGGAAGGGACAATTGCTGCGCACGCTTTATTCTGAAGCCGAACCGATTTTGACCGGCGGCCATTCGCAGAAGAGCCGCGATGCGCGCGTCGCTGCCATGAAGGAGCGTGTCGCCTCACGCCTCTCCGACTGGAATGCGGCCGACGTCGAAAATTACCTCAATCTGCATTACGAAGCCTATTGGTCGCGCACCGACGTGGACAGCGCAGTGGAACATGCCGAGTTGATCCGTCAGGCCGACAAGGAAAACCAGAAGGTCGCCACGGCCATCAAGCCTTACGAATTCGAAGGCATCACCGAAATCACGATACTGGCGCCGGACCATCCGCGCCTGCTGTCCATGATTGCTGGTGCCTGCGCCGCAGCGGGGGCCAATATTGTTGATGCCATGGTCTTCACCACCACTGACGGGCGGGCGCTGGATACCATCCTGATCAATCGCGAATTCGATGAAGATCGTGACGAACGCCGCCGGGCCAACCGGATCGTTGATCTGCTGGTGCAAGTGCTCAAGGGCGAAACCCGTCTGCCACCTCTGGTCAAGCAGAAGGAAGGGCACAAGAAGCGCTTCAAGACTTTCCGGACCAAATCGAAGGTTTCAGTCAACAACGAGCTTTCCAACCGATCAACGGTTGTCGAGGTCGAGGGCATGGATCGCTCGGGGCTGCTATCCACCCTCACGCGAACCCTATCTGCGCTCAATCTCGATATCGCCTCGGCGCACATCACCACCTATGGTGAGCGCATCGTGGATGCTTTCTATGTGACAGACCTGACGGGGGCCAAAATCACCAACCCCGACCGCAAAAAAGCCATCGAAGAGCGCATGATGGAAGCCTTGACGGGCAAACCCAAGGAAGAGCCCAAGCGATAAATTCGTTTCGTGGGCTCCTTGGGCGATCTGAAAACAAGCTGTTGCCAGCCCTAGGATTGGCATTGATTGTGCCCTCAAGCGCACTATAAGTGCTTTCGGCTGGCTCCTTTGTCAGCGGAATTGCGGAAGGATCAGGCATGTCGATGCTGAAGAATTTCGCCACCGTCGGGGTGGCAACGCTTGCAAGCCGTGCGTTGGGCTTTGTCAGGGATATATTGATCGCTGCCAGCCTCGGCTCGGGGCCCGTTGCCGATGCCTTTTTCGTCGCCTTCCGCCTGCCGAACCTGTTTCGCCGCCTCTTTGCCGAAGGGGCGTTCAACTCGGCCTTCATTCCCATTTTTGCAGGCTCCCTGCAAGAAGACGGACCGCAGGGCGCGCGGCGCGTGGCCGAAGAAATTCTGGCTGGCCTGCTGTTTGTGCTTTTGATCTTCACGGCGCTCTCAGAGTTGGCCATGCCATGGATGATCCATATTCTGGCACCGGGCTTTAACGAAGATCCGAGCAAATTCGACTTAGCCGTTGTGCTGACGCGGATCACCTTTCCCTATCTCTTATGCATGTCGGTGATTGCCTTCCTGTCGGGTATTCTCAACTCCCTCGGCCGCTTTGCGGCAGCCGCCTTTGCGCCGGTTCTGCTCAATGTGGTGCTGATTGGCACCCTTATGCTGATCCTGTTGGTCAAGGCGGAAAACGGCGCCACGGCCGGATATTTTCTGGCATGGGGTGTGTTTGTTGCCGGATTTGTGCAGTTGGCCGCTCTTGTCTGGGCGCTTCTGCGCTCTGGCTTCGGACTGCATCTGCGCCGACCGGCCTATACGGGCAATGTGAAGAAACTGCTTAAACTGGGCGTTCCGGGCATCGTTGCGGGCGGGGTGACACAGCTCAACATCACCATCGGTACCATCATCGCGTCTTTTCAGGCGGGTGCGGTGTCCTATCTCTATTATGCCGACCGTATCTATCAATTGCCACTTGGTGTGGTGGGAATCGCCATTGGCGTGGTGCTGCTGCCGGACCTGACGCGCAAGGTCAGAGCACAGAATGAAGTTGCCGTGGATCATGCCCAGAACCGGGCAATGGAATTTGCCATGTTCCTCACGCTGCCCGCGGCTGTCGCTCTGGCCGTGGTGCCCGGCCCGATCATCGAAGTGCTGTTCCAGCGCGGCCAGTTCACCGAGCATGCCACCAACATGACCTCCATGGCGCTGGCAGCCTATGCTTTCGGCTTGCCCGCCTTCGTTCTCAACAAGGTGCTGTCGCCGGGCTTTTTTGCGCGTGAAGATACTAAGACCCCTATGAAATTTGCCACCGTGGGCATGATCGTCAATGTCGGCGGCTCTCTTCTGCTGTTCCCCTTCTTTGAGCATGTGGGCATCGCTGTAGCCACAACGAGTGCTGGCTGGATCAATACGCTGCTGTTGGGCATCACGCTTTGGCGCCGTGGTCATTTTCATGCTGATGCTCTTCTAATCAAGCGCCTGATCATGTTTACCCTTTCCTCCCTTATCATGGGTGGCGGGATTTACTGGCTGGCCAACTATCTCGCCCCCTGGTTCGACGCCCCGCTGCTGGCAACGCGGATCGGCGCACTGGCGGCGCTCGTCGGTGCGGGGATGGCATTGTTTCTCATTGCCGCGATCGGCACTGGCGCCTTCTCTCTTTCCGAGTTCAAAAACCGCCTGCGCCGTAAAGGGTGACGACAAAACGGTTATCGGTTGCAGGAATTGTCTTGCATCCGCCCGGCTCATGTCCGATAACGCCCGAAGCCGCATTGGTCCCGCCGCGCTCATCTGACGTGGAGTATGTGACAGTGCGGCGTCTTTTTTACCTCCCCCTCGCGCTTCCAACCGCCTGGGCAACATCATGAGGATTATCATGGCCACTTTCGAGCCACGCGTTTTCTCCGGCATTCAGCCATCAGGCAACCTGCATCTTGGCAACTATCTTGGTGCCATCACTCGCTTTGTCGAGTTGCAGTCGTCCTACAATTGTATTTTCTCTGTCGTTGACATGCATGCAATCACCGTTACGCAAGACCCTGAAGGGTTGATGCGTCGCACCCGCGAAGTGACTGCAGGCTTTCTCGCTTCGGGCATCGATCCGGAGAAGCATATCGTGTTCAACCAGAGTCGAGTTTCCGCCCATGCCGAACTGGGCTGGATTTTCAACTGCGTGGCACGGATGGGCTGGCTCAACCGCATGACCCAGTTCAAGGATAAAGCAGGCAAAAACCGGGACAATGTGTCCACCGGCCTGTTCGTTTATCCCAACCTGATGTCTGCCGATATTCTGGTTTACAAGGCCACTCATGTGCCAGTTGGTGAAGACCAGAAGCAGCATGTGGAACTGTGTCGCGACACCGCGCAGAAATTCAACGTCGATTATGCAGAGCGCATCGCCGCGCTGGGCTATGGCGTGGAGAATGTTGGCCGTAACGAGACAACCGATCCCGAGCAGGTCTTCTTCCCGCTGACCGAACCACTGATCGGCGGTCCGGCACCGCGCGTGATGTCCCTGCGTGATGGTACCAAGAAGATGTCTTCTTCGGACGCATCGGACAAGGCGCGCATCAACATGACCGATGATGCCGATGCAATTGCCCTCAAGATTCGCAAGGCCAAGACAGACCCCGAAGCGCTGCCAAGCGAGTTGGATGGTCTTACCGGCCGCGCCGAGGCTTCCAATCTGGTCGGCATCTATGCTGCACTCTCAGGCAAAAGCAAGGCTGACGTTCTGGGCGAGTTTGGCGGAGCGGAATTCTCCACCTTCAAACCGGCTCTTATCGATCTATCGGTCAGCAAGCTGTCGCCGATTACCGACGAAATGCGCCGCTTGATGGACAATCCTGATCATATTGATGCCGTGTTGGCAAAGGGGGCCGAGAAGGCTGCCGTCATTGCCAATCCGATCCTCAACCAGGTCAAGGATATCGTCGGCTTCATTCGCAGCTAGCCGGACCATTTCGGTCTTCGTTACGGAACCGGAATTAAAATCTCATACACCCGGCAACCAACGGATTGGTCGCCGGGTTGTTTTTTGCCGCAGAACTTGGTCTACTTACGCAATGGTCTTTGGGCGGGGTGTCCCTTAAAGACTGGGCAGTTCGCAAAGGTGCCTCTTGCCCAAAGAGGCGCGACATGGCAGGGTCATTTCATGATTATGAAACGCACAATTCACGATGAAGGTCACACCCGAAAATTTCTTGTCGTTGTCGACGACACGGAGGAATGTGACCGCGCCATAACCTACGCAACCTACCGGGCGGCTGCGACCGGCGGAGCATTGGTGATGATGGTGGCTATCGAGCTGGAACATTTCAATCATTGGCTCGGCGTGAAAGAAATCATGCTTGCCGAGGCCCATGAAGCCGCTCACGAACGGCTGGCAGAATATAAAGAGCGCGTGGAAGAAATCGCTTCTGTACCCACTGAATGTGTTGTGCGTGATGGCAAGGTGGCCGAGCAGATCACGGCCCTGATCGAAGAAGACGAGGATATCGGTATTCTCGTCTTGGCCGCTGCCGTTGGAGCCAAGGAAGGGCCTGGTCCGCTTGTTTCTTCCATTTCCAGCCAATCGGGCAAATCCTCATTTCCCTTGCCGGTCACCATCGTGCCTGGCGATCTATCGGATGAAGACATCAAGGCCATTTGTTAGAAATCAAGACCTCAGGCCGATAGAATCGACGCTCTTCTGTACCAGTCTTTTGCGCGCGCCTTGAAGATCGCAGCAAAACCCATATCTAAAGCAGAAATACAGGACGACAGAAAAGTGTTAAACTTTTCGATTGTTCGTCGACCAAAATAGCATATATGATGGGGAGCAGCGCATGAGAGTGATTGCGACGCCATGCTCCAAAAGGAAACCGTATGTTTATTCAGACCGAAGCGACCCCCAATCCCGCGACCCTGAAATTCCTTCCCGGTAAGGTTGTTCTGGAATCGGGCACCATGGATTTTCGTTCCGCCAGTGAAGCAACAGCCTCGCCTCTGGCCGAGAAGCTGTTTACGATCGATGGTGTGGAAGGTGTATTTTTCGGGTTCGATTTTGTCTCCATTACCAAGGGTGAAACCGACTGGCAGCATATCAAACCGGCCATTCTGGGCGCTATCATGGAGCATTTCATGTCTGGCGCGCCGGTGATCAAGCAAGAGGAAGCCGAGCAGCTGGGCGGCGAAGATTTTGATGAAGCCGACGCCGAGATTGTGGCAACGATCAAGGAATTGCTCGATACCCGCGTGCGCCCTGCTGTGTCTCAGGATGGTGGCGACATCACCTTCCACGGCTATCGCGACGGAGTGGTCTATCTGACCATGCGCGGTGCCTGTGCCGGTTGTCCTTCAGCCACAGCCACGCTGAAACATGGCATCGAGAATCTCTTGCGCCATTTCCTTCCTGACGTGCAGGAAGTCAAGCAGGTCTAATTCCGACCTGCTTCCCCCTTGAAAGACTAGATGGCGGATCTGAAATATCGTGACTCAAGAGCAAGAAATCTGTCTGGCGCTGGACACAGCGCTGGAGGCCTGTTCCGTTGGACTTGCGATCCGCACCAATGGACAAGTGACCCATTTTGAACGTTCCCTTGCTCTTGGCCGTGGCCATGCAGAGCATCTGATGGATGAGCTGCAGCTTTTGCTCAATGGGCAAGGGCTCGCCTATAAAGATCTCACCCGCATCGCAGCCACCATTGGTCCGGGCAGCTTTACCGGCCTGCGCGTTGGACTGGCCACTGCGCGCGCGCTGGCGTTGGCATTGGATATTCCCGTTATCGGCGCTTCAACCTTGATGGCTCTGGCCCTTGATGCGCAAGCTGCAGGCAAGCGGGGCGCGATTGGCTGCTTTATCGATGCACGTCGCAACCAGATCTACGGACAGTTCTTCACTCTTGGCGATGAAGGCACCCCGCCACAAGCCATCTCGGAGGCTGAAGCCAAGACGGCAGACCAGTTTGCACAAGAGTGTACCGCATTCCCCGACCTGACCCTTATTGGCAATGGGGCTCCTCTTGTGATCGCCGCAGCACCGGATGAAAAGCTTGAGAATGCGACCTTCCTTCCGGTTTCCTATCCACGCATGGCGGCACTTGCCCGTTGGGCGCTTGATGAACCCAAAGCGGCGACGCCTCCTGCTCCGCTTTATCTCAGGTCGCCAGACGCCAAGCCGCAGGCCTCAAAAGCCATCGCACACCAGTAATTTGCCGTTTCTTCTACATTTAGGGGTCTGGAATCTATTGCATTCAGGTGGGAACATGGTGCATTGATTCCACAAGGATAGTCTCCGCATTTGGCTCAAGTCGTCTGGTTCTTTCAGCCGCCGGCTTTGTTCGGGAGGGAAATTATGATTTTTCCGCTCAAAACGACATCTCTGGTCATGCCCGCCGCTTATGCGGACATTGCTGATTTGGCTGATATTCATAGCCGATGCTTTTCGCGCGGCTGGTCGGCAAGCGAGTTTCAGGCCCTGCTGCAGGATAAGTTCGTAGAGGCTCTCGTGCTGCGCCGGAGCAATTTGAGAATCACGGACAAACCCGTCGGTTTCGTCCTCGCCCGTTCGGTTCTGGATGAAGCGGAAATCTTGACCATTGCCGTAGATCCTGACCATCAGAAGAGCGGCGGCGGCAAGCAATTGATGCAGGAATTGATCCGGCATCTTTATGGCAACCGCGTAGCCAAACTGTTTCTGGAAGTTGACGCAGGCAACAAAGCTGCATTATCCCTTTACGATGGCTTCGGGTTCACTAAAGTGGGTGAGCGAAAAGGCTATTACCACAATGATAACGGCGAAGCCTCAACTGCGTGGATCATGCAGATCGAGCCATTGAGCAAGCGCCGCATATTGGGCACCCCGCAAGAGGGACAGAAGGCATCATCGCTATGACAGCAGACAAAAAGACGACCATTGAAGAATTGTGCGCCAAGTCTGGCATGCGGATGACGGAGCAACGGCGTATCATTGCCCGTGTTCTGGATGGTGCTATCGATCATCCGGATGTGGAGGAGCTATATGCCCGCTCGGTGAAGATCGACAGTAACATTTCCATATCCACCGTTTATCGCACCGTTAAACTGTTTGAAGACAGTGGCATCATCGAACGCCATGATTTTCGCGATGGTCGATCGCGCTATGAAACCATCACCGAAGAACATCATGACCACCTGATCGACCTGCGCACGGGCAACGTCATCGAGTTTCGCGATGAAGAGATCGAGCGCCTACAACAGGAAGTCGCCCGTCGCCTCGGTTTCAAGCTTGTTGATCACAGGCTTGAGCTTTATGGTGTGCCCCTAGAAGAATCAGATAAATAGCTCTCTGACAATCGTCGGGACCAGACCTGATCCCAAGGTCGTCTGATCGAGGTTATGGAGCATGACAATTCCAAGGTCCCCATCAAGGCAATCGGGCTTGTCCGTATCGACGATGCGGGCCAGCTTGGCAATCACGCTCATCGCGCTTGTTGCCATCATTCTTATCCCGCTGCAATATCTGTCAGTAACGTTCAATTTGCCCAGTAAACGCTGGATTCCGGTGTTGTTTCACCGTTTCAATTGTCTGGCTTTTGGCATTCGCAAGACCATCAATGGAGCGCCCATTCGCGATGGCGCGGTGTTGATCACGGCCAATCACTGCTCCTGGACCGATATCGTGGTGCTGGGCAGTCTGCAGCCGCTGTCCTTCATCGCCAAATCCGAAGTGGCCAGTTGGCCAATTTTCGGGCTCTTTGCCAAGCTGCAGCGCTCAATCTTCGTCAACCGTACCAAACGCTCTGCCACCGGAGCCGTTGCCAAGGAAATCGCACAACGCCTCAAGGAAGGCGACGCCATGGTTCTATTTGCCGAGGGCACCTCGTCTGATGGCAATCGGGTGCTGCCTTTCCGCTCAGCCCTCATTGGCGCGGCAAAGGCGGCCATGACGTCTGAGCAGAATGGAGAGCAGAACGGCAATGGTCCTCAGCAAAAGGTCTGGATACAGCCGCTTTCGATTGCCTACACGGCCCTGCACGGCGTTCCCATGGGGCGCCAGCATCGCCACATGGCCGCCTGGTATGGCGACATGGATCTGGTGCCGCATCTTTGGGCCTTGATGAAAGAGGGGGCACTGGATGTAACGCTCACCTATGGCGAGCCTATCCTGTTTGACCCTTCGGTGGACCGCAAGGAAGCCGCCCATGCTGCCGAACGCTCGGTGCGCCAGACCATGCTGCATGACCTTCACCACTATACCAGCAAGCGTCGGCGTAAGTGACAGGTGATGTTCTTTGGCAACGGATTCCCTTTTTGCGACAGAAACCGGCTATTTTTTCGCCCTTTTCTCTTTGCAAAATGGGTAAAACGCGCTACAGCCTTTGCTCTGAAAATGGACTGACTGTCCTGTGCCCTATGTGCCCAAGAACGCTCCCTCAAACGAACGCGACCCGGACAAAGCCGATATGACTGCTTTTGAAGACAAGAAAGTCTTTGTGAAAACCTATGGCTGCCAGATGAATGTCTATGATTCCAACCGGATGATGGATAGCCTGGCGACCAAGGGATACAGCCCAACCGAAGCGATGGAAGATGCGGATCTGGTGATCCTCAACACCTGCCATATTCGCGAGAAGGCCGCAGAGAAGGTCTATTCCGAGCTTGGCCGCATTCGTCAGGTCAAGGAAAAGCGCGCCAAGGATGGCAAGGGCGAGATGAAAATCGGCATCGCCGGATGTGTTGCGCAGGCTGAGGGGCAGGAAATTATCCGCCGTGCCCCGGTGGTCGATCTGGTCGTCGGGCCTCAGGCCTATCACAAGCTGCCCGACCTGCTGGATAAGGCCAACCATGGCACTCGCGTGGTGGAGACGGATTTTCCGCTTGAAGACAAATTTGCCGTGTTGCCAGACGCCCGCAAGGAAGTGACCCGCAAGCGCGGTGTCAGCTCTTTTCTGACGGTTCAAGAAGGCTGCGATAAATTCTGCAGCTTCTGTGTGGTTCCCTATACCCGTGGCGCGGAGGTTTCTCGCCCGGCAAGCCAGATTATTCATGAAGCGGAAAAACTGGCCGCAGCTGGCGTGCGTGAAGTCACGCTGCTTGGGCAGAATGTCAACGCCTATCATGGAGAAAGCCCGGATGGGGGCGATTGGGGCCTTGGCGAGCTGTTGTTCCGGCTGGCTGAAATCGATGGTCTTGATCGGCTGCGCTACACCACCAGCCATCCGCGCGACATGGACGACACGTTGATGGCGGCGCACCGGGATCTCGATATTCTGATGCCTTATCTACATCTGCCTGTGCAGGCCGGATCGGACAAGGTGCTCAAGGCCATGAATCGTCAGCATACCTATGACGACTATGTCCGCCTGATCGATCGCATTCGCAATGCCCGCCCGGATATCGCCCTCTCTGGTGATTTCATCGTTGGTTTTCCGGGCGAAACGGACGCGGATTTCGAGGAAACCATGCGCATCGTGCGCGAGGTGACCTATGCCTCGGCCTACAGCTTCAAATATTCGCCCCGTCCGGGTACTCCGGCAGCGGACAGCGAAGACCAGATCGAAGAGGCTATCAAGTCCGAGCGCCTGTATCGTCTGCAAGATCTGCTCTCCCAACAGCAGAAAGACTTCAATGCCTCCAAGGTTGGCACCGAGATGACAGTGCTGCTGGAGCGCAAGGGTCGCGAGCCGGGACAGCTGGTTGGTAAATCGCCATGGTTGCAGGCTGTGCAAGTTGATGCAGCAGAAGAATTGATTGGTGAAATTGTCACAGTTAAAGTGGATAATCTGGGAAGCAATAGCCTGTTCGGCACCATGATCGACCGGCCATGACGGCATGGCCAAAAGATGCCGGATGGCTATCCGCCGAATTTCAAGTTGTTTGAAGGGATAAGCGTTTGAGCGATCAGTATCGCGATAAAAGCAAAAACCGCAAAGAAAGCCGGAGCAAGCCTCAGAAGCATTCGGGTTTCAAGAAGAGCTGGGATCCTGCTGCGAGCCAGGCAACGACTGCAGCGTCAGATATGGGCCATATAGTTCTTTCCTATGATGACAATCGTCTGGCTGCCGATCTGTTTGGTGAATATGACCAGAATCTGGCCCGCATCGAACAGAAACTCGGCGTCGAGGCGATTGCACGCGGCAACCGGGTGACGATCAAAGGGCCCGGAGATCTGTGCGATGATGCCAAACGAGCGCTGGATTCGCTCTATTTTCGTCTTCAGGAAGGGGAAGTGATCGAGCAAGCCGACGTTGACGGGGCCATTCGCATGGCGCAGGCCTCCGACGAACAGCTGGTCCTGCCAGACGTGATGCCAGAGAGCCATGAAAGCGCAGGCAAGATCAATTTTGCCCAGATTGCAACGCGCAAGAAAAAACTGACAGCCCGCACTGCAACGCAAGATGCCTATATCCGCGCAATGGATCGGGCTGACCTCATTTTCGGCACCGGCCCGGCAGGCACTGGCAAGACCTATCTGGCCGTTGCCTATGCGGCGGCTCTTCTGGAGCGCGGCGTGGTGGAGCGTATCATTCTTTCCCGTCCGGCCGTGGAAGCAGGCGAGCGTCTGGGCTTCCTGCCCGGTGACATGAAGGAAAAGGTCGATCCTTATCTGCGTCCGCTTTATGATGCGCTTTATGACATGATGCCTGCGGACAAGGTCGAACGGGAAATCGAAGCCAAGATCATCGAAATCGCTCCGCTTGCCTTCATGCGCGGGCGGACGCTTTCCAATGCGGTGGTCATTCTGGACGAGGCGCAGAACACGACATCCATGCAGATGAAGATGTTCCTGACGCGCCTTGGCGAAAATTCCAAGATGATCATCACCGGTGACCCAAGCCAGATCGACTTGCCAAGCGGCGAACAGTCCGGACTGGTGCAAGCCATGGAACTGCTGGCGGATATTCCCTCGATCGTGCGTGTGCAATTCACGGCACAGGATGTGGTGCGTCATGAGCTGGTCGCCCGCATCGTCAATGCCTATGACGAGGATGCCCGCAGACGCGCCAAGGCGCGTCAGGTCTTGGGGCGTGAGCGTTTTCACAAACGCGAAGTCGAGGAGCATTTGACAGCTGCCGATTACAATCCGGCGGCTCCCGAAGAGATCTATGACGAGGCTGAGGAATGAGCCAATTGTCTGCTTCCCTGCCAGACCTTGATAGGGATTTGCTGATTGAATCCGATCTCTGGCAGAGCCTTGAAGATCTGGAAGCCGTGATTGATCGCGCGCTTGCGGCAGGCCTTGCCTATGTCACCAGGTCGGAAGGCATTGCCTTCCTGCCGGAATGCGAGCTGTCTCTGGTCTTTACCGACGATGCGGCCATTCGCACGCTCAATGCCGATCACAGAGGCAAGGACAAGGCCACCAACGTTTTGTCCTTTCCCATTGATGAAGAGGCAGACCCCTTTGGCCCGATGCTTGGCGACATTGTTTTCGCTTATGAAACCGTAGAGCGAGAATCCGAAGAATTGGGGGTTGAAATCCGTGATCATTTAACACATTTGTGTTTACATGGTTTTTTACATCTCTTGGGCTATGATCACATAGAGCCGGATGAAGCGGACAAGATGGAAAGCGTCGAAGTCGCCATTCTGGCCCAGTTGGATTTGCCCAACCCTTATGAAGGCACAGTGCCTTTGGAAAGTCTGGACTGATCAGGCAAAGTGCCCGGCAGTCCGCATTTTGGAACAGGATTGATAGCGCAGCCAAGCAATCTGCGCCGGAACGAGAATGAACGACCCCGACCCTTCTTTATCTTCGCCGTCATCCAAGGCCGACAGGCCAGAAAGTGACGCTCAGGTCGACAGTAGCGACGCTGAACCACACCAACCGAAACAAAACTGGTTCACCAGTTTGCTCAAAGGTTGGATGTCAGGCTTGACCAATCCTTCGCTGCGTTCGCAGATGGAAGGAGCCCTCGCAGACGAAAACAGCAACGATCAGACTTTTTCTGCCGAAGAGAAAGCGATGTTGCGCAATATTCTCGAACTGAGGGAAATGCGGGTCAGCGACGTCATGATTCCGCGCGCCGATATTGATGCCATCGAGGACGAGATCTCCCTTGGCACTTTGCTCGCCGTCTATCAGGATGTCGGCCATTCGCGACTACCTGTCTATCGGGAAACCCTCGATGATCCGGTGGGCATGGTTCATATCAAGGATGTTCTCTCGCTTCTGACAAAAGAGTGTGTCATTCCAGAACCTTCAGAAAGCCCGGCCCTTGATTCCATGGAAGGGTCGCTGACAAGCGTCCATTTTGCCTCAGATGGAGAAGTGTCGCTTGCCAATCTGCCCCGCACCCTGAGCAATATCAATCTGGATCGGCCACTCAAGGATCTTGGCGTCATTCGCGATGTGCTGTTCGTGCCTCCGTCCATGCAGGCGATAGACCTGATGGCCACCATGCGGGCCGCGCGCACTCAGATGGCATTGGTCATCGATGAATATGGCGGCACCGATGGTCTGGTGTCCCTTGAGGACATTGTTGAAACTGTGGTTGGCGATATCGAAGACGAGCATGATGATGAAGATGAAATCTTCATTGCCAGCGCTGGTCCCAATCTGTTCATTGCCGATGCAAAAGCCGAACTGGACGATGTTATCGAAGCGATCGGGACGGACTTGCCTCAGGATGATGAGTCCATGGAAGATGTCGATACGCTTGGCGGTTTCATCTTTACCCTGATAGGCCGCATTCCTGTGCGTGGCGAACTGATCACGGTCAAGGAAGGTCTCGAGTTCGAGATTATTGAAGCGGACCGGCGGCGCATCAAACGGGTGAAAATTCGCCTCAAACCAATCAAGAAGCCATTCAAGCGCGCTTTCTCTCTGCACAAGGCGTCAGATACCCCTGACGAAGGGCAGCCACTCGAGCACAAGAATGATGCCGCAGCGGAGTAGATGCCGCATTCAACATTTTGTCCCTGCGCCAATGGCTGAGGCATACTGCCGCAAGGACAAATTGATCATGGATAAATGCTCAGAAGCGAAGGCTGCGCGCACAAAATCTTGTACGAAAGCATGCTTGGCGCCCTAAAGCGTCAAGAAACCCTGTCGACTTTGTTTTTAAGGAAACGTCTGGTTCAGTCTTGCTTCTGGCGCAAGCGGACCACCACATCAACACGGGTGATTTCCATGTCATCGGGCACTTCGGGCAACTCGGACACATGCAAGCCACCGGGAATATCGACAACCTTGCCCTCTTCTTCCATAAAGAAATGGTAGTGATCGGACACGTTCGTATCGAAATAGGTCTTCGTCCCCTCCACAGCCACTTCTCGCAGAAGCCCGGCTTCAGTGAACTGATGCAAGGTATTGTAGACCGTTGCCAGAGAGACGGAGACATTGACTTTTTCAGCTTCCTCATGCAGGCGCTCAGCCGAGACGTGCCGGTCTCCTTTGGCAAACAAAAGTTCTGCAAGTGACAGCCTCTGGCGCGTCGGGCGCAGGCCTGCCCCCACAAGCATATCCCGAGCAGATCGCTTATCGAATTTTTGCAGCTGTGAGGTCATGTCATTGGTCCTTGGGTATCCGTTACATCTGACTGTCGATCTTCAGTAGCCCACTCCTAGCGGTTCCATTCCCGCTGGCGGTCTCTCATGCAACCAGATCGCATCTTTGATGATATAATTCTTTTTGCGCCCTTGAGCAAGGCGACTAAGGAAAATCGCATATCTATCATAGCATATTGGCTAAGGTTTTTTAACATTTCCATTCATTTTTTGAATATTCGAATTTGGGATAGCTTGCTTGGAACCCAAGAGGCTTATGCTAGAACCTGTTGGATGGATACGCGCAAAAGGCGACTTGAAAGAGGCTGCGTTACCCTCTAAATGACAAGTGTGTTTCAGGCCCCGGTTTTAAGGTGCACCTCATCAATTCTGATTGGTCTGGAAGAGGCTTTGAAATGTGAACTTAATCGTTTGCACGCCTAGTGCTTGCGCAGAGAAAAGGCTATAAGCTTAGCACCAAAAGCAAGCTTGCATTCAATTTGGCAACGTAGGCACAAAGAAGGATCGGTCAAGCAAATTCAATTAATTGGATTTATTGTACAGATTCTGCAAGTATAGACTGTATCACCCAGCCAAGCGGGTGAAACATAGAAGGATAAGAGTGGAAACCGTATGGAACAGCGCCAATCCAGCTACACCTATGAAGAGATTCTGACCTGCAGCCGCGGAGAAATGTTCGGTCCTGGCAATCCGCAATTACCATTGCCGCCGATGCTGATGCTGGATCGGATCACTCACATTTCCGAAGAAGGTGGTGAGCATAACAAAGGCATGATCCGCGCGGAATATGATATCAATCCCGAGCGGTGGTTCTTTGATTGCCACTTCGCTGGCGACCCGGTGATGCCAGGCTGCCTTGGTCTGGACGCCCTTTGGCAGATGACCGGCTTCTATCTTGGCTGGTTGGGCCTTGAAGGAAAAGGCCGCGCCATCTCTGTTGGTGAAATCAAATTCTCCGGCATGATCACGCCAGACATCAAAACCGTCACATATGGCGTTGACTTCAAGCGCGTGATGAAGGGCCGTCTTAATCTCAGCATCGGAGATGGCTGGGTCAAAGCTGACGATAATGTGGTGTTCGTCGCAAAGGATTTGCGGGTCGGAGCCTTCAAGGACTCCTAAGCGGTTTGGCCGCCAATAGGGTCCCGTTCTGGGCCGGACGATGGAGGCAAAGGGGGCAGAAAAATCCGCATCACCTTCACCGCGCCATTTTTCCGGCTCATTGAGCACAAGAGATTGAACATTTCAGAGGTCTTTAGAGAATAAGGTCTTTGAGAGATGTTGCAGCTTCTGAGAAGAACACCTATCAAGAGATTAATTCGGTTATATCGCTGGCAAAGGCTTTCGCTGCGATATGATCTGGCAAATAGAGCCCCGACATTTACAGTGAGGCCCCGATTATGAGACGTGTAGTCATTTCCGGCTTGGGTATTGTTTCCTCCATCGGCAACGATGCCGAAGCCGTCACCGCATCCTTGCGTGATGCTAAATCTGGTATTTCCTTCTCGCAGGATTTTGCCGACCACGGATTCCGTTGTCAGGTCTGGGGTGCCCCGGATATTGATACAACCGATCTGGTTGATCGCCGCGCCAAGCGCTTCCTTTCCAAAGGGGGTGAATGGAACCATGTTGCCATGAAACAGGCCATTGCAGATTCCGGTCTGGAAGAAGGTGATATCACCAACGAGCGCACCGGCATCATCATGGGCTCTGGCGGACCATCCACACAGACCGTTGTGCAGGCTGCGGACATTACCCGCAAAAACGGCTCTCCAAAGCGCATCGGGCCATTCGCGGTTCCAAAGGCCATGTCTTCGACCGCGTCTGCAACGCTGGCAACCTGGTTCAAGATCCACGGCGTCAACTATTCCATCTCTTCGGCCTGTTCCACCTCGGCCCATTGCATCGGCAATGCCTACGAGCTGATCCAGATGGGCAAGCAGGACATCATCTTTGCCGGTGGCCATGAAGATCTGGACTGGAGCATGTCCAACCTGTTCGACGCCATGGGGGCCATGACCTCCAAATATAACGACACACCGGAAACCGCTTCGCGCGCCTATGACGTAAGCCGTGACGGCTTTGCCATTGCTGGCGGCGCTGGCGTATTGGTTGTTGAAGAGCTGGAGCATGCCAAGGCGCGCGGCGCCAAGATCTATGCCGAAATCGTTGGCTATGGTGCCACCTCTGATGGCTACGACATGGTTGCCCCCAGTGGTGAAGGTGCAAAACGCTGCATGCGTCTGGCCATGTCCACCGTGGACAACAAGGTCGACTATATCAACTGCCATGGTACATCCACCGTCGTGGGCGACACGGCAGAAATCGGTGCAATCCGTGAAGTCTTTGATGGCGATCAGCCTTACATCGCTTCGACCAAATCACTGACCGGTCACTCTTTGGGAGCTGCCGGCGTTCAGGAATCGATCTACTCCCTGCTCATGATGCAGGCCGGTTTCGTTGGTGAATCCGCTCACATCACCGAGCTTGATCCTGAATTTGCAGACATGAATATCGTGCGTGAACGGATCGAAAAACCGATTGATGTTGCTCTTTCCAACAGCTTCGGCTTCGGCGGCACCAACGCTACGCTGATTTTCCAGCGCTATAACGGATAAGGGCTGCCAGCATATGAACGGTCTAATGGAAGGAAAACGCGGCCTGATTATGGGCGTCGCGAATGCCAGCTCAATTGCCTGGGGGATCTCCCAGGCGCTGCATGATCAAGGTGCCGAGCTTGCTTTCACCTATCAGGGTGACGCGTTGGGCAAGCGGGTGAAGCCACTTGCAGCATCCGTCAATTCCGACTTTGTCATGCCTTGCGATGTGGAAGATCTCGATTCCGTTAATGCTGTCTTTGCGGCATTGAAAGAAAAATGGGGCAAGATCGACTTCATCGTGCATGCCATCGGTTTTTCAGACAAGAGCGAGCTACGCGGTCGCTATGCGGATACATCGCGGGACAATTTCTCCCGTACGATGGTTATTTCCTGCTTTTCCTTCACGGAAGCGGCCAAACGTGCAGCGGACTTGATGAGCGATGGCGGGTCAATGATCACGTTGACCTACGCCGGATCCACCCGCGTCATGCCGAACTATAACGTCATGGGGGTCGCCAAGGCAGGTCTTGAAGCCTCTGTTCGCTATCTGGCCAACGATTTCGGTCCGTCAGGCATTCGCGTGAATGCCATTTCCGCAGGGCCCGTGCGCACATTGGCGGGCAACGGCATAGCTGACGCACGCCAGATGTATAGTTATCAACGCGACAACAGCCCGATGCGCGATGTTTGCACCATTGAGGATGTTGGCGGCGCAGCCCTCTATCTTCTCTCGGATCTTTCCAAGAAGGTAACCGGTCAGGTGCACTTCGTGGATTCCGGCTATAGCTGCATATCGATGCCGACGGTTGAAACGCTCGCGAAGTTTGACAAACTCGACAAATCTTGATTTGCCAATAGCTTAACGGCGCGTACAATAACAAATATTCAAAAGAGGGCTCTGCCCTCTTTTTCTTTGCCTTGCTCTATGTGATTTATTTATAACTTTTGTTTCCGTTCCTACGAAAGAATAGTTATCACCAGATCTGTATCCGTTCTAAGAATAAATGACATTTACTATTGTCGTTAGGCATGAATTAGTTTGTTTGATATATTGTTCAGGCAACTCATGCTCTGGAGCTCTTATGATCAGTTTTTTTGGCAAATATGATCGACTATTTAGCAAAGAAATAGCAGCTCTTGCCGTCTTGATGGTGGCAAATTTTATTTGCGCCTTAACTGTTTCCATTATGTTTGATAATCAGGATCCCGAAACCCGGTCCATGATTCAGCTTGCAACGATAGCTTTTATTTCAATGCTTTCGTGCATCGTCCTCATTCAGCTCAATAGTTCACGCGTGGCTGCTGTGGAAGCGATGGATACTCTGGTTGCCAAGGATAAATTGACAGAGCTGGCCAATCGCGAGGCCTTTCAGCGCCATCTGGCCAATCGAGTAGAGAATGATAAGGATCAGGCCTTTATTTTACTGCTGCTGGACATAGACCGCTTCAAGGAGCTGAATGCCTTTCTGGGTTACAACTCTGCTGACCAGCTTTTGCAGCAATTTGCGACCCGCCTTGCGCAATTGGCAGAGACAGATGCCGATGCCGCACGTATTGGTGGCGACGAGTTCGCCCTCATTGTGCCTTATGATGGCAACAGCAGCAGTCTGAAAACAAAGGTCCGCGAGATCTTCGAAACCCTCTACAAGCCCTATCTATGCCACAAGCAATCCGTCGACATGACCGTGTCCATGGGCACCACCCTGTTCCCTGAGGATGGCAAAGATCCCGAAGGCCTTAACCAAAATGCCTTTTTTGCTCTTCAGCGCGCCAAGAAGGAAGGCCATAACAAGGTATGTTGCTATGACGAAGTCGCCGATTCCAAAATGATGGATTACCATTTCCTGTCGCAGGACATGGATCGGGCCTTGCAGGAGGGCGAATTTGTCCTCTATTTCCAACCGCAATTCAGCTTTGCGACCGGCAAGCAGACAGGCTTTGAGGCCCTTGTGCGGTGGGACCACAAAGATCGCGGAGTGATTTCGCCCAACATATTCATCCCCATTGCCGAGCAGAATGGTCTGATTATTCCGATTTCGGAGTTTGTTCTGCGCAAGGCCTGCCAAGTGGCCAGTAAATGGGAAACACCGCTCAAGGTGGCTGTAAACCTGTCTCCGATCCAAATGCGTCAATGCGTCATTTCAGATCTGGTGACCGAAACTTTGCTTGAAACCGGACTGGATCCGAAAAGGCTGGAGCTGGAGGTCACTGAAAGCCTGTTTATCGACATCAATGATGAGGTGTCGGCCGATCTTTTGCTTTTGCAACGGCGCGGCATTTCCATTGCTCTGGATGATTTCGGAACGGGTTATTCATCTCTGGCCTACCTAACCAGCTTTCCTTTCGACAAAATCAAGATTGACCGGTCCTTCGTGCAGAATCTTGCCACCGACGACAGTTCGATGGCCATCATTTCTGCGGTGATCGGTATGGGCAAAAGCTTGAATATGCAGATTACAGCTGAGGGCATTGAAGACAAACAGGCCTATGAAATTCTGCGGCTTGCCGGGGTGGATCAGGCTCAGGGCTTCTTGCTCGGAGAGCCAAGAGATATTGAAGAAGAACCAAAAAAGATAGAGCAAAGGCCCTCGAAGCCGAGCGCCGAGGTTGCCTGATGCTGGCACCCTCCGGTTTTGAAACTTCTGTCGGGTTTCTATTTTAGCAAAGATTTTCCGCGCATTTGCCCTTTCTCACCGATCAAACGGGGAGAGAGAAGAACAGTCATATTGTGCCATCTCAATTTTACATAAGAATCCCTCTTTTCTATTATAAGAATATCACGATCCCATTTTTCTATTTGCACGACATAGTTTCCGTGTGATGGTTTTTTGAAGAATATTTTATTAACCATTTAAGTTCTGATTTTATTTAGGAATATACTCTAGGGTTCAGGTCAAACTTGGCTAAAATGAGCAGTTTGATGCAAGACCCGTCGACCAAATATAAACTGATCGACTCCGATCTAGGGGCGCCTCGTAAATTCTTTGTGCTTTTGGGCCTTCTGGTTCTGGCGCTGGTTTTATCTCACCATTCAAGTCCTTTCATACGGCAGCTTCCCATTCTGACGCTGACCTTTCTGGTGGGCTATTACTTTCTATTCCTCAACAGCAAACAGAAGCTCAAACGCAAAACGCTTCGCGGTATGATCGAAGAGATTAAATCTCGCGACAATCTGACGGGGCTTTCCAACCGGCAGCTCTTCCTCTCTTCGGTCTATCAGCGCCTGAAGTCTGCAGAGTATCAGAACACGCCCTTCGCACTGCTTCTCGTCGATATTGACCGGTTTAAAGAGCTGGACACCATTCTGGGCACCGAGAACGGAGATTTGCTGCTGCAAGAATTTGCGCAGCGCCTCTCCCATTTTCAGCAAAACAAGGCGATGGTCGCCCGTTTGTCCGGCAATGAATTTGCCATTGTCATAGACCAACTGGGAACCAGCATGACATTCGAGCAGCGTATCCAGATTTTGCATTCCTATCTCAAGCAGCCCTATCGCTTCAATGGTCGCCCGATCGAGATTACAGTCTCCGGCGGCTATATCCAGTTTCCCCACCATGGCTATAGGGTCAGCGTGTTGCTGCAACAGGCCAAGTTTGCGCTTCTGCGCGCAAAACAGGAAGGGCGGAACCAGATCTGTCGCTTTGAACAGCGCCAGGATGTGCGCGCTCACATGGACCATGAGCTGTCCCAAGAGATGGGCAAATCGATCGCTCAGGGCCAATTCAAGCTCCATTTCCAACCGCAATTCAGCATTGTGAGCGGCAAACAGACAGGCTTTGAAGCTCTTATGCGCTGGGATCATCCTTCCCGCGGCTGGATTTCCCCGGGAACCTTCATTCAGATCGCCGAGCGCAATGGCCTCATCCTGCCACTCTCTGAATTTGCCCTGCGAGAAGCCTGCATAACAGCTGCTCGATGGACCCAGCCATTGCGTGTTGCTGTCAATCTATCTCCCATCCAGTTCAAGAAGGTCGATCTGGTACCCATGGTCGAGAGCATTCTTAAGGAAACCGGCCTGCCCGCCCACAGGTTGGAGCTGGAGGTTACCGAAAGCCTGTTCATTCAGAGCAACCAGCGAACCATCGAGACCCTCAAGCAATTGCGTACCTTGGGGATCACCATTGCGCTGGATGATTTCGGAACCGGCTATTCTTCCTTGAGTTATCTGTCTTCCTTCCCGATTGACAAGATAAAGATCGACCGCTCCTTCGTGCGCGATTTGACCAATAGTCACGGCAACATGGCCATCATTTCAGCCATGATCGGCATCGGTCGCAGCCTTGATATCGAAGTCCTGGCCGAAGGCATTGAAGACAAGGAAACGCTCGATATGCTGCGCGTGGCAGGCTGTCAGGAAGCCCAAGGCTATTATTTGGGGCGTCCGCGCGATCTGGCTGCCGAGCCGGGATTCGAGATGTCGCAGCCAGCTCTGGAAGACAAGGCTGAAAAGGCCAAGGCCCTCAAATTAATCAAAAATCCTTCCATGTGCGCCTGAAATCCAGTCCATATCATTTGGCCTTTGGGGCGCACTCTTTCCGATTTTCCCGCCGGTAGACATATTATTGCTTTAATGAGGCCTCTAACTCCTATACCAATTGTCCAACTATTTTGTGATTCTTGTCAAACGGCCTATTTTCATGGCGTTTCTCATCTCAAATCTTGTTTTGCTTGATGGTTGGCGGCGCCTGCTTGTCGCTTTTCTTGCAGGATGTCTAGCGAGCCTGGGGCAAGCGCCGGTGAGCTGGTTTCCGCTGCTCTGGCTCTGTGTTCCTGTCTTTATCTGGCTGCTGGATTCTGCCTCTCTGGGCAAAGATCCCAAAAAGGCCGTTCGCTCCATGGCCCTTGTGGGCTGGGTCTTCGGGCTGGGCTTCTTTCTTTGCACCTTCTATTGGATTGGCGCGGCTTTCCTCGTGGAAGCGGACAAATTTGCAGTCCTGATGCCCTTTGCCCTGTTTTTCTTTGCTGCCGGGCTGGCTCTCTTCTGGGCTGCCGCCTGCGGCCTTGTTGCCCCGCTTTGGTCATCATCCCCCATGCGGGTCATCTGGTTGGCTCTTGCCTGGGCAGCGCTTGAATGGCTACGCGGCACGATTTTCACCGGTCTGCCATGGGGTGGCATTGGACAGGCGCTGACATCCACGACAGTCATGATGCAGGCCCTGTCGCTCATTGGTCCTCAGGCTATGGGGTTGATTGCCCCCATCATCTTTGCTCTGCCAGTTTTTCTCTTCACCGAAGCCTCTTCACGTAGAACCGGCTACGGGCTGGCCGCTATAGCCGTGCTTTTGTTTGTAGGCCAAGGGGCATTCGGCTTCTATCGATTGGCTCAGCCCCTTCCCCAGCCGGACGCTCCTGTTACCGTACGCATCATCCAACCAAATATTCTGCAACAGGAAAAATGGAAACTGGAGAATCGATCTTGGATTTTCAATCGCCTTCTCGCCTTAACAACTTTGGATAGTGAAGGGTATCCTGTTGAAAAAGTCGACCTTTTTGTCTGGCCAGAAACAGCCATTCCTTTCTATCTGATCGAACAACCTGCCGGGTTGGCGGCGATTGCGGACGCCCTACCGGACAAGGCGACATTATTGACCGGCGCCCTCAGAAGAGAAGTCGATTTTACCGATCGCGAACACGTTTATAATTCCATCTACCAACTCTCCGGTGACGGAACCATCATGGCCTCCTACGACAAGATTCATCTTGTCCCGTTTGGTGAATATTTACCCAAAGAGCGTTGGTTGCGTGCCATCGGACTTAAGCAGCTAGCCATGCAACTTTCCGGTTTTTCCTCGGGTAAGAAAAGAAAACTGCTTGGTGATGTTCATATCGGAAAAATTCTACCCCTGATTTGCTATGAAATCGCGTTTCCACGAGAAATTCTTTCCTATCCTGCGGGCGCCAATATGATCGTGAATGTCACCAATGATGCTTGGTTTGGTCTAACAGCAGGCCCGTTGCAGCATCTGCATCTGGCTCAGATGCGCGCAGTCGAAACCGGTTTGCCGGTCATTCGTTCCGCGAATACAGGCGTTTCGGCAATGATCGATCCGTATGGCAGATTGGTGGCAAAACAGGATCTTGGCACCGATGGACTTGTACAGGGAATCGTTCCAGCAAGACTGCCCTCAACTCTCTATGCCCGCTTCGGTGATTGGCTGTTTTTTTTCTTATGGTTGCTGACTGGTTGCCTTGTATTAATCAAAACGAGAAAATTCAAAATCCACTAATTGTAATAATTGACATATAGCGTTAATACACGGCACTATTGTAGAATCCCGTTTTCTATAGCTAAAGGCGCAAACGGTTTACGGGAAAAACGCAGGCAGCGGAACCTGCAAAATAACCAGATAGACGTGCATAAAATTTGTCACACAGAACAACACGTCAAACAAAAAAGAGAGCCAAATGGCCAGTAAAAAAGCACCGAATCCAATTGATGTCTATGTTGGAAGTCGTGTCCGACTTCGTCGCATGATGCTTTCTATGAGCCAAGAAAAACTTGGAGAGCATCTGGGCATTACATTCCAGCAGATTCAGAAATACGAAAAAGGTACCAACCGGATTGGTGCCAGCCGGTTGCAGCATATCGCAACCGTTCTGGAAGTTCCGGTTTCCTTTTTCTTTGAAGATGCCCCAGGTACCCCCCAAGAAGCTCAGGGCCTCGCCGAATCCAAGTCGGAGAATTTTGTCATCGACTTCCTGTCCTCTTCAGAAGGCCTGCAGTTAAACCGCTCCTTCGTACAGATCAAAGACCAGAAAGTGCGGCGCAAGATCGTTGAACTGGTGCGTGAGATCGCCGGAGAGGGTGCGGAAAGCTAATTGCGGTTTGCTGCGCCATGTGCAGCATACCTGCTTTCTTGCAAAAAGGCGGCTGGGAACCTGGTTCCTGGCCGCCTTTTCATTTCAAGATTGGCTCTATCACACAAACGCATGACGGCTTCACATTCCTTTTGATTTTTACCCATATCCGGGCCCTTCGGCTTTTATTCTTACCATATTTGTTACTCACCCACAGATTGCATTTATAAAAGTTTCCTGCTTATCTCGCCCATTCAGCTTGGCGATTCTTCCAAACACCCCCAAACGCACGATCTCTAAGCCGTTGGGGCTCAGTTCAGCATTTCATGCATATAACTTTCACAATTTTGTTTCGGACATTCTTTCAATGATTTCTCATGCGAGAATGCAGGATTTAGTAACCGGCAATTTCGCTTTGGATTGCGTCAGGTTTCTCAATGTGATAACGACATGCAGAACCCTTTATATCACAGAAAAAGACATTCCCATGGCCCGCAAAGAATATCTGTTTACCAGTGAGTCCGTATCCGAAGGACATCCGGACAAGATCTGTGACCGTATCTCCGACGCAATTGTCGACGCCTTTATGAAGGCTGATCCACACGCGCGGTGCGCGGTGGAGACAATGGCCACAACCAATAAGGTTGTCCTCGCTGGCGAGGTCAGGGGACCTGCTGAAGTCGATAGCCACATCATGGAAAAGGCCGCTCGTCAGGTGATCAAAGAGATCGGCTATGAGCAAGACGGTTTCCATTGGGAAAAGGCCGATATCGATATCTATGTGCATGAGCAGTCAGCCGACATCGCTCAGGGCGTTGATGAAGCCGATGGCAAAGATGAAGGCGCTGGCGATCAGGGCATCATGTTCGGCTATGCCGTCAATGAAACGCCTGAATTGATGCCCGCCCCGATTCTCTATGCCCACAAGATCCTGCGTCTGATCGCCGAAGCCCGCCATGCTGGCACAGAAACCCGCCTAGGGCCGGATGCGAAAAGCCAGCTCACACTGCGCTATGTCGATGGCAAGCCGGTTGAAGTGGCCTCTCTGGTGCTTTCCACGCAGCATTTTGACGGCAGTCTCACCTCTGCCGATATCCGCGAAATCGTAACGCCCTATATCACGGCAGCCCTGCCCGAAGGCTGGTTGACCGACAAGACCATCTGGCATGTGAACCCGACCGGTAAGTTCGTCATTGGTGGCCCTGATGGGGATGCAGGCCTCACAGGCCGCAAGATCATCGTTGACACCTATGGTGGCGCTGCGCCCCATGGTGGTGGTGCCTTCTCGGGCAAAGACCCCACCAAAGTAGACCGCTCTGCAGCTTATGTTTCCCGCTATCTGGCAAAGAATGTGGTTGCAGCTGGTTATGCCGACAAATGCTCGATCCAGTTGGCCTATGCCATCGGTGTATCAGAGCCTCTTTCGCTCTATGTAGATACCTATGGGACCGGCTCGGTGAAAGATTCCGTCATCGAAAAGGCCCTTTGGGACATTGTGCCGCTAACTCCGCGCGGCATCCGCACCCATCTGGGCCTCAACAAACCAATCTATGAGCGCACCGCTGCCTATGGCCATTTTGGCCGTGAACCGGACGCTGACGGTGGTTTTTCTTGGGAAAAGACCGATATTGTCGACGCCTTGCATAAAGCAATCGGCTAAAGAAGTCGTACCTTTCGCATGAAACAAGATTGACCTTGTTTTGGCCTGCCCCGACACCTGCGATCATAGAAACGCAGTTTGGTCCGAGCAGGCCAAACTGTTATTATGCGCAAGAAGCCCTTTTCGCCTTTAGGCCCCAACATACCGCATTCAGTTCTGAGTCCATGAGCCCCTTGTCTTCTGAAAAGCCCAAATTCCGCCCCTCCCAATCCCGCCTGATCGAAAAGCAGATCGCGACCAGTTTCTTCGGGCGGCGCAAGGGCAAGCCACTGAGCCCCGCACAGCAAAAGCTGATTGATGAATTGCTGCCGGAAATCAGCCTCAATCCAACCTGCCCCATCGATAGCATCAAGACGCAATTTGCCCATGAGCCGGATGAGGTCTGGATGGAAATCGGCTTTGGCGGCGGCGAGCATCTCATCAGGCAGGCGACAAACAACCCGACTGTGGGCCTGATTGGCTGCGAGCCCTTCATCAACGGGGCCGTCAAGGCGCTGGCCGCGATTGATGAGAAGCAAATCGAGACTATCCGCCTCTATGATGAGGATGCGGCCCATATTCTGGATTGGTTGCCGGACGCGTCGCTTGACAGAATTTTTCTGCTTTATCCGGATCCATGGCATAAGAAGCGCCATTGGAAACGCCGGTTTGTCTCCAGCCAGAATCTTGACCGCATCGCACGCGTGTTGAAACCGGGTGGCATTTTCCGTTTTGCCTCGGACATAGAAGATTATGTGGAATGGACGCTAGAGCATGTGGATGGCTGCGCAGCACTGAGCGAGGAATGCAACGCTCCTGAAGACCGGTTGATCGCATGGCCGGATTGGGAGCGCACCCGCTATGAAGCCAAAGCGTTTCGCGAGGGAAGAAAGCCGCAATATCTGACATTTCGTCGTAAATAGCAGAGAAATGTCGCAGCTGATCGTAAAAACCCTTGCTTTTTACGCTCTTTCTGGTGTATGTAGCTCTCAAAATCTAGACAAGCTGTTTAGAGTGGGCCGCGACAAGGACCCGCTCTTTTTTGTTAGGTGGCCTCCCCTTCTGCAGCCGGGTCTGGTAAATTAGGTGACCAATATCCGATATGCTGGCCCGCTTCCACGCTTTGGAAACAGGCAAGCCCCAAGGGACAAGACGCATAACGGAAAGCAGTTGCCTTGAGTTCAAACGCCTTTCGCACGTGACATCCGTCGCCTGCATGGACGAAGAGAAATGGAGACAGGCTTTCCCTATGGTTGAGAGCAGTCAAGTAAAAGCAGGCACAGAGCCGCGCCTCACGGGCGAAAAAGGGCTGGAAGCACGCATCGCCAGCATCGTTGAGCCGGTGATTGTTGATCTGGGCTACGATCTGGTGCGCGTGAGAATCACCGGCCAGCATGGCTGTACCGTTCAGATCATGGCCGAAGCCCCCGATGGCACGATGACGATTGATGGCTGCGAGGCTGTATCCCGCGCCCTTTCGCCTGTGCTGGATGTCGAAGATCCGATTGACAGCGAATACTATCTTGAAGTTTCCTCTCCGGGAGTGGATCGTCCGCTGGTGCGGGTGCGCGATCTGGTGGCCTGGAGCGGGCATGACGCCAAGATCGAGCTGTCCGTTCCTATGGATGGACGTCGCCGGTTCAGAGGCATTCTAGACGGCGTCGACGGGGAAGAGCTCAAGCTGGTTTTGCCCGACGCACCGCAGGATAGCGACCCCAATGTCCGTCTGCCGCTTTCAGATCTGGCAGATGCGAAGCTTGTAATGACTGATAAACTCATGGAGCTGGCGCTGAAAGCTCAGCCCGCAGAACCGGCAGAAGTGGAAGAAGACACTGACGCTGACAGGGAAGAATAGGAGACACTGACGATGGCAATCAGTGCAAACCGTCTTGAACTTTTGCAGATCGCAGATGCTGTGGCGCGCGAAAAATCGATTGATCGCATGATCGTGATCGGGGCCATGGAGGACGCAATCCAGAAAGCTGCGCGCTCCCGTTATGGTCAAGAGACAGAAATCAAGGCGACGATCAACCCACGCACCGGTGAAACCCGGCTCGAGCGGTTGATGGAAGTGGTTGACGAGGTCGAAGATTACGCAACCCAGATTGCCTTGGTTGACGCCAAGGACAAAAATCCAGACGCTCAGATCGGTGATATCGTCTCCGATCAACTGCCGCCGCTGGAATTTGGACGTATTTCTGCCCAGTCCGCCAAGCAGGTCATCGTGCAGAAAGTGCGCGAAGCCGAACGTGATCACCAGTATGAAGAATTCAAGGACCGCCAGTTTGAAATCGTCAATGGTCAGGTCAAACGTGTTGAATATGGCAACGTCACCCTTGATCTTTCCGGTAGCGAAGCCATTGTCCGTCGCGATGAATTGATCGCACGCGAAGCCTTCCGTCCGGGCGACCGCATTCGCGCTATCATCTATGATGTACGCCGTGAACAGCGTGGCCCGCAGATCTTTTTGTCCAGAACGCATCCACAGTTCATGGCCAAGTTGTTTGCACAGGAAGTGCCTGAGATCTATGATGGCATTATCACCATCAAGTCTGTGGCACGTGATCCCGGCTCCCGCGCCAAGATCGCTGTGGTTTCCAGTGATAGTTCCATTGATCCGGTCGGCGCCTGCGTCGGTATGCGCGGTTCCCGCGTTCAGGCCGTTGTCAATGAGCTGCAGGGTGAAAAGATCGATATCATTCCATGGTCAGAAGATCCTGCGACCTTTATCGTCAATGCGCTGCAGCCGGCCGAAGTGGCCAAGGTTGTCCTTGACGAAGACAGTGAGCGGATCGAAGTTGTTGTTCCCAATGACCAGCTCTCGCTTGCCATTGGCCGTCGCGGTCAGAACGTCCGTCTTGCTTCCCAGCTGACCGGTTGGGACATCGACATCATGACTGAGGAAGAAGAATCCGAGCGTCGTCAGAAAGAATTCAACGAACGCGCCCAGCTCTTCATGCAGGCACTTGACGTTGATGACATTGTGGCCCAGCTTCTGGCTTCCGAAGGCTTCACCTCTATTGAAGAAGTGGCCTATGTAGACGCAAGCGAAGTCTCCGACATCGAGGGCTTCGATGAAGAAACCGCACAGGAAATCCAGAGACGCGCAAGCGAATATCTGGAAGCCGAAGCGGAAAAACAGAATGAAGAGCGCCTCGCGCTGGGTGTTTCCGACGATCTTCTTGAAATTTCGGGTCTCACCCTGCCGATGCTGGTTGCGCTTGGTCGCGACGACATCAAAACCATTGAAGATCTTGCCGGTTGCGCCACTGATGATCTGGTCGGCTGGACCGAGCGTCATAATGGTGAAGTGAAGCGCTTCAAGGGTACCCTGTCCGATTTTGATATTTCGCGTCAGGAAGCTGAAGACATCGTCATGCTGACCCGTGTTGCGGCCGGATGGATTGATCCTTCCGAACTGCTAAGCGAAGAAGAAGCTGCCGAATATGAGCAGATGGAAGCAGACGAATTGGGCGATCTTGAACTGGACGATGATGCCACTGGCGCCATCGCAGACGATCAGCCGTCTGAAGAAAAAGAAGAGGAAGCAACCGCTGAGGAAGAAGAAGAGGCGTGAAACCGGTCTGAGCTGTCGCCCGAATAGTCTCGGTTTGCGACAAGATTTGACAAAAACGGCCTTGAGAGGATAAACCGTGCCGCAAAAGAGCGAACAGACAACAAGACAATGTCTGGTAACACGGGAAAATCTTCCCAAGAACCAAATGATACGGTTTGTGCTGGCTCCTGATTTCAGCGTTGTTCCAGACTTGAAAATGCGGTTACCCGGACGCGGTGTCTGGGTGACGGCAAAGCATTCTCTGGTGAAGCAGGCCGCAGACAAAGGACTGTTTGCGCGCGGTTTCAAACAGAAAGTGCAACCATGCGACGGCTTGGCCGAGCTTGTCGCAGAGCTGATGGAAAAGGGGTGTCTATCGTCTCTTTCCATGACGCGAAAAGCCGGCCAGATCGTGACCGGCTTTGCAAAGGTAGAAACGTCCATTGCACAAAGGGGTGCAATTGGACTAATACATGCGGCAGATGCTGCAGAAGACGGACAGAAGAAACTGTCCCAAGCCGTACGGCGCCATTATGGCAGCGACTGTGAACTGCCCATTGTTCGCAGATTCAGCGCTGAGGCGTTAAGCAACGCGCTTGGGTACGGAAATGTGGTACATGCTGCCTTGATCGCCGGTTCGGCGAGCAAGAGCTTCATCAAACAGGTTGCGGTGCTGGAAACCTACTTGCAACCAAGCGAACCGGATTCTAACAGCGGCCCGGACGACCGAACCGCTGGACAGGCCTCCTGAGGGAGGCAGTGAAGGGTATTGACCGAGAAATGAGCAACGAAAACAGCAGCGACAACAATAGCCCGTCAGAGAAAAAGACATTATCTCTGGGCAAAAATGTGGGGCAAGGCACCGTACGCCAGAGTTTTTCTCATGGCCGATCGAAGGCCGTTGTTGTTGAAAAACGAAAGCGGCGGTTCACGGCACCAGGTGAAGCAAAGCAGACGACTGGTGGCAAACCAGCGGCCAATGAAGCTGCACCCAAATCTGCAGATAAGCCTGCGGCCGCTTCCGGTCAGTCGCAAAATCGCGGCTCGGATAACCGCTCAGGCGGTGGCAATGGCGCCAACCAGGGCAAGGGCTCAGGTGGTCGCGGCCAGCGCCAGCGCAATCGCAACGGCAACAACAACCATCAGGGCAACGGTGGCAACAATGCAACCGGTCAGCGCAATCTGACGTCTTCGGAAAATGCGAAACGCCTCCAGGCGCTTGAAGCGGCGAAAGTTCGCGCGCGCGAAATGGAGCAGCGTAAGAAGGAAGAAGAAGCCAAGCGCAAGGTTGAAGCTGCACGCAAAGCTGAAGAAGAAGCCAAACGCAAAGCCGAAGAAGAGGCCGCTGCAGTGCAGAAGGCCAAAGAAGAGGCTGAAGCGAAGAAGGCTGAAGATGAGCGTAAGGCTCGCGAAGCTGCTGAGGCGGCAAAAGTTGAGACCAAGCCAGCCAAGGCACCTGCCGAAGCCAAGGGTGATGCTCAGCCTCGCTCCAAGGAACGCACTGGCAAACCGGCCGATCGCGCACCAAGAGGGGATCGTCCGCAAGGTGACCGCCCGGCACGCGATGCCAAACCAGGCGCAGATAAACGTCCCGCCAAGCCACGTGGCCCCCGCCGCGACAGTGACGATGATCGCTCCGGAGCCCGTCCAGGCGCCAAGATCAACCGTCCGCAACGCGGTGGTGCACGCGCCTCAGCTGGAGAAGGCTTTGTTGCTCCGGATGCTTCGGTTGAAGCCAAGCCGGGTGCCAAAACCCTTAAACCTGTGCCCAAGAAGCCACGTCCAGATGACAATGCCCGGGCAGCCACGCCAGCCAAACCGCGCTCCGATGGACAGCGTCGCCGCGGCAAACTGACGCTGACCAACGCGCTCAATGCCGACGAGCAACGCGAGCGTTCACTCGCCTCCATGCGTCGTCGTCGTCAGAAGCAAAAAGGTGCCCAGCATGATGTTCCGCGTGAAAAGGTTTTCCGCGAAGTGATCATTCCTGAAACCATCACGGTGCAGGAACTGGCCCAGCGTATGACCGAACGCGCCGTCGACGTCATCAAGATCCTGATGAAACAGGGCATGATGGTCAAAACCGTCGATGTATTGGATGCTGACACCGCACAGCTGGTGGCCGAAGAATTGGGCCATACGGTAAAACGTGTTGCCGCATCTGACGTTGAGGAAGGTCTGTTCGACAAGAAAGACGCTGAAGATGAAATGGTATCCCGTCCGCCTGTCGTGACCATCATGGGTCACGTCGACCACGGCAAGACCTCGCTGCTTGATGCCATTCGTCATGCCAATGTGGTGCGCGGCGAAGCTGGCGGCATCACTCAGCATATCGGTGCCTATCAGGTTACGCAGAATGATCAGAAGATCACCTTTATCGATACGCCGGGTCACGCCGCCTTTACCGAAATGCGTGCACGTGGTGCCCAGTCGACCGATATCGTCATTCTTGTGGTTGCCGCAGACGATGGCGTCATGCCGCAAACCATTGAAGCGATCAACCACGCCAAGGCCGCTGATGTGCCAATTATCGTGGCCGTGAACAAGATCGATCTGCCTGCAGCAGATCCGACCCGCGTTCGCAACGAGTTGCTTCAGCATGGTGTGTTTGTTGAAAGCATGGGTGGTGACGTTCTCGAAGTTGAAGTTTCGGCCAAGGAAAAGCTGCATCTGGAAGATCTTCTTGATGCCATCCTCATGCAGTCCGAACTGCTTGAACTCAAGGCCAACCCGGAAAGGGAAGCCGACGGGATCGTGGTTGAAGCCAAGCTTGACAAAGGCCGCGGCCCAGTGGCAACGGTTCTGGTGCAGAATGGTACCCTCAAGGTCGGTGACATCGTTGTTGCCGGTGAACAGTGGGGTAAAGTTCGCGCTTTGATCGACGATCAAGGCAAAAAGGTTGAAGAGGCAGAGCCGTCCAAACCGGTCGAGATTCTGGGCTTTGATGCCGCACCTGACGCTGGTGACCAGTTCGCTGTTGTTGAGACCGAAGGGCGCGCGCGCGAAATTACAGAATATCGCATACGCAAGAACAAGGATCTTGCCGCAGCCAAGGCCAACCGAGGGTCTCTGGAACAAATGTTGAGCAACCTGAAGGAAAGCGGCGACAGCCAGTCCTTCCCGCTTGTCATCAAGGGCGACGTGAAAGGCTCTGTGGAAGCCATTATCGGCGCACTGGACGGCATCGGCAACGAAGAGGTTTCCGCACAGATCCTGCATTCCGGTGTTGGTGGTGTGACCGAATCCGACGTGACCCTTGCGGCCGCATCCGGTGCTCCAATCATCGCCTTCAACGTGCGTGCAAACGTACAGGCCAAGCAGGCTGCCGAGCAGAAAGGCGTCGAAATCCGCTACTATAACATCATCTACGATTTGACCGATGATGTGAAAGCGGCGATGTCCGGTATGCTCAGCCCAGAAGTTCGCGAAACCTTCATCGGTTATGCTGAAATTCTGGAAGTGTTCAACATCACCAAGGTCGGCAAGGTTGCTGGCTGCCGCGTCACCGAAGGTGTCGTGGAACGTGGTACAGGCGTGCGACTGCTGCGTGACGATGTTGTGATCCATACTGGCAAGCTGTCGACCCTCAAGCGCTTCAAGGACGAAGTCAAGGAAGTGCATGTAGGACAGGAATGCGGTATGGCCTTCGAAGGCTATCAGGACCTGCGCGCTGGCGATCAGATCGAATGCTTCCGTGTGGAAGAGATCGCCCGGACGCTCTAAGGTTCATTTGTTAACGCAATCGGGCAAAGGTCGAGGGTTTTCCCTTGACCTTTGCCGTTTTTAATATACGTAACGCATGAAGCCACATGGCTGACGTTATTTCAGGCTTGGCCGGTCCAATCCCGCCCACAGCCTCCAACAATTAGGACATCTCATGGGACGAAGTTCTCGCAAAGGCGGCGGCATGCCGTCTCAGCGCCAGTTGCGCGTAGGCGAACTGGTTCGAAAATCCTTATCTGAGTGCCTCACCAGAGGCGAGATCATTGATCCGTTTCTGGAGCAGTTCGTGATTTCCATTCCAGAAGTGCGCATGAGCCCGGATCTGACTTTGGCAACCGCCTTTGTCATGCCGCTTGGTGCGCCGGGCGAAGAAAAAGCCATCGTGGATGCACTCAATGGCCACAAGAAATATCTGCGCGGCCGTCTGGGTCGCGACCTGACGCTCAAGCACACCCCCGACTTGCGCTTTCGCTATGACGAAACCTTCGATGAGGCTTCACGCATTGATGCGCTGCTCGATTCGCCCCTTGTTCAGAGAGATCTGCATCACGAAGACGATGCATCTGAAGACGACACTGACGAGAAGTAGGAGCCGAGATGAGCGAAGATATGCAGCAGGCGGGCTCCGCATCTGAAGAACAGACAAGCGAAGCCCCGAAACCGAAGAAGAAAAAGAAGCAGCAATTCCGCGCCAAGCGCCGGACCGATGTGCATGGATGGATCGCTCTGGACAAGCCGCTCAACATGACCTCGACCCAGGCTGTCGGCGCCATCAAGCGCATCTTCAATGTCAAGAAGGCCGGTCATGCCGGTACCCTTGACCCTTTGGCCTCCGGCTGCCTTCCAATCGCCATTGGCGAAGGCACCAAGACGGTTTCCTTCGTCATGGACGGCTACAAGGAATATGAATTCACGGTGCGCTGGGGTGAAGAGACCTCGACGGACGACGCGGAAGGCGAGTTGATCGACAGCTCGGCCCATCGCCCGACCGAAGAGGAAATCGAAACTGCCCTTGAGCATTTTTCCGGCGAGATCATGCAGGTTCCTCCTGCCTTTTCCGCCATCAAGGTGAATGGTGAACGCGCCTATGATCTGGCACGCGATGGCGAAGAGGTCAAACTCGCCGCCCGCCCGGTTACCATTCATCATCTCGAACTCCTCGAAGCACCGGACGAGGATACCGCTGTTTTTGTCGCCGAATGTTCCAAGGGCACCTATGTCAGGTCTCTGGCACGGGATATTGGGCGACATCTTGGAACGCGTGGTCATGTTGTGGCCCTGCGTCGGCTCATTTCAGGTCCATTTACCGAAGAAATGCTTATTTCGCTGGACGATCTGGAACAGTTGAGCCATAGTGCGCCCGGCGAGCCCGGGCTCGCCTCTGCCTTGCTTCCTGTTGAGACCGCGCTGGACGACATCCCGGCTCTGGCCATAAACAGGAATGCCGCAGCAAGATTACGCCGAGGACAATCGGTTTTGCTGCGTGGACAGGAGGCTCCGATCGACGGTCACGTCGCGGCCATGAATGCGGGATTGCTGGTGGCTATTTGTGAAGTGATCGAAGGAGAACTCTGGCCTAGGCGCGTTTTCAATCTGCCTGAGCATCCGCCTGTCTTTTCAAGCGATGCCGAGCCAAAAAACTAAAGGAGAAACCGATGTCGATTACTGCTGAACGCAAGCAAGAGCTGATCAAGGAATATGCCACCAAAGATGGCGATACCGGTTCCCCAGAGGTACAGGTCGCTGTTCTTACCGAGCGGATCGTCAACTTGACCGAGCACTTCAAGTCTCACAAGAAAGACAACCACTCCCGTCGTGGCCTTCTGAAACTGGTTTCCCAGCGTCGTAAGCTGCTTGACTATGTCAAAGCCAAAGACGTGGCACGTTACCAGTCGCTGATCGAACGCCTCGGACTGCGTCGTTAATTCTCTGATAAACGCGGTGGCCTGCCGGTCGCCGCGTTTTCAAATTGTACGATCCGCAATCCTTTCGATAATGCTACTTTTCAAAGGATTGACGTTATTTCCAGATCGTACGCATTTTCGTTGTGCGCTTGAGCGATAAACGAAATGCCAAAGGGAAACCCTCCCGTTGCTCTGGCATAACCCTGCCGGAGTGGTTTAAAAATTGGTGCAATCGGATTTTCTGATTCACCATCGTTCACAGGCAGGATTGCCAGCCGCTTTGCCCAAGCGCCACAAGTGCTGAAGCCGCTCGTTGTCTTGCCCGTGATCAAAATAGAGTTAGATCGATGCCCCATATATCCGATATGCCGGGCATACAGGAAAGGACATTTGAATGTTCGATATTCAACGTGAAGAAATCGATTGGGGCGGGCAGAAGCTCGTTCTGGAAACCGGTCAAATTGCGCGTCAGGCTGACGGCGCAGTTCTGGCTTCCCTTGGCGAAACCTCTGTTCTTGCGACCGTTGTGTCTGCAAAACAGCCTAAGCCGGGCCTCGACTTCTTCCCGCTTACCGTCAATTATCAGGAAAAGACCTACGCTGCCGGTAAAATTCCGGGTGGCTACTTCAAACGTGAAGGCCGTCCAAGCGAAAAAGAAACCCTCACCTCTCGTCTGATCGACCGTCCGATCCGTCCGCTGTTCGTTGATGGTTACAAATGCGAGACCCAGGTCATCATCACCGTTGTCAGCCATGACATGGTCAATGACCCGGACATTCTGGCCATGGTTGCCGCTTCCGCAGCGCTGACCCTTTCCGGTGTTCCTTTCATGGGCCCGATCGGCGGTGCCCGCGTTGGTCTCATCAATGACGAATTCGTTCTCAACCCGGCCATCGACTCGATGGAAGATTCCAAGCTGGATCTGGTTGTTGCCGGTACCAACGATGCCGTTCTGATGGTTGAATCCGAAGCTCAGAACCTGTCTGAGGAAACCATGCTGAAGGCCGTGATGTTCGGTCATGCAGGCTTCCAGCCGGTTATCGACGCCATCATCCGCCTTGCTGAAAAAGCTGCCAAAGAGCCTCGCGAATTCTCCATGCCGGATTATTCCGAGCTGGCTGCCAAGGTTGAAGACATCGCTGGTGAAGACCTTCAGGCTGCTTTCAAGATTGCTGCCAAGACCGAACGCTATGCTGCTGTTGATGCGGCAAAAGAAAAGGTCATGGCAACCCTTTGCAATCCGGAAGACGAAAATGCAGCTGATGCTGTTGTCGTTGGCGATCTGTTCAAAAAGGCTGAAGCCAAGATCGTTCGTGGCCAGATCATCAAGACCGGTGGCCGTATCGATGGTCGCGATCTGAAGACCGTTCGCCCGATCGTTTCCGAAGTTGGCAAGCTGCCTCGTACCCATGGTTCTGCGCTGTTCACCCGTGGTGAAACCCAGGCTCTGGTGGTTGCGACCCTTGGTACCGGCGACGACGAACAGTTCGTCGATTCTCTGGCTGGCACCTACAAGGAAACCTTCCTGCTGCATTACAACTTCCCTCCGTTCTCTGTTGGTGAAGCTGGCCGCATCGGGTCTCCGGGCCGTCGTGAAATCGGTCATGGCAAGCTGGCATGGCGCGCTGTGCATCCTATGTTGCCTGCCCATCATGAATTCCCATACACCCTGCGTGTTGTTTCCGACATCACCGAATCCAACGGTTCCTCTTCCATGGCTACCGTTTGCGGCACCTCTCTGGCGCTGATGGATGCTGGTGTTCCTCTGAAGGCTCCTGTTGCCGGTATCGCAATGGGCCTGATCAAGGAAGGCGACGAGTTTGCCGTTCTCTCCGACATCCTTGGTGACGAAGATCACCTCGGCGACATGGACTTCAAGGTTGCCGGTACGTCGGAAGGCATCACCTCCCTGCAGATGGACATCAAGATCGACGGTATCACCGAAGAGATCATGAAGGTTGCTCTGGAACAGGCCAAAGGTGGTCGTCTGCACATTCTGGGCGAAATGAGCAAGGCTCTGGGCGAAGCACGCGCTGAAGTTGGCGAATTCGCACCACGCATCGAAACCCTGAAGATCCCTGTCGACAAGATCCGTGAAGTTATCGGTTCTGGCGGTAAGGTCATCCGTGAGATCGTCGAAAAAACCGGCGCCAAAGTCGACATCAGCGACGACGGCACCATCAAGGTTGCTTCTTCTGACGGCGCAGCCATCACCGCAGCGATCAACTGGATCAACTCCATTGCAGCTGAACCTGAAGTTGGCGTTATCTACAAAGGCAAGGTTGTCAAAACCGTTGACTTTGGTGCTTTTGTGAACTTCTTCGGCGCACGCGATGGTCTGGTTCATATCTCCCAGCTGACCCCACAGCGCACCAACAAGGTGACCGACGTTGTGAAAGAAGGCGATAGCGTCTTCGTCAAGCTGCTCGGCTTTGATGATCGCGGCAAGGTTCGCCTGTCCATGAAAGTGGTTGATCAGGAAACCGGCGAAGAAATCAAACAGGAAGAAAAGAAAGCCGACTAAGGCTTTCCCTTCTTGAATGAAATAAAAAGGCGCTCCCGAGCAATCGGTGAGCGCCTTTTGTTTAACTGGAAAGAAGTCGGGCCGGAAGCCGGCATGCCTTCGGGCGATCCACTGACAGACACCTAGTCACGCGCAGATGCCACAGGATCGCGATGGACGCCCGTGAGAGACTTCAGTTGATCTCTTCATTCGGATAGACACCCCACAGGAGATTTGCCTTCAGCCAGCCGCTATAGCTCTGCACGGCGACTTCACACCAGCCTCTTTCACACTCTGTGATATCCACCTGCACACCAACCTGCGCCTTGGCCGCCACCGGCGCATCTTCGGTCGGGTTTCTGAGCAGGTCCACTAAGGTGCCTGCAGTCTGCCAGGGGCTGATCAGGGCTGTGCGTCGCCCGGAAAGAAGGGAATGATAGACCCAGCCTTCTTCCCCTTCGGAATCGCGAATCTGGCGCCAGTTTTCAAACTCATGCACGATTTCCACCGGCAGGCCGGCGCGGCGGAAGACCCATTTCACCTTATGGTCCGTGGATGGACCACCCCGTACATTGACGCGATCAGACTTGAGAGAGACAAACCTGGGAATCTTCAGCCCGGACGGCCCTATAGTAGTGCCCTGAGCATGGGCTGGCAGGTCAGCGATGGCGATCAAGCATATCGCCGCAATCCATTGTGCAATGAACGGTCTCTTTTTCATCTTGCCTCTGCGCTGCTTTCCTACTTGGCGTTCCTCATTTCGACAGAGTCGAAGCTACACCACCGCAATAAAGAATCTTTTAACCCTGAGTGACCTGCATGCATAAGTCCGGCACATCTCAAACCATGGGATGACTGGTCATGACAGGGGCATTCCCTATAGCATTCCAAAGGGTGCCTGCGATTGAATTTATTGCGATTTTTTGCAAGTTATCACGGCCCCTTGAGAAGACACGGATACCAAATTCACTCTGAATTGATCCTATCCTGACTTCACAAAGCGGAATGGCGTGCTGTTGGCATGCTGAAAATCGAAGAAATTCACCTGAATACGCTTCTTTAAGCGAAAAGGATAAACGCCAGAAAAACGAATTCTCTGTGTGTTTTAGCCAATATCGCTGCTGGAAACGGGTGATGCTATGAGGCAGGAATAGGGCAAACCTATGGCGAGACAAAAGCCGATTGTGGTCGTTACCCGCAAACTCCCAGCTGCTGTGGAAACGCGGATGCGCGAATTGTTTGATACGCGTCTCAAGGAAGATGACAAACCGATGAGTCAGGCGCAACTGGTCGAGGCAGTCAAACATGCTGACATTCTTGTGCCAACGGTTACCGACCGCATCGACGCGCATCTTCTCTCGCAGGCGGGAGAAAATCTCAAGCTGATCGCCAATTTCGGCAATGGTATCGACAATATCGATGTCCTGTCAGCCAATGCGCGCAACATCACCGTGACCAACACGCCCGGCGTTCTGACCGAAGACACAGCCGACATGGCCATGTCGCTCATTCTGGCGGTGCCAAGGCGGTTTGCCGAAGGCATGCTCTATTTGAAAGAACATAAGGACTGGCCGGGCTGGTCTCCCACATGGATGTTGGGCAAGCGCGTCTGGGGCAAGCGGCTGGGCATCATCGGTATGGGGCGCATCGGGCAGGCCGTGGCACGACGGGCCAAGGCCTTCGGCATGCAGATCCATTATCACAATCGGCGGCGCCTCTCAGAGGATGTGGAATATGACCTGGAAGCGACCTACTGGGAGAGCCTTGACCAGATGCTGGCGCGAATGGATGTCATATCGATTCACTGCCCCCACACGCCAGCCACCTATCATCTGCTCTCGGCCCGACGACTCAAGCTGGTCAACAAAGACGCCTATATCGTCAACACAGCACGCGGCGAGGTGATTGACGAGCAGACACTGGCCCGCCTGATCGAGAATGGCGACATCGCTGGTGCCGGGCTTGATGTGTTCGAGAATGAGCCCAAGATCAACCCAAAGCTGGCCAGATCGGAACGCGTGGTACTCATGCCTCACATGGGTTCGGCCACCGAAGAGGGCCGCATGGATATGGGGGAAAAGGTGATCATCAATATCAAGGCTTTCATTGATGGGCACAGGCCACCGGACAGGGTGTTGCCATCCATGGTGTGAGGATCATGTCCTATCACTCCTTACGGCGCCGATAACGGATGGTTTCAAAGCGGCTCGCCCGCGCATCATACAGGATGAGGCGGCCAACGAGCCCTTCCCCAAGGCCCACAATCTCCTTGATGATCTCAAGCGCCATCATGGAGCCGATGACGCCAGTCAGTGCCCCCAGAATGCCCGCTTCGGCACAGGCGGGAATGGAGCCCGGCGCAGGCCGGTTCGGGAACAGATCTTGATAACGCGGATTGAGGCGACCTTGCGCATCCGTCTCATAGGGTTTCAGCGTGGTGATAGATCCATCAAACATGCCCACCGCACCCGTGATCAGAGGCTTGCAGGCCTCTTCACATAGCTCTGCCACCAGATAGCGGGTATCAAAATTGTCTGTGCCATCGACCACCAGGTCGTAGGACTGCAGCAGCGTCTTGCCGTTTGCCGCATCAAGACGCATGGCATGAGGCTGCACCACCACATGGGGGTTGATGCGCGCAAGGCTGGTTTCTGCGCTCTCCACCTTCAACATGCCAACCGCTTCACTATCATGAATGATCTGCCTTTGCAGATTGGAGAGGGCAACTATGTCATCATCCACGATGCCAAGAGTTCCAACCCCCGCCGCGGCCAGATAGGCCAAAAGAGGCGAGCCAAGCCCTCCTGCCCCGACCACTAGCACCTTGGCTGCTTTCAGCTTTTGCTGGCCCGGGCCGCCCACATCCCTTAGCAGAATGTGACGGGCGTAGCGTTCCAGTTCGTCTTTGCTCAGCATGGCGTGGCTTTCATTCCCCTAAGGACAGATCAAAAAGAGAAGGGCACCGCGATATAGCGCAAATCCTGCCCGTCATCGGTCTGACTGAAGACACCCACCAGCGCCACCGCATGGGTCTGCGCTTCCATCCGCGTTGGCGCAAAGACAGCCGAGAGGTGATAGTCGAGCGGACAGCCGCGCGAGCGCGGAGCCGACGTCTCGTCATGCAGCTGTCGGGTCTCGCCTGTGGGCGTGGTCAGGGTCAGCGCAAAACCGGTTACCGTACTGCCACCCATTTCGCACCCGTTCAGATCCCGTACATCCTTGGTGTTGATCTCGAGGGTGTAGGGAGACGCGCTGTTGCTCAACAGAGGTTGCGATGTCTTCTGGAAACGCATGATGGCTTTTTCCCCCACCTCACTGATGGGCGAAGCGGCCAGAACCACACCGGAATTGGAAATCTGATATTGCTGCATAATGGGTGTGGCTTGTTCAAATGCCTTGACGCGAGCCACGATGGGGGTTTCGCCTTCTTCTTCCAAGCGCACGCGGACCGGCGTGTCTGGCACCCACTTATCTGTCGCCAGATCAACGATATAGATATTGGAATAGGGATAGTGGGGGCCACTCTCCACGCCGAATTCCTCAAAAGCAAAATAGCGGCCCCGCTCATCATCAGAGAAACCATGGGACCGAAATTCGGCTGCGTCTCCTGCCACCGCCGGTCCGGCCAGCGCTGCGGCAGACGCTGCAAGCAGCGATAGGGCGAGACAGTTCGAAAATCGGGTCATTCCATCACCATTCTGTTCAGGTCTTTACGGGCGGCTTTCCTGTCGCTCCGGACAGAAGCGCCATCTCCATTTCAATTGCAGGGATTGTGCTCGTTCTACGGACAAGAGAAGCAGAAGCATACGATCCCTCATGCAAATCAATTGCGATTCAAAAAGATGCATGAACCATATCACAGATAGTAAAAAGCCGTGGTGGGGAAATATGATCCCACCACGGCCAATGCACTCAGAAAACGTTTCGGAACTGGAACAGTTTCCGGTTTTCTTATTCTCCAATGCCATCAAACAAGGCAGTGGACAGATAACGCTCGGCAAAGCTTGGAATGATGATGACGATATTTTTACCGGCAAATTCATCCCGTTTGCCCAATTCGATGGCTGCAGCCAAGGCGGCACCAGACGAAATACCGACTGGCACACCTTCTGTGCGGGCCAATTCACGCGAGAATGCGAAGGCATCTTCATTGGAAACCTGAATGATTTCATCAATGAGGCTGGTGTCCAGAACATCAGGCACAAAGCCTGCCCCGATGCCTTGAATCTTGTGTGGGCCCGGTTTGCCACCAGACAGAACCGGACTGTCTGAAGGTTCAACCGCGACCACCTTAATATCAGCCTTGCGCGCCTTCAGCTCGGAGCCAACGCCGGTAATGGTACCACCAGTGCCAACGCCGGAAATCAGAGCGTCCACTTCCCCGTTGGTGTCATTCCAGATCTCCACGGCGGTGGTGCTGCGATGAATTTCAGGGTTGGCGGCATTCTGGAACTGCTGTGGAATCACTGCATTGTCAATTTCATTGACCAGCTCTTCTGCGCGCGCAATCGCGCCCTTCATGCCTTTGGGGCCTTCGGTCAGCTCCAGTTCGGCACCCAGATAGGCAAACATCTTGCGGCGTTCGATGGACATGGTTTCCGGCATGACCAGAATGAGGCGATAGCCCTTGGCAGCTGCCGTGAAAGCAAGCGCAATGCCGGTGTTGCCGGATGTCGGCTCGATCAGGGTGGTTTTGCCCGGCTCGATCTTGCCATCGTCTTCCATGGCTTCAATCATATTGACGCCGATGCGATCCTTGACGCTTGCAAGCGGGTTGAAGAATTCTAGCTTGCCGATCAGGTTTGCCTTGACGCCATGCTTGGCAGCAATCTTGTCGAACCGCACCAGTGGTGTGTTGCCGATGGTGTCGATGATGGAATCATAGATCCGGCCGCGGCCTTCAGTGGTTTTTGGAGTGTGAGCCATTTTTGTTCCTCGCATTTAGAACGTCATGCACGCTCGTGCCCTGCAAGATCCCTGATAGGGATCGTGGCAAGCGTATGGATCGTTCATCCCTAGCACTAAATCTCTTGACCACAATGTAGGTAATTCGATGGGGGACTACGAGAAATCCTGTACCAACTTGTGCGATAGAATAGAAAAATTTCGCTACGGTTTTCGCACGCGACGAAACAGGCTACCTCAATGAACTGCAAGGCCCTTCGCTGCGGGAAAAATATTCTATGATTTCTGCTGATTGAGGACGCTTTGATCATCGAGAGTAAAGACAAAAAAAGTGCCTGCTGGACAAAGCAGGCACTTATATCGACCGGCATTATTCTTGCTGAAGGAGAAGGTACTTAGGCAAGAAAGGATTGCAAGGGAGGAGCCAGTCAATATCGATCCAGGCGAATAACCCGGAATTCCTTTTCCATCCGATCACCAGCAGCAGAAGCCACCATCCACCAGCAGGTTTACACCGGTGCAATAGGACGCGGCATCACTGACAAGGAAAACGGCAGGTCCAACCATTTCTTTTACGCTCGCCATACGATGCATCGGCGTCTGGTCTTCAAATTCCTTGGTCTGGTGCACCATTTCAGGACGGGTATTCATTGGCGTTGCGGTATAGCCCGGGCTGATAGCGTTTACACGGAGCCCACCATCAACCCATTCCATTGCCATGCTCTTGGTCAGATGAATGACGCCAGCCTTGGAGGAATTGTAATGCACCTGCATCAGGCCACGATTGACGATTACGCCAGACATGGAGGCGATGTTGACGATCGCACCCTTGCCATGCTTGAGCATTGCATTGGCCTCGGCCTGACAGGACAGGAAGACCCCCTTGAGGTTGATATCCATCAGGGTCTGGAATTGCTCTTCGCTCATTTCCTCAGCCGGATTGGCATTGGCGATGCCAGCGGAGTTGACGGCGATGGTCAGATCCCCAAGTTCTGCTTCCGTTTTGGCGACAGCCTCGACAAGAGAGTCCTTGCGGGTTACATCGGCGGTGATGGCAATGGCCTTTTTCCCCGCAGCAGTGATGGCATCAACCGTCTTCGCAAGACCATCATCTTCGCGTCGGTCCAGACAGGCGACGTCCGCGCCGCATTGGGCCAAACCAATGGCAATATGCTGCCCAATACCGCTTCCGGCACCGGTTACCAGCGCAACGCGGCCACCTAGATCAAACATCGCCGGCGCATTGAAATTAAATTCGGACATATCTTTCTCCCATATTCACACTAGGAAATTCCTGGCCAGTCCCCTTAGCTGGTCGCAAGCTCCATGACTGACACATCATTTGCATCTGCACGATCCAGAATTCCGGCCTGTTTGCCCTCGGCCATCACCAGAATCCGGTTAGAAACACCCAACACTTCCTCAAGGTCAGAGCTGACAACAATCACGCAAATCCCTTTTTCTGACAGCTCTACGATGATGTCGTAGATAGACGAACGGGCCCCCACATCGATGCCGCGGGTCGGCTCATCCAGAACAACCACTTTCGGGTCGGTCGCCAGCCATTTGGCCAACACCACCTTCTGCTGGTTGCCGCCGGACATTTCATCGGCATTCTGATGCCCCTGCCCCTTTACTCCGAAGCGATGGATATTGGCAGCGGCAAAGCTGTCGATTGCCTTCTTGCTCACCCATTTTTTGGGCGCAACGGCCTTCATGTTGGCGTAGCCGATATTTTCTGAGATGCTGTGTTCCAGCACCAATCCCTGCAGTTTGCGATCTTCTGGCACCAGAACGATGCCGTTGCGAATGGATTGGCCCGGGCTGCGCGGGGTCACATCCTTGCCATCGAGATAAATGCCGCCTGCGGAAATGGGATCGGCGCCGGTGATGGCGCGGACCAGTTCGGTGCGCCCTGCTCCGACCAGCCCGGCAATGCCGAACACTTCGCCCTTATGCACCTTGAAGCTGACATCATGGAACGCATCCAGCCCTGATGTCAGATCCTTGACCTCGAAGGTGACTTCATCGCCAACCGGCGGGAAGTGCGGGAACATGCGCCCGAGTTCACGTCCCACCATACTTTCAACAATGGTGCGGACGGGCACATCGCCCTTGTCAAATTCCTTAACCTTGGAGCCGTCGCGCATGACCACGATGCGGTCAGCGATGCGCCGGATCTCTTCCAGACGGTGCGAAATATAGATGATACCGACGCCGTCGGCCCGAAGGCGATCGATCTGTTTGAACAGCAATTCCGTCTCGGCATCGCCAAGGGCCGCTGTCGGTTCATCCAGAATGAGCAATCTTGCATTGAGGGTCAGCGCCTTGGCAATTTCCACCAGTTGCTGATTGGCCGTGGAAAGCCCCTCAACCTTGCGGTTCGCAGGCAAATCAAGGCCCAGCCGTTCCAGCTGCTCCTGTGCCTTGCGCTCCATGGCCTTGCGGTCAACCTGACCGCGGGATTTGGGCCAGCGCCCCACAAAGACGTTTTCTGCAATCGTGAGATGGGGGAGCAATCTCAGCTCCTGATGGATCAGACCGAGCCCAGCATCGATTGCCTCGCGAGGGTTGGCGGGCGCGTAGTCCGCGCCTTGCCATGTCATTGAGCCCGAACTTGGCCGGATGGTTCCGCAGATGATGTTGGACACCGTCGATTTACCGGCTCCGTTTTCTCCCAACAGCGCAACCACTTCTCCTTCATGAATATCAAGATCGATGCCATGAAGAATCTGTAACGGTCCATAACTCTTCTTGATTTGACGAAGAGAAAGAATTGGAGATTTGACCTCAGCCATTTCGGGCCCTCCCTTATCCAGCCATTATCGAACAATCAGATGTCAGTTCCGATCAAGGATGATTTTCGATGAACGGGCCAACATTGTCCTTTGTGGTAAGAGTTGCCGGCAGAAGCTGCAATTTCGGAACTTCTTCACCAGCAACAAGCTTGATGGCGCTATCCACGGCCAAACGACCGAAATACTGGGTGCGCTGGGTGCTGGTTGCATCGAAGACGCCGTCACGCAGAGCTTCAAGCGCTGCGGTATCACCGTCAAAGCCGAAGACGAAGATATCCTGTGGCAGATTGGCAACTTTCACAGCCTGCGCTGCACCAAGGGCCAGAGCGTCTGCCTGTCCCCAGACGATGGTTGCGTCAGAATGGGCCTGCAGCATGTTCTGGGTGATCTGGAAGCCTTCGTCCTGTGACCACATCTGGCTATATTGCTCAGAGGCAATGGTGATATCCGGGAACGCTTCCTTGGCTTCCATGCAGCCTTTGGTGCGATCCACTTCAGGGGTGGTGCCTTTCTGGCCATGCACGATCAGCATGGTGCCTTTTCCGCCAACCTGCTCGAAGGCATAGTTGCAGATTTCCTTGGCAGAAGCGACCGAATCGGAAGCGATGAAGGTATCGCCCGGTGCGCCTTCTGGGTTACGATCAATATTAATGACGGGAACACCCTGAGCGTGCGCCAGACGGGTTGGAACAGCAGCGGCTGCGGCACCTGCGGGAACATAAATCAAAGCCTGGATATCCTGCGTGAGCAGATCCTGAACCTGACTGACCTGAGTTGCGCTATCGCCCTTGGCGTCAACGATGATGAGGTCGAGGCCTTTTTCCTTGGAATAGGCTTCAACAGACATTTTGATCTGGTTGAAGAAGTTGGCCTGAAGGTTGGCGACTGCGAGGCCAAGCTTTTGAAGTTCTGCTGCAGAACTGCTCAAAGGAGTCAGTGCGGTTGCTACAATAGCAGCGGCTGCAAACAGGGAATGTTTGAGTTTCATTTGATATTTCTCCTCCGTTAAGACCCAGACACTGCCTCCAACAACAAAGTGTCTGGAATTTTCCGACTTGCGCCGGTTGGTGGTGGCCCGTGCTCACCACCATTTTTGGCACGATGCCAAAATTCTATGCCTTTCTTTTCTTGAGCACTTCGGCAGCCACGGCCAAAGCAATCACAACCCCGATAACCACCTGCTGCGTAAAGGGAGAGACCCCCAGCAGATTGAGGCCGTTGCGCAAGACACCAATCACCAGCACACCGATCACTGTTCCGGCGATGCCACCGGTACCACCGCTGAGGCTGGCGCCGCCGATAACCACGGCAGCAATCGTGTCCAGCTCGTAAGACATACCGGAACTTGGCTGAACCGAATCGAGCCTTGCGGCCAGAACAATGCCTGCGAGACCGGAAAGAACTGCAGAAGTGACATAAACCAAGATGGTGGACAGGCGCACATTGATACCGGCCAGACGCGCCACTTCCTGATTGCCACCGATTGCATAAAGGCAGCGGCCTCCAGTGGTATTGCGCAGGAAGATCCAGCCAGCAGCAAAGACAATCAGCATCAAGCCGACTGTCACGGTCAGAAAACCGCCGTGGCGAATGATTGCCAGCAGGTTGAACCAGCCCGGAAAACCGACGATCTGCTGACCATCCGTGATCATATTGGCCAGCCCGCGCGCGACCGACATCATAGCAAGGGTAGAAATGAATGCAGGAACGCTGAATTCCGTAATCAGCAACCCGGTTACAGCTCCGGCGACGGCCGAAGCAAACAGGGCAACCAAGATCGCCAGTGGCAACGCCATACCCAATTCATTGGACAGATAGCCCATGACCATCATGGACAGAGCCAGAATAGAGCCAACGGACAAATCGATGCCACCAATAAGAATGACAAAGGTCATGCCCACGGCCATGATCCCGAGCACTGTGATCTGATCGAGCACGTTCAAAAGATTGCGCGCTGTAAAGAAGGAATCCGTCGCGAAGCTGAGAAAGGCGCAAAGCAAAAGAAGTCCGATAAGAGGTCCAGTTGCCCCACCTAAAGAAAACAGGCTTGAGACAGACGGTGAGGATGTACGCCCCCGTGCTACTGAAATCATGACAGCAATTCCTCCCATTTCCTTTAAACTGCATAAATATTCAGTGTTGATAATAATTTCATATCGGAAACTGAATTCAATGTCAATGAAAATCACGAGAAACACAAGAGGTGGTCGTGATTTAGTATAGAGCTTAGCACAATCATCCCAAACAAATTTCTTGACACCGATTCATAAATGCATTTTAATTTATTAAAGAATATTTATTCAGGGAGCCAATCATGGATATCTTAGAACTGAAAAAGATGGCCAATGACATTCGTCAGAGAGATCTGCGGGCTGTCTTTGAAGCGGGCGCGGGGCATATCGGCGGTGAAATGTCGGTAACGGATCTCCTCACAGCTCTCTATTTCCGCATTTTGAATGTAGATCCAAAGAACCCGAGCGATCCTAACCGGGACAGGTTCATTCTCAGCAAAGGCCATGCGGCGCTTGCTCTCTATGTCACGCTCTCAAAACGCGGATTTATCGATCCAGAAGAGATCTCCACTTTCCTGAAACCGCATTCACGCCTTAATGGCCACCCCAACCGCAACAAGGTTCCGGGTGTTGAAACCAATACCGGCCCACTGGGCCATGGCTTGCCAATCGCAGTGGGCATGGCAAAAGCGGCCAAGCTCAGCGGGGATACATGGCGCACGGTGGTGATTACCGGCGACGGCGAAATGCAGGAAGGCAGCAACTGGGAAGCCATTATGGCCGCAGCCCAGTTCGGGCTGGACAATCTGACCCTCATCATCGACCACAACCGCCTGCAACAGGGCGCTCGCCTCGCAGACACCAACAATATTGCCCCTCTTCCTCCCAAGCTTGAAGCCTTTGGCTGGGCAGTCGAGGAAATCAACGGCAATGACATGGAAGAAATCTGTGCCGCGCTGGACGCCAGCAAGGTGGTTCCGGGCAAACCGAGATGCATCGTCGCTCACACCAACAAGGGCAATGGCATCTCCTTCATGTCCGACAATGTGGCCTGGCATCACAAAGTTCCTGACGCAGACCAATATAAACAGGCCATGGCCGAGCTGGAGGAGGCCGTATCATGAGCAATTTGTCAGAAGCAAAACTTCACGACTGCCGGGATGCCTTCACCCAGACCCTTGAAGGCATGGCTGCGACCAATCAGGAGATTGTCGCCGTTTGCAATGATTCGGTCGGGTCTTCCAAACTGAATGGCTTCAAGGACAAATATCCAGAGCGTCTGGTCAATGTCGGAATCGCCGAACAGAATATGATCGGCGTTGGCGCCGGTCTGGCCAATGGTGGCAAGATTCCGTTTGTTTGCGGCGCGGCCTGCTTCCTGACCGGACGGGCCCTTGAGCAGATCAAGGCGGATGTGGCCTATTCCAATACCAATGTGAAGCTGGTCGGCATCAGCTCGGGCATGGCTTATGGCCCCCTTGGCCCGACGCACCACTCCACCGAAGACTTCGCATGGGTGCGCGCCATCCCCAATGTGCCGATCGTTGCCCCATGTGATTCGATTGAAACCGCCGCAGCGGTTGCCTATGCGGCCGAAACGACGGGGCCGATCTTCCTGCGTCTGTCGCGTGAGGGTGTGCCGGATCTGCTCCCTGCCGACTACAAGTTCGAGCTCGGCAAGGCCGTCACACTTAAAGAGGGCAGCGATGTGACGCTGATTGCCAATGGTATTCTTTCGGTGCGCGCCGTGAAAGCGGCCGAATTGCTGGCTGCCGAAGGCATTTCCGCTCGCGTTCTCAATATGGCGACCGTTCGCCCCATTGATCGCGATGCCATTATTGCGGCAGCCAGCGAGACCGGCGCAATCCTGACGTGCGAAGAACACACCATCTTTGGTGGGTTGGGCAGCTCGGTTGCCGAAGTAGTTGTGGAGACTGTGCCAGTTCCCATGACACGGCTCGGCGTTCCCGGCATTTTTGTACCAACCGGTACAGCAAGCTTCCTGCTGGATGAGTTTGGCATGGCACCAGAAGGGCTTGCTGCCAGCGCCAAAGAGCTGATCAAAAAGAAGAAAGCCTGAGTTTCCCTTTAGGGACCAAGACTCACATGACAGACCCTGCGCGGGAGGAGAACCGGGCAGCAGGGTCCGAGGAGGACGCGATGCAAAGGGCAATATTGGCCATTGACGAAGGCACGACAAACAGCAAGGCAATTCTGGTTTCCAAAACCGGAGACATTCTTGCCAGGGGCTCCTGCCCTGTGCCGATCAACCATCCCCAGTCCGGTTGGGTTGAACAGGATGCTGAGACCATCTGGACCAGCACCCTGAAGGCCATTGCCGATTGCCTTGCAGCGGGTCCGGATGTCACGTTGGAAGCCATTGGCATATCCAACCAGCGCGAATCGGTTCTGGCCTGGGACCGAACAACCGGAAAGGCTCTGGGGCCGGTCGTTACATGGCAATGCCGTCGCACCTCGGACGCTTGTGAGCGCCTGAAGGCGGCCGGTCATGAAGATGAAGTCATCAAACGCACCGGCCTGCCGCTCGATCCGCTCTTCCCGGCGACCAAGGTGCGCTGGCTGCTGGACAATTGCGGCAAGGACAAAGCGCCGGAAGAGATCTGCATCGGCACGGTCGATTCCTGGCTGATCTGGAATTTCTCCGGTGGCACCTTGCACCAGTGCGACGCTTCCAATGCGGCACGAACCCAACTTTTCAACATTTCCGAAACCCGCTGGGACGATACCCTGTGCGACCTGTTTGGCGTGCCCAAGGCCGTATTGCCCGAAGTGCAGGATTCCTCGCACATATTCACCCATACGACCGGCGTACCCGGATTGCCTGACGGTATTCCGGTCGCCTCAGCCATTGGCGATTCGCATGCAGCGCTGTTCGGCCATGGCGCCTATGGGTTGGGCGATGGCAAGGTAACCTTTGGCACGGGCTCATCAGTGATGACCACGATGCCGGAATTTGTCGTACCGCCACGCGGGGTGACCACCACCATCGCATGGGCGCGCAACGGCACGCCGACTTATGCCTTTGAGGGCAACATATTGGTGAGCGCATCCATTCTGCCCTGGACGGCGGAGCTTTTGGGGCAGAAGGATGTTACGGAACTGCTCGATCTGGCCCAGACAGTCGAGGATACCCAAGGCGTTGTGCTGGTTCCGGCCCATGTAGGGCTGGGTGCACCCCATTGGAACTCCACGGCACGCGGCCTGATGTGCGGCCTCTCCTTTGCCAGCGGCAAAGCCCATGTGGCACGCGCCGCAGCAGAAAGCATCGCTTTTCAGGTACAGGATGTCTTCAAGATCATTCTGGCCAATTCAGGTCATGGCATCGGCAAGCTGTTTGTAGACGGCGGTCCGAGCCAGAATCCATTCCTCATGGGCATGGTCGCCGATTATATCGATCATTCGGTCATTCAGGGCGAAAGCACCGAGGCTTCGGCACAGGGAGCGGCCTATCTGGCGGGTCTGGCGACAGGCTTCTGGGCAGACCTGAATGCCATCAGTGCCCTTGGGCAGCATGGGCAGGAAATTCGGCCACAAATGGCAAATGATAGACGCAAGGAAGAGCTCTCCAAATGGCAAGTGGCCATTGAACGAACGCTTCTTTGAATCTGAAACCTTTCAGGATAGTATCGCGCGCGATCAACCCTGAATTGGAGGATGCCACTTTGGCAAGAGTAAACGAACTGCGGCTTATCGCTCGTGTAGCTCAGCTATACCATGTGGAAGGCCGCAGACAGGCAGACATAGCAAAGCATTTGCGTATTTCTCAGGCAACCATTTCGAGATTGCTCAAGAAAGCACAGGAAGAGGAAATTGTAAGAACAACAATCGTTGCTCCTTCCGGCACCTTTGTGGAACTGGAAGATGAGCTGCGCCAGAAATACGGGCTGTCTGAAGCCATCGTCGTGGAGGCGTCAGAAGATCGCCAAAGCACGATCATGGACAGGATCGGCGAATCGGCTGCGCATTTTCTCGAAGTGTCCCTTCAAAAGGACGAAGTGATCGGGGTGTCCAGTTGGAGTGAGACGATCCTGCGCATGGTGGATAATATCCACCCAATGCGTTCGGGCCTGGCCAAATTTGTGGTGCAGACCTTGGGTGGCATGGGTGATCCGACAGTGCAGACACACGCAACCCAGCTGACATCGCGACTTGCGCGCCTGACCGGAGCCGAAGCACGCTTGCTAACGGCCCCGGGCGTTGCCCAGTCTCGCGAGGCCAAGCTGGTGCTTCTGGGAGATCCCTATGTCAGGGAAACGATGGAATTGTTCAACAGGATCACGTTGGCGATCGTCGGGATCGGCGCCACGGAACCCTCTTCCATGCTGGCTCGAAGCGGCAACACTTTCTCCTCCAACGAGTTGGCTGAGCTGACCGATGCGGGGGCTGTTGGCGATATGAGCCTGCGCTTCTTCGATCGTGACGGAAAGGTAATCAAGACCCCACTGGATGAACGCGTTATCGGCATGCCTCTTGAGGATCTGGCCAAAGTAGACCGGGTCATCGCCCTTGCTGGGGGAGAGAGCAAGACCGAAGCCATTCACGGAGCCCTGAAAACTGGTTGTCTCGATGTTCTGATTACAGACAATTTCACGGCTTGCCGCCTTCTGGAGGAGACAGGCCCAAGCAGCTAGAAAGCAATGGGAGAATAAAATGAAACGGTTTGAAGGCAAAACCACCGTGATCACCGGAGGAAACAAGGGAATCGGTTTCGCAATTGCGACCAAGTTTGCCGAAGAAGGCGCAAATGTCGTGATCGCTTCCTTTGAAGATCAAGTCAAGGAAGCCGCAGCCGAACTGTCCGGCAAAGGCTATAATGTGATCCCTGCCTTGTGTGATGTCACCAAACCAGAGGAAATCGTCAAGCTTTATGATGCCGCCGAAGAAGCCTTTGGTGAAATCAATATCGGCATTCAGAATGCCGGCGTGATTTACATCTCCAAAATCGAAGATGTTTCCTACGAAGAATGGACCAAGACGCTGGCCGTCAACACCACCGGCTGTTTCCTTGCCTGTCAGGAAGCCATCAAGCGTATGCGCAAGCATGGCAAGGGTGGCAAGTTGGTCAACACAGCCTCCGGTCAGGCGCGTGAAGGCTTTATCTACACGCCGCATTACGCAGCCTCCAAGTTTGGCGTCATGGGCCTCACCCAGAGCCTTGCCAAGGAAGTGGCGCTTGAAAAGATCAATGTCAACGCCATTTGCCCGGGCATCATCAAGACCGACATGTGGGACTATAATGACCGCGTCTGGGGCAGCATGCTGGGCGAATATGGCCCGGGTGAACTGATGGCCGAATGGGTGCAGGGCATTCCGATGCAATATGCCGGTGAAGGCAAGGACATAGCCAATGCCGTGGCCTTTCTCGCCAGCGAGGATGCATCCTATATCACAGGGCAGACCCTCAATATCGATGGCGGTCTGATCATGTCCTAAGCATCTGAGGATGCATGTGATACGTGGCCGAGCGGACCTCCGCCCGGCCTTTTTTCTGCGCCAATTCCAGCAAACCGACGCCGTATGGCGCTATTGGTACACTAAGGCTAGTCCTTAATGCCGGTGGAGCCGAACCCGCCCGTCCCACGCTTGGTATCGCTCAGGGTCGTTACTTCGATGATGCGTGGCCGGCGCACATCGGCAATCACAGCCTGAGCAATCCGGTCTGCATGATTGATGGTGTAGGCGTCCGGCCCTGCGTTCAGAAGCGCGATCTTGATGGGCCCGCGATAGTCTTCATCCACCGTACCGGGGCTGTTGGGCACGAGAAGACCGTGCTTGGTTGCCAATCCTGAGCGGGGTCTAATCTGCATTTCCGTTGCCGGTGGCAGCTCCACGGCAAATCCGGTCGGGATCAGCGCAATCCGGCCCGGCTCGATCGTTACAGGCCCTTCAGGCAAACAGGCGCGCATGTCCATGCCCGCAGCACCGGGCGTCGCATAAGAGGGAAGCGGCAGATCCGGATTTTCCGGCAGTCGTTTGAATCTCACATCATTCATGTGCGTCTCTTTATGTTAAGCGGCGTGATCAGAAGGGCATTGCCAAACCAAGGCGCGTGCTGCCCTCAGATTTCGATGCTCTCTTCGAGGGCTTCGCTGAGGCGCGCGATAAGGCGGCTGGCAACATCCTGCTTGCTCATGTCCTGCCACGCCTCGATGCTATCGGAACGGATAATCTTGATCATGTTGTGATCGCCGCCCATGATGCCGGTCTGAGGGGACACGTCGTTGGCGATGATCCAGTCGACGCCCTTTTTGGTGAGCTTCCTGGCTGCGTTGGCCTCCAGATCCTGCGTTTCGGCGGCAAAGCCGATAACCAGCTTGGGCCTTTTGTCCGGATGGGTGCCGACAAAGCGGGCAATATCGGGATTTTCCTCGAACTGAAGCGCTGGAAAGCTGCCATCAGCCTGCTTCTTGATTTTTTCCGCGCCCTGATTGGCTACATGCCAATCGGCGACAGCGGCGGCCATGATTGCGATATCAGCAGGCAATGCGCCGCTCACCGCCTCTTTCATCTCCCGCGCAGTCTCGACCCTGATGATCTCGACACCCCTTGGCGGCTCAAGAGCCACCGGGCCGGAAACGAGAGTGACCCGTGCGCCAGCATCCCGCGCGGCAGCGGCAAGGGCGTAACCCTGCTTGCCAGAAGAGCGGTTGGCGATATAGCGCACCGGATCAATCGGCTCATGGGTCGGGCCAGCGGTGATCAACACATGTTTGCCCGCCAGCGGCTTGGGACTGTCATCCAGCAAGGCCTTTATGGCGAGAAGAATGTCTTCCGGCTCGCTGAGGCGGCCGGGGCCTTCTTCGTTGCAGGCCATCATGCCCTCTGCGGGACCGACAAAATGCAGGCCGTCTTTTTGCAAGGTGGCAAGATTTCGCTGGGTTGCCGGATGGTACCACATGCGCACATTCATGGCCGGGGCGACGAGTACCGGCTTGTCTGTTGCCAACAGCATGGTGCTGGGCAGATCATCGGCGATGCCGTTGGCCATCTTGGCAATCAGATTGGCGGTAGCAGGCGCGACAACCACCAGATCTGCGGCGCGGGACAATTCGATATGTCCGATCTCGCTCTCTCGCGTCAGGTCGAACAGATCGGTCAGCACCGGGTTGCCCGTGAGCGTGGCGATGGTCAGTGGCGCAACGAATTCGGTCGCGGCTTTGGTCATGATGACCTGGACACCGGCGCCCTCTTTCAAAAGAAGGCGGATGATATCCAGCGCCTTGAAGGCGGCTATGCCGCCGGAAATGACGAGCAGGACGCGCTTGTTTTCAAGCATGATGATCTCTCCTATCCTAACTCCAGATACGAATGGCAATGGCAGCAAGGGCGATGGCAATCACCCAGAGTGCAAGACGGCCAGTGCGCCCCTTGCGGGCTTCGGCCTGTCCGATGGCAGTCACCGTTTCGGCATCGAGACGAAGACCGTCACGGCCCATTTCGTCGAAGCTGCTGAACAGGCGTTCGGCACGACGCGCCATCTCGGGCAATTGAGCAGAAAGCGTGCCCAGCACCGACAGGCCTTCGGCCATTTCCTTGGCCTTGGCAACAGGGCCGAGATTCTTTTCCATCCAGCTTTTGACCACGGGTTCAGAGGTGTTCCAGAGATTGAGGCTGTCGTCGAGCATGCGCGCAACCCCTTCGGCCACGACCATGGTCTTTTGCAGAAGAATCAGTTCCGTGCGGGTTGCCATGCCGAACAGCTCGGTGAATTCAAACAGTTGTTGCAACAGGCCAGCCATGGAAATCTCAGCAGAATCGCGCCCATGAATCGGCTCACCGATGGACCGTAGGGCTTGCGCGAAGGTATCGACATCCTGTGTGGAAGGCACATAGCCCGCTTCGAAATGCACCATGGAGACACGGCGATAATCGCGTTTGATGAAGCCATAGAGAATTTCGGCAAGAAAACGCTGTTCCTTCATGCCAAGCCGCCCCATGATGCCGAAATCGACAGCCACCAGCTTGCCATCGCTGCCAAGGAACAGATTGCCCGGATGCATGTCTGCATGGAAAAAGCCATCTCGCAGGGCATGACGCAGGAAAGACTGGATCACGGTGCGCCCGAGCGCACTCAGATCATGGCCGGAGGCCTTCAGCGCTTCCAGATCATTGAGCTTGATTCCATCGATCCATTCCATGGTCATGACGGACTTTTCCGATTTGGCCCAATAGATGGTCGGCACGCGGAAATCATCATCTTCAGCGCAATTTTCACCCATTTCGCTCATGGCTGCTGCTTCAAGGCGAAAATCCATTTCCAGACGGATGGATTGGGCCAGTGTGTCCACCACGCCGACCGGCTTCAAGCGGCGGGACGGTGCATGCACAGCTTCAATCAGACGGGCAGCCAGATAGAAGCCAGCCAGATCATCCTGAAATCGCTGGGCAATCTTTGGTCGCAGGATCTTGACGGCCACATCCTGTCGCTCGCCGCTGGCATCCACGAAGGAGGCCTTGTGCACCTGTGCAATGGAGGCGGCAGCAATCGGTTCGGAGAAGCTGTCAAATAGCGCTTCAACCGGTTTGCCCAAGGCATCTTCCACCGCCTTGCGCGCTTCCTGCATGCTGAAGGCAGGCACACGATCTTGCAACGTGGTCAACGCCTCGGCAAGCTCAGGCCCGACCAGATCGGGGCGGGTTGCCAGAAACTGACCCATCTTGACATAAGATGGCCCCAGCCGGTTGAGTGCGGCACTCAGGCGTTCACCCTTGTTGCGGGCAGAGGCATTTTTACGCTCGAACAGCTTGAGAAAGGCCAGAGCAACACGCGGGGCTGTCGGCAAGTCTGCCGGTGGCTCGACGATAGAGAAGACACCTTCACGAGCCAGAATATAGCCCGTATGCACAAGGCGAAGCAGAGCAGATGACGCACCAATCATAATTGTCTTTTCCGATCCTTAAAGCTTCCAGCCCGAATGCATGGCGGTGATGCCACCAGACATGTTGCGATAGGTCACCTGCTGGAAACCGGCATCCTCGACCATCATCTTGAAGCGCGCCTTATTGGGAAACTTGCGGATCGACTGGACAAAATATTCATAGCTTTCCCTGTCGCCCGTTACGACATCGCCAATGGCAGGAATGGCATTAAAGGAAAAAATATCATAGGCCTTGTCGAGCAAGGGCATGTCGACATTGGAGAATTCAAGACACATGAAGCGGCCCCCCCGCTTCAACACGCGATAGGCCTCGCTGAGTGCCTTGTCGATGCGCGGCACATTGCGGATGCCATAGGCGATGGTATAGGCGTCGAAGCTGTTATCCTCGAAGGGCAACTCTTCTGCGTTGCCTTCAACAAATTCGAGATTGCTGATGAGGCCATTTTCCTTGGCCCGATCCTTGCCCACGCCAAGCATGGAACCATTGATATCAAACACGGTGCAGTGGGCATTCTTGCGTGAGCGCTCAACAACACGGAAAGAAATATCCCCCGTACCCCCAGCTACATCGAGCAGCTTGAAGGGCACGCGACCGCTCTGTGGCGGATTGAGCCATGCGACAAAGGCATCTTTCCAGAGCCGGTGCATTCCCCCACTCATCAGGTCATTCATCACATCGTAACGATCAGCCACATGGTGGAAAACCTCATTGACCCGCGGCTGTTTTTCTCCTTCGCCCACTTGTTCGAAGCCGAAAGAGGTGGCCATTTCCGTGACTTTTTCTGTGCGTTCTCTTTTTTGTACAGCCATGATCCACATCCTGCGCTCGACCCTGTCGGGGAGCGATTGTCATTTCTTTTCCGCCGGACAATAGCCCATCTTTTTCTTAAATGCCATGTTTCCAAACGGCTTTTCTTGTGTTGCTTTCGTCCCATTGATAGGGTGATTTTTCCTTTTGTCTCTTCTAGGGGGCCTTCCATGGATATTGAGAAAATACGCAAGGAAACGCCGGGACTAGCCCACGGTATTCACCTGATGGCCTGCGGTTCGGCACTCGCTCCGCTGCCGGTTGTCGATGCTGTGATGGCCTATCTTGATCTTGAAGCCAGAGTTGGTGGCTATGAAGCCCACGCCCATGAGGCAACCATGCTGGATGAGACATACAGCTCGGTTGCACGCCTGATCGGGGCGAAACCCCGCGAGATCGCCATATTGGAAAATGCCACGGCGGCCTGGTGTCAGGCCTTCTATGCATTGCCATTGCAGGCAGGGGATCGGATCCTCACCTGTCAGGCTGAATATGCGGCCAATTATGTGGCCTTTCTGCAAAGGCAGAAGCGTGATGGCATCGAAATCGACATAGTGCCGAGCGATGAAACAGGCGCACTGGACATCACCGCACTGGAAAGCATGATCACGGAAAAAACTGCACTTATTGCCATTACATGGGTGCCGACCAATGGCGGGTTGGTCAATCCTGCCGCCGCCGTGGGTGCAATTGCCAAAAAGCACGGTGTGCCTTATTTGCTGGATGCCTGTCAGGCCGTGGGGCAAATGCCCGTGGATGTCGAGGCACTCAATTGCGACTTTCTTTCCGCCACGGGGCGAAAATTCCTGCGAGGACCGCGCGGGATCGGATTTCTCTACATCAAAGAAAAATGGCTTGAAACTCTGGAACCCGTGATGCTGGATCATTTCGGCGCTCCATGGGTGAGCCGCGATCAGTATGCCTTACGGGCGGATGCCAGACGGTTCGAGAACTGGGAAAATAGTTACGCCCTTAGGGCTGGCCTCAAAGTCGCGTGTGACTATGCTCTCGCCATTGGTCTGGAAGCCATCGAAGCGCGTGTTACAGAATTGGCGGATTATGCAAGAGCGCGTATTTCGGCATTAAAGGGCGGTCAGGTGCATGATGTCGGAGCGAAACAATGCGCCATTGTCAGCTTTACGATTGAGGGGCTTGACCCACGCCCAACCGTTGCCCTTTTGCGCCAGCAGGGCATTGCGATCGGGGCTTCCAACCCTGAAAGCACCCGGCTCGACGCGGAAGAGCGCAAGCTGCCGGTTTTGCTGCGTATGGCACCTCATTATTATAACAACAAAGCGGAAATCGATACTGCGCTTGCCGCACTGGAAGCGCTCAGTCAGGACTAGATCATGCCAGAATTGCCAGAGGTGGAAACCGTGCGACTCGGCCTGCAGCCGGTGCTTGAGAATGCCACCATTGAGCGGGCCGAAGTGCGCCGCGAAAATCTCAGATTTCCCTTTCCGGACCAATTGGCTGACCGCCTTGCCGGCCGTCAGGTCGTGGGGCTGGGACGGCGTGCCAAATATCTGCTGGCCGATCTGGATGATGGCATGGTGCTTGTGATGCATCTGGGCATGTCCGGGTCTTTCCGCGTGGTCAGCCAGGAGGAACAGCATCTGATTGCCGAGGAGAGCTTTCACCTTGCCCGGGGCAAACGCCCCCAGCATGATCATGTGGTGCTGCATCTCACCTCTGGCGCGTCGATCCTCTATAATGACCCGCGCCGCTTTGGTTTCTTCGATCTCATCGCCCGCGTTTCGCTGGCCGAACATCCCTATTTTGCCAAGTTGGGGGTAGAGCCGGTGGGCAATGCCCTGAGCGCTGATTATCTGGCAGAAAAATTTATGGGCAAGAAGACGCCGTTAAAATCGGCACTGCTCGACCAGCATATCATTGCCGGCCTCGGCAACATCTATGTGTGCGAAGCGCTGTTCAGATCTGGCCTCGACCCGAGACGGGCGGCAGGCACTCTCGTGTCCAAGAAAGGGAAGCCTTCGGCAAAGCTTGTATTGCTGACCGAAGAGATCCGCGCCACCATCGCCGAAGCCATCGCAGCGGGGGGCTCCACCTTGCGCGATCACACCCGCGCCGATGGCAGCCTTGGCTATTTTCAGCATCGCTTCAAGGTCTATGACCGGGAGGGAGAGTCCTGCATGAAAGAGGGATGCAAAGGCACAATCGAGCGGATCACCCAGAGTGGGCGCTCTACCTTCTTCTGTGCCAAATGCCAAAAATAATAGAAAAGGGGAGGAAAGCTCCCCCCCTTGTTCGCATAAGGTGTTTGTAGCAATTGCCGCAGCTCAATGCGTGATCAAGGTTCCCGCTCCGCCTTCCGTGAAGAGTTCGAGCAGCACGGCATGTGGCACCTTGCCATCAAGAATGACCACGCCTTCAACACCCTTGTTGAGCGCATCGATGCAGGTTTCCACTTTTGGAATCATGCCGCCGGAAATCGTGCCGTCGGTAATAAGATCATGAGCCTGTTTGATGGTGAGCGCCTTGATCAGCTTGCCGTCCTTATCAAGAACACCGGGCACATCCGTCAAGAACAGCAGGCGCTTTGAATCAACCGCTCCAGCCACAGCACCGGCAAAGGTATCGGCATTAATATTATAGGTGGCACCGTCCGCTCCGGGCGCAACAGGCGCGATCACCGGAATAAGCGCATCCTTGGCGACGATGTCGAGCACAGAACGATCCACTTTCTTAGGATCACCCACAAAGCCCAGATCAACGATTTCCTCGATCTTGCTATCAGGGTCGCGGATGGTTCTGGTCAGCTTTTCAGCCTGCACCATGTTACCATCCTTGCCACACAGACCGATGGCGCGACCGCCTTCTGCATTGATATTGCTGACAATGGATTTGTTGATGGAGCCAGCCAGCACCATTTCAACCACTTCCACGGTGTGGGCGTCTGTCACGCGCAGCCCGCCCTTGAACTCAGATTCGATGCCGAGACGTTCAAGCATTGATTTGATCTGCGGGCCACCGCCATGCACGACAATCGGTTTGACGCCGGCCTGCTTGAGCAGAACAATATCGCGTGCAAAGGCCTGCCCCAATTCTGCGTCCCCCATGGCATGGCCGCCATATTTGACAACAACAGTCTGGCCATCATAGCGCTGCATGAAAGGAAGCGCTTCGGAGATGGTCTTGGCACGATTGGCCGGCTTGTTTGATGAGTTGGACGTGTCGGACATGGCGCTTCTCTGTATCGGCGGGTTACGTAACTGACCACGCTGTATAACGACTATTGTTGGGATACGCAAGAAATCCGGAGGGTTATGCCGCTTTTGTCACAATTTTTGAAACAATGTGCGGCTTCTCCTTTTACATCCCATCGGACAAAAGCAGCATTTCAGCACGCAAACGCTTGATGCCAATCTTCTTTTCAGAGGAAGTCAGCAGAATCTCCGGATGTGCTGCCGGACGTTTCTTGAGGCCCAGCTGTACCTTTTCGATGACTTTCCTGAGATCCTTGAGCTTGGTCTTGTCGACCTTGGTGAGCACCACCTGATAGTTGACCGCAGCCTTATCAAGGGTTTCCATCACCTCGGTATCATTGGCCTTGAGGCCGTGGCGGCTATCGATCAGAACATAGACGCGCCGCAAATTCGGACGACCGCGCAGATAGTCCAGAATAAGCTCGTTCCAGGCTGCCACTTCCTTCTTGGAGGCCTTGGCATAGCCATAGCCGGGCATGTCACAGATCACCAGAGTGGGATCTTTCTCCGGACGAAAGAAATTGAGTTCTTTGGTGCGGCCCGGCGTGTTGGATGTGCGCGCCAAGGCTTTGCGACCGGTAATGGCGTTGAGCAAAGAGGATTTGCCCACGTTGGAACGACCGGCAAAAGCAATCTCGACGCCTTCGATCGGAGGCAGCTGGTGGAAGAATTTCGTACCCCACATGAAGTCCCAGCTTTGGGCGAAAAGCAGTCTGGCCCGCTCGGCAAGCGCCGGATCCACTTCATCGTCACCAACGAGCGCAACAAGGCTCTCGGTGTCTTCAGCGGGGTTGGTCTCGGCGGTGTTATCTTGATCGGTCATGATTGAGCGTTCCTGATTAGAAAAGGGCAGGCCTTGGTAGCCTGCCTTTTACAGAGAAACAAGCGTGAAAGCGAGGCCCCTATGTGTCTAGGGTGCCAGAAAATGCGTTGGAAGCAGCTTCCAACGCGTCGATATCTGCGCCCTGAATGAGGAGCCTGTGACGATTGATCATCTCAACGGGCCAGTTCCACCAGGCAACGGCCAGAAGCCGCTTGATGGTCGCCTCATCAAAACGCATGCGGATGGGTCTGGCCGGATTGCCGCCTACGATTGCATAGGCGGGCACATCGCTCGCCACCAGAGCACCGGACCCGATGATGGCCCCGGACCCGATGGTAACGCCGGGCATGATGGTGGCCTTGCGTCCGATCCAGACATCATGACCGACAACAGTATCGCCACGAGACTGGGCCTTGAATATTTCAATATCAAATCCTTCGCCCCATCCATGCCCCATGACGCCGAAGGGGTAGGTTGAAAGGCCGGTCATGTCGTGGTTGGCCCCGTTCATGATGAAGGTCACGCCGGTTGCCAAAGCGCAGAAATTGCCGATGATCAGGCGATCTCCGAGGAAATCATAATGATATAGGACATTCTTCTGTTCAAATTTCTCGGGCCCTTCGGGATCATCATAATAGCTGAAGTCACCCACTTCGATCATGGGGTTTGTGATCAGCGGTTTGAGAAAGGCGAAGCGCTTGAAAGCGGCGACGGGATAGGGATAGTTCGGATCGGGATTGATGGACTGCGTATCTTGCATGGGAAGACCCTTTCGATGCAGCAGAAAATTTTCGGTGACGGCGAGATATGCAGCACAGATCGTGTCGGGCGCACGATTGCCCCTTACTGGCGCTTTGCACGCCATGCCCACGCTTATGCGTGATGCCTATAGGGATTGGCTGCTGTCAGTTGTTCATCGAACCGGTTCACTCGAATTTGCATCGTTGCAGGATGGGGTCAATTTATCAGAAATTGCATTCTGATCCAACCAAACCAGGTATTTGCACCACGCACTCCGCGTGCGCGTTGTTTTCCTGCAACAAAAAGGGCGGCTAAAAAGCCGCCCCATTGTCTCTTGTATTTCAAGGCCTCTATTCGCTGCTCGGCTTCGAGCGCTTGAACGTATCCTTGATATTCTGCCAGATCTCGATCTTGGTACCATGCTTCTTCATGATGGTCGCCTGCTGGATGATGGACAAGGAGTTGTTCCACGCCCAGTAGATCACCAGACCGGCTGGCATGCGGGCCAGCATGAAGGTGAACATGATCGGCATCCAGGTGAAGATCATCTTCTGGGTCGGATCCGGAGGTGTCGGGTTCAGTTTCATCTGAACGAACATGGTAATACCCATGATGATCGGCCAGATACCAATGGCCAAAAAGGCCGGATGATCCCAAGGCACAAGCCCGAACAGGGTGAACAGGTTGGTCGGATCTGGGCCCGAAAGATCCTGAATCCAGCCAAAGAATGGCGCATGGCGCATTTCGATGGTGGTATAGAGCACCTTATAGAGGGAGAAGAAGACCGGAATCTGAATGGCGATCGGCAAACAGCCCGCCAGCGGATTGACCTTCTCTTCCTGATAGAGCTTCATGATGGCCTGTTGCTGGGCCTGCTTGTCATCACCGAAATTCTTCTTGACCTCTTCCATCTTCGGCTGCAGCAGCTTCATCTTGGCCATGGATGCGTAGGACTTGCTGGCCAGCGGGAAGAAGATTGCCTTGACGATGACGGTGATCAGAAGGATGGCGATACCAAAGTTGCCGACCAGCCCATAGAGATGGTCAATGGCCCAGAACATCGGCTTGGTGAGGAAGTAGAACCAGCCCCAGTCGATCATCAAATCGAAGTTGAGCGCATTGGTCTTGCTTTCCACTGCGCCAAGCGTCGCCACTTCCTTGGCACCGGCGAACAGGGCCGTCTTGTAATCGATGCTGGACCCAGCAGCCACGCTGACCACGTCGCCCAGATAGTCTGACTGGTAGGCAGGTTTTCCGGCGATCTCGTTATAACGGAAGCTCGGCTGGAAACTTTCGCCCTGCGGCGGAATAACGGCCGTTGCCCAATATTTGTCCGTGATACCGACCCAACCCTGGGAGGATTTGTCCGGCTGTACGAGTTTGTCTTCGGCCAGATCCTTGTAATCGACTTCCTGCAGGCCAGCGTCACCAGCCACACCGATCAAACCTTCATGCAGAATGTAAATGCCGGTGGTCTTGATCGTGCCGTGACGGGAGATCAAGCCATAAGGATAGAGCGAAACAGCTGCATCCGTGTTGTTTTCAACTTTCTGGTCGATGGTAAACAGATAGTCGTTATCCACAGAGATAGTACGCACGAAGGTAAGGCCTGCGCCGTTGTCCCAGGTTAGCACCAGAGGCTGGTCGAGGGTCAGTTTGGCATTTTCAGGTGCGGTCCAGACGGTGTTGGCGTTTGGCAGGGCAATGTCGCCAGAGCCTGAAACCCATCCGAATTCTGCATAATAGGGCTTTTGTGATCCGGAAGGAGACAGAAGCGTAATGGTCGGGCTGTTTTCATCCAACGTCTCGCGATATTCGCTCAGGTGCAAATCATCGATACGGGCACCGGTCAGGTTCAGCGAGCCGGTCAGCTTTGGTGTATCAATTTCAACGCGCGCCGACTGGGACAAGGCATCTTGTGGGCTCAGCGGGACAGCACCAGCCGTTGTCGCTGGTGCATTGGTGGCTCCTGGGGTGGGTGCCGTATCTGCATGCTCTGTGGAGGTTTCAGTTTCCGTTGCCTGTTGAGCTGCAAGTTGTTCCTGCCGCGCCTGTTCTGCTTCCATGCGCGGTCCGGCGACAAAATACTGCCATCCCAGCAAGACAATGAAAGACAGGGCGATGGCAAGGAAGAGATTGCGATTATTGTCCATCGACTTTCTTCATCCCATAATTGATTGTCGAATTTGTGCTCTGACCCGGACGGTTATGATCTGACAAATCCGACTTGATACACACCCAATTGGCCGCTCGATGCCGCCAAGTCAAGTGTTTCGTTTCATTTGGAGCGCCTCAACCCAGCCTCCAAGCTGGCCAAAATCGGGGCAAATCACTCCGCTCGTCTGATTGCTGATGCCTGAAACCTCCGCCTGAAGTTCCTGATCAGCTGCTGCTTTGCGAATTCCTGCCAGCGGGCTTGCCCGACAAATGCGAGCCCCCCGCGGGTGTCTTCCTGTGTCCTGAACGACCCGACGCACGCCGCTTCGCGTCCGTCTTACCCAAGGCAAGATCGCGTACACATCCCTTGAAATCTGCGCAAAGAGAATCGAAAGGCAAATGCAACGCGCCATATTTCCCGATGAGCACATAGTCCCAACCGGATTGAAGATGCTCTGGCCCCAGAAGCCTCGCCACTTCGCGCAACCGGCGTTTCACCCTGTTGCGAATCACAGCATTGCCGACTTTCTTGGTCACCGTGAAGCCGACACGAGCCGGATCCTTGTCTTCTGGCGTGCGTCTTATGGCCTGAAGCACAAAACCGCGACGTGAGAGTCGCACTCCCCTGGCCGCGGCTAAGAATTCGCTGCGCTTTTTCAATCGAAGCATGAATGCCTCCCTGAAGCGCTCCGAGAGCCATCACTGACGAAAGATTGATTCATCGCAAATGATAATCCCGGACATGCAAAACCGCCAGATTTGAAGCTCAAGCGCTTAAATTCTGGCGGTTGATGCAAATTGCCTTAAGCGGAAAGACGCTTGCGTCCTTTTGCCCGGCGGCGTGCCAAGACCTGACGGCCATTCTTGGTTGCCATACGAGCCCGGAAGCCGTGGCGGCGCTTGCGCACCAGTCGGCTTGGCTGATAAGTCCGTTTCATGGGCTTTATACCGCTTTCGCGGCCCCTTATTTGATTTTCTCAAATCCTACCAGAGCGGTAAAAAGAAGCGCCTCCAGAGAGACGCTTTCCGCTATCCTGATACACTTGGTCTGGCTTATACGGAGATGAGGGCTTTGAGTCAATCGTCCGCAAAGAAAAATCGCCAATTCTTGACCATGTTACCCGCAACAAGCTGATCCAGAGCACAACTGCCCCTTCCCGATCACGAAAACAGCCTTTCCGGTCACGCCCGCGTGAGCGGTCTATTATCGGCAATCAAATGACAGTGAGAGGCCTCCCAAGACCGGAAATTCCGTTTATATACGACTTATCAGGAATTTCACCGGGACGACAACTCCTTCATTGTTTTTGCGTCATGAGGCCCATTGTTGATGACCGATCAGACCAACCAAATTTGCCAGGATAGCGCCGTGACAGTCTTTTTGAAGAAGTGGCTCCCGCTGTTGCTGTTGTTGGCCTTGGCTCTCTTTGGCTTTTCCCAAGGGTGGCACAGCTATTTCACCCTCGAAACACTGGTGGAGAATCGCGCGCGCCTGTCTGGCTATGTGACGGATCATTTTGCCCTAGCGCTTCTGGCCTATGGTGGGCTCTATGCTTTGGCGGTGGCCATTTCCTTTCCCGGTGCCAGTTTCCTCACCATCGTGGGCGGGCTGCTGTTTGGCTGGGCCATTGGCGGCCTGATCACCGTGCTGGCAGCCACGACTGGTGCCGGAATTGTTTTTTTAGCAGCGCGTTCAGCCATTGGCTCCTCATTGCGCGCCCGCGCAGGCAGCTTTACCGAGCGCTTTGCCGATGGCTTTCGCGAGGATGCCTTCAGCTATATGCTATTTTTGCGGCTTGTGCCGCTCTTTCCCTTCTGGCTGGTCAATATCGTGCCCGCCCTGTTTCAGGTGCGCTTTGCGACCTATGCGATGGCAACACTCATCGGCATCTTGCCGGGCACATTCGCCTATGCGCTGGTCGGCTCGGGGCTGGACAGCGTCATCGCAGCCCAGTTGGCAAGCAATCCGGGATGCCTTGACGATCCGACCTGCACGCTCACGCTGGATACCGGCTCGGTCATCACAGGCGAACTGATCGCTGCCTTTGTGGCCATGGGGGTCGTTTCCCTCATGCCGCCCGTTCTCAAGGTGCTCAGAAAAAGACGTAAAGCCGCCAAATTTGGTTGAGAATACCAACCGCTCGCTTCACAATAGCAATCAGATCAACATTTTTTCAGGGCAAGTCATGGGTGAAGAAATCAAGGCAGACATCTGCGTCATCGGCGCAGGCTCTGGCGGTCTAACAGTAGCTGCAGCAGCGGCTGCCTTTGGCGAGAATGTGGTGTTGTTGGAAAAGGGCCAGATGGGAGGCGATTGCCTCAATACTGGCTGTGTTCCCTCCAAGGCGCTGATCGCGGCGGCGCACCATGCAGAAAACATGCGCAAGGCCAATCTGTTCGGCATCAGCTCTGTTGAACCCAGAGTCGATTTTCAGGCGGTGCATGATCATGTCCATTCCGTGATCAAAGCCATCGCGCCCAATGATTCGGTAGAGCGCTTTGAGGGCCTTGGCGTGCGGGTTATTCAGCAGGCCGGGCACTTCACGGACAAGCGCACGGTTGCCACCGCCGATGGCCAATATGAAATCAAGGCCCGCAGCTTTGTTATCGCAACGGGGTCATCTGCCGCAGTTCCGCCTATCGAAGGCATTGAACGGATCCCCTATTTCACCAACGAAACGATCTTCTCGCTCACTGAGCGCCCAGAGCATCTTGTGATCATCGGCGGCGGTCCGATCGGGGTGGAACTGGCGCAGGCGCATCGCCGCCTTGGTGCTGAAGTCACCATTCTGGAAGCCTATGGCATTTTGTCCAGAGAAGATCCGGAACTGTCTTCGGTGGTGATTGACCAGCTCAAGCGCGAAAGGATCACCCTGCATGAAGGCGTAACCCTTGATCGCATCGAACCGGCAGAGGACAAGGCCGCTACTCCTTACGGCGCGACGCTTCATTTTACCCACACTCTGGATGGGGGAATAGCCGGTGATACCGATTTTGTAGAGGCATCCCATGTGCTTGTCGCCACAGGTAGACGCGCCAATGTGTCTGACCTCGGGCTGGAAGCTGCTGGCGTCAGCTACAGCGAGCGGGGCATTGCGGTCAAACCCACCATGAAGACCAGCAACCGGCGGGTCTATGCCATCGGTGATGTCGCTGGCGGTATGCAATTCACTCACGTGGCGGGCTATCATGCCGGTCTGGTGGTACGCAACATCCTGTTCAAGCTAGGCGCAAAGGAAAACACACATATCGTGCCGCGGGTCACCTTCACGGCGCCCGAGTTGGCTCATGTAGGCTATAGCGAAGTGGAGGCGCGGCAGAAATTCCGTCAGGTGCGGATTTTGCGCTGGCCCTTCGGCGAGAATGATCGCGCGCAGGCTGAACGGGAAACGGCGGGCTTCATCAAGATCATTACCAACAAGAAGGGCGTGGTGCTTGGGGCTTCCGTGGTGGGCAAGAATGCAGGCGAAATCATCAATATGTGGGCTTTGATCGTGTCCCAGAAGATGAATATCAAGGACATCACGGGCTATGTGTCGCCCTACCCGACCCTCTCGGAGGTTGGACGTCGGGCCGCCATCAGTGCCTATGCGGATCTTCCCTCCAAGCCGGGCATTCGCAAGATCATCTCCTTCCTGAAATTTCTGGGATAGGGGATGCACTTTCGGGCAATTCGCGGTAAGACAGGTCTCATTTGACGACTTCATACGAGTGGACCAAGGGATATGTCTGATCGCATCTTCATCAAGGAAGGCCTGAGCCTGAACGCAGACGAGCTGCAGGAGCGCTTCATTCGCTCATCCGGACCGGGCGGGCAGAATGTCAACAAGGTGTCCACTGCGGTCGAGTTGCGGTTTGATGTGCGCCGGTCTCCATCCCTGCCAGCCTATATCAAGGCAAACTTGCGGCGCCAGGCAGCGCATTTGATGACACAGGATGGCGAACTGGTGATGCAGGTGCAAACCCACCGCACCCAGGCCCGCAACCGCGAAGAAGCCATCGAGCGCCTTGTCGCTCTCATCGAAAAGGCCGCCTATCGGCCCAAGCGGCGCATCGCTACCAAGCCGACCAAGGCCAGCAAGAGGCGCCGGATGGACAGCAAGACCAAGCGCGGTGCCATCAAAAAGCTGCGGTCATCAAAAAATTTCGATTAAACGCAAGACTCCGTCCGACCTTGAGAAGCGCTGAACCGCTAAGCCACCAGCGATGGCGAGGACACTCTGTAACCGAGTGCCTCGGCGATTTCTTCGCTGCCCGGTTGCTCGCGACCAGCCAGATCGGCCAGCGTTCGCGCCAGTTTCAGAACACGATGATAGCCACGCGCTGAAAGTGCCATACTCTCAGCGGCATGAGCCAGAAGAGTGCGCGCTTCACCGCTTGGCTCGCAAATACGCTCGATCATGCTGGCCGGGCATTGGGCATTGGTGATGACAGTCTCCAGCCCCATAGCGCTGAAGCGTTCCTTCTGCACCTTGCGGGCTTGTCGCACACGGGCTCCAACTTCCGCTGACCCTTCCTTCGAGGGCGGAAGCATAAGATCGGTAGCGGAGACGGCAGGCACTTCCACACGCAAATCAAAACGGTCCATCAGGGGGCCGGAGATGCGAGCCTGATAGTCGGCAGCGCAGCGCGGACCACGCTTGCAGACATAGCCCGGCTCACCAGCATGGCCACAGCGGCAAGGATTCATTGCAGCAATCAGTTGGAAACGTGCCGGATAAGTCACGCGATGGTTAGCACGAGCGATCACAGCCTCACCGCTCTCAATTGGTTGCCGCAAACTATCAAGCACCTGCGGGGAGAATTCAGGCAACTCATCCAGAAACAGAATGCCATTGTGGGCCAGCGCCACTTCCCCGGGTTTGGCGCGCATGCCGCCACCGATCATGGCCGCCATGGAGGCAGAATGGTGAGGGTTGCGGAACGGGCGCGCAACGGAGAGCTGACCATTGGGCAACAGGCCTGCGATGGAATGGATCATCGAAACATCCAGCAGCTCGGTTGGTGCAAGGGGCGGCAGAATGGTCGGCAAGCGGGCAGCCAGCATGGATTTGCCCGAACCGGGAGGACCGACCATCAGCATATCATTTACAATAGACCTCAATAGGACTACAAAAGCCAGCAATGAGGTTACTATTATGAATGACGATCTGCTGTTCTCCAGCCGCCCAAAAGCATATTCTTACACACGATTTTCCACCCCAGAACAAATGAAGGGAGACAGCCTTAGACGTCAAACGGAATTGGCCACTCAATATGCTCGACTGCATAACCTCGATCTGGATGATAGCCTTTCATTACGCGACTTAGGCGTTTCTGCTTTCAGAGGAAACAACGTACAGACCGGTGCATTGGGGCAGTTCCTACGAGCAATCAACGAAGGCTTGGTGACTGAAGGTAGCTACTTGCTTGTTGAGAACCTAGACCGTGTTAGCCGTGCCAATCCTTGGGAAGCAATGCCAATCTTCCAGATGATTATCAATAGTGGGATCAACATTGTAACCCTCATGGACAACAAGATTTATTCTCGTGCCGAAATGATTGCAAACCCCATGCGCATCCTCGAAAGCATCTTCACGATGATTAGGGCAAACGAGGAGAGTTCTGCCAAGTCTTCACGGCTGTCTGCGGTCTGGAACGCTAAACGGGGCAGCGCATCGGAAAAGCCCCTCACACGAATTGCTCCTGCATGGCTTCAATTCAATGAGAAAGCAAACAGCTTTGATTTGATCGAAGAGAGAGCCGCCGTTGTTCGTCGCATATTTAGAGACGCCCTTAATGGCATTGGCCAGCACAAGATAGCTGAAACTCTCAACAAAGAGGGGGTCAAACCTTTTGGTCGCTCCCAAGGGTGGCACCGCTCTTACATCAAAAAAATCTTAGAAAACCCCTCGGTCACCGGCGTGTTTGTCCCTCATAAGATCGTTTATGAAGGAAACAAACGTATTCGCCAGCCACAGGAACCGATCAAAGGTTATTTCCCTGCTGTCATTGAAAAAGAAGATTTTGAACAGCTTCAAGCAGCCAGCCGCAACCGTAGAGCCCCCAAAGGTAGTTACAAGGCCAATGTTTCCCACCTCTTGGCCGGTCTCGCGAAATGCCCCATTTGCGGGGCTACAATGACACGAGTAAACAAGGGGTCCAGAAAGAAGGCTGGAAAGCCCTACCTTGTATGCTCAAACGCCAAGCGCGGTCTCGGCTGCCAGTATAAAAGTGTCAAGCAGGAGAGCATCGAGAACGCCATTCTTGAAAACGCTAGTTGGATAATTCAATCAGCCCCAACCCCAGATGAAAGCGTCGAAGATGAGTTGTCTCAGGCTGAAGCCACTTATCAAGGCATTGAAGACATGATGGACAACATCATCGAACATATCGCCAGCGCTGGTTCGTCGCCTCGTTTGACCGTTGAGCTGAAGAGGTTGGAGGAGGAACTACGTAATTGTCAGACACGCATTGACGATCTTGAAGCCAAAGCCGTTGCCGCTTCTGGGCCTATCCTACTCAATCGTTTTGATAGACTGGAAGCGGCCCTTGAAGAGCAGCCACTTGATTATGCAAAGGCTAATTTCATTCTTGCAGAACTTCTGAACAAGGTGATTATCGATTGGCAAGATGGCACTTTGGTTTTCGATTGGGCACACGGTGGTCAGAGCGACATTACCTATGCATGGGCAAAAGCCTAGGCAGGGCCTTCAATTTCTAGACTATTTTTCAGATACATAACCATGAACGTGAGACAGACAAGACTAGAGTCTTTTGTGTCCGGTGGTTCAAGTTAAAGAAGATACGGCAATGGCGGATGAAGCGGATTATATATCTGTTGCGTCTGCCGTTTCCTCAATGACTGGTTGGCGGACAAAGCTGCCGTTCGCTGAAACAATTCCCTTGTCGTTTGGCCCTGTTACTGAAGATACCACTAAAGGTTATGCTCTGGCGAGAGCGTAGTGCGTTTGAAATCAAATATGGTTGATGATTTAGGTTTTCAAATATCGTACCATTCCGTATGACCATTTTTACATTGACCCGACCCACGATCTATCAGGTCTCCAGAGACTTACCACAAGAGGAAAGCAAGCTTCTGATTCCTGATGCGGGACGGCGTCGCCATCTTTGCTTTGGGGGGGACTTCGACGCAAGATCAGCAACTCTTGCCACGAAGATTGAAGACCATTGGGAAGATGATGTTAAGAAATCATGGTTCAACAATCAGGAAATCATCAAAAAAAGCATCAAGGATGAGTTCGGCGAGTTCCAACTGGGCTCAAAGATCGAAAATTTTATCAAACTTGATACTAAGCCGATGTCAGTTCTCTCCTATCACAATGGTTTTTTCGAACATATACGCAACGCTTATGTGATGGGATACTATTATCCGGCATTAGTTGCGGCGTGTGCCTTAGGAGAGCGTATACTTAATCACCTAGTCATAGATATGCGTCCGATGTTCAAGCATACTTCGGAGTATCGGCGGGTGCACAAGAAACAATCCTTTGCCGATTGGGATGTTCCCATAAACACCTTGGAAGAATGGGGTGTTCTGCTGCCTGAAGTCGTGTCAGAGTTTCGATTGCTTAAGGAGCTTCGGCATCGCTCCATTCATTTTAACGTTAGTACTTATGAAACTTTGCATGAAGATGCCCTCGCGTCGGTCCTTCACATGAGAACAATTATAGACTTTCAGTTCGGAACTTGGGGGCCACGCCCATGGTTTATTCGGGGAACAAAAGGCCATATGTTTATTGCTAAGGACTATGAAACACATCCCTTTGTTCGAACTTATTTTACACCCCGCTTCGCTTTTGTCGGGCCTTTGTTTGGTTTGCGGCACACAGAAAACGGTCAATGGGATGTTATGGATGTTCCAGACTATGGTGATGGCGAATGGACAGATGAAGAGTTCGCGCAGCAATACAATGAACGAAACCCAGAACAAGTGGTAAAAGAGCCGCCAGAGATGAGGTGGGCGGATGGAGTTGAACCAGCAAATAAATCCCAACCCGAAGACAAAAGCTATCGTTAGCACTAGACCAAAATTTTGCGGCCATAACTACCGCGACCTCCAAAGATCGGTGTGTTGCCGATGTCGAGTTTGGGCTCCCTTCGGCTATTAGAGTGCCTCATCAGCCGATGCCTGCCATGCAAAATGCACCTCTAAGGTTTGCACCCTAGGTCACCCCAGCCTGTACATTTTGTCCACCCTAAGCAATGAACAGGTTCGCCACTTCTCTTCTGCCTGTTGCGCCACCCACCATGGCCATTATTCCCTATTCCCGCCCCTAGGTTATGGAAAGGGGAATATTGTTGGTATGTCTGTGCCTGATTGATCCCCCATATCTCCCGTCTTTCAGCCCAACGTGGACGCGATAGAGCAGCCATGGACCTCCAAGCATACCCTGAACGTGTCCGCAAAGGTCTGGCCCATCGCCTCAAAAAGCTTGGCTTCGGAGTGACACCAGACGGGGCCAAGAAGCGGATCACTATTCGCTGGTCGGAGGGCACCCTATGACCCACCCAAGTCAAAACCGCAAAGCAGTACATCGGCTGGCCCATTGGACCGGCCTTTCTTATGCCCAATGCAAAACCATGCTGTTCCACCTCTACAGCGATAGCTCTTCTTCTGAGTGGATGGTGGATCGCCTCTTCGAAACAGCAGCAAAGGAGAACCCTGAATTGTTCTGTCAACTATTCAAACAACCAACGATCCCAGAGCCACCAAAGATGCCAGAGCCACCTGAGGTGATCACTGAGGGCATCCATGACAAATTTCAGATTTCACCAGCGATGGCTGAGATCATGAAGGCCAGTGATATCCTCACTTGGAGGGGCCGAATTTGGGTGGACCTTCACACAGCCAAGGGTGACCCCGAAGTCCTGCGAGAGGGTGTCACCAAGGAGACCCGCTATCGGGTCGATGATCATACCTTCGAAGACCACAAGGACGCCAACCTCTATGTCATCCTTAAGGGGCGACTTGAGGGACGCGAGGCAGTGAAACGAGCGCTCCACGATTGGCTTGATAGAGAGCTGTATTCTATGGAGGGTGAGTGATGGTCATTATTATCTGCCTCATCCTCCTTTTCATCTTCCTCTCTGACGAATGCTAATCACACCCGAAAGGAACACCCTATCATGAACGCTGTTACCCCAATCAAACCTGAAGTTTCCACCTTCGTCTTCAGCGATACCTTCCCCACCAAATATGGCATCGGCCATAACGACCATGCGGTTCGTGTGGTGCAGATCGACGGTGACCCTTGGTTCGTCGCGGCTGACGTATGCAGAGCGCTGGGTCTGGCAGGGGCTGGACACCAGACTGGAAACCACACCAAGCACCTGAACAAGGATGAAAAACAAACCATCCGAAATCCGGTGACCCATAAGCCGGGTATGGGACAACAGGCACCTCGCTTCTCCATCATCTCAGAGTCCGGCCTTTACAAACTCGTGATGCGCTCTGACAAACCTCAGGCCAAACAGTTCCAAGACTGGGTGACCCGCGATGTCCTCACAACGATCCGCAAGACCGGCCAATATAACACCTCGGCTGCTGCTGTGGCTAAAGGCGAGATGAGCTTCGCAGAAATGACCGCCAAGGTGATGCAAGGGCTGCTGGAACAGGTCGAGCTGGAGAAGAAGAAGGCTGAGAAGCTGGAGCATCGCAACAAGAACCTCACCAAAGTCAACGCAAGTCTCACCGATGAGCTGCATTACGTAACTGTGCGTGAGTTCTTGGATCACCATCTGGGTATCTATGCTGCACCGGGGCTGTCCGTTCGTCTCGGCAAGGCTGCAACGAAGATCTGCGTGGCCAATGGTTATGAGCTGCGCAAGGAGTATAAAGAGCTGGTGCGGTATGGCCGTGAAATTATGTCTCCCATTAACGTTTATCCTAGCGAAGTCCTACTGGAAGCTTGGGAGAAGAACGTCAGGCACTTCTATGAAGCACAGAAGGTGCATTGATAATGGTGCCCATAGTTCTCCTTCTGGTCGCCATGGTGTTTGCCTTTATGCTCATCCATGGGAGCGACGATACGAGGACCAGAGGTGTATCTTTGCGCGACTATCGTTGCACTAGCGGGAGTAAATCCTCCTCCTATTTCCTTTAAAACTGCCCTCACATTTTAAGCCGGTTCACCATGACAGGACCATTGTCTCCCGCTAGGCTGTAGCCATAAACAGAGGAGGCATCTAATGCACGACACACAGCTTGAAGACCCTTGGTTCAAGATCATCACCCTGATCAACAGAGCGTTGCTCCTCACAGAAGACAGAGTTGAAGCCGCTCATCTCAAGATAGCCCTGCACCATGCCAAACAGGAGGCTCAGAACCTATCAGAGCCCCTCGAAGCTTCCCCAATACGATGGCACTAATCCAGCCTTTGCTGCAGTTGTTACGTCTCCAAAACAAAAAGGGGGCAGCCTAAGCCACCCCTCTCAAGTTCTCATCTGTCGATGCTAGCAATATCTGCCTGTTTCAGGCTGCAACCTCAAGGGATGCGTCAGCAGGATCTTCATGGGAAGCCTCAGCAGGTGCCTTTACGGAGGCGTCGGCATAAATAATGGCAGCCGTTCCTACAATCCTGTAGTCCATCAGCTCAATGGTCTGATTGAACCCGATAAGCGGGAGAAGATCCTCGACAGCTTGCGCAAGGTTCTTTGCCCGAATATCCAAAGAGGTTACCATATAACTCTCACCATTCCCATGCTGCATGAGGCATGCATTGTAGTCGATGATGTCGGCGTCGTGGGTCTTAGACATAGTTGGATATCCTTCGTGTAAAAGATGATCAGTTACCCACACAGACAGCTTCTGACGACCGTCTGGTAGGCGGGAGGTTCAGAACCCGATACACGTCAGGCGAGCTTATTTCCCTCGAAAGGGTGTTTTATTCGCTGCCCTCCCGCCCCATCAGAACAAGGAGAACCACCTTAACCGGCTGACTTCAGGAAACTCAAGACATAGATCTGACATTGACAAACTGCATAGGCAGAATGCCGTGGACTTCTCTATAACCCAAGGTTTCCATTGAGGTTTTGAACTTGACAATGCTAAGGGTAAGGCTGGTGAGTCGTTGCGGTCAAGGATGAAAATTACGCTGGATTCAGTTTCCTGTGGAGTCGTTCAACATGCCTCTGTATGGCCTTCAGGGAGTCACTGAGCACCTTTTGGTGGTCCAGAGTCTTCCCCACTGGTCTGCCCTAAATCGAGTCCTGTGAGTCCCTATGGAGTCTGTGGAAGTGTCTCCTGATTTTTACCAAGCAAAGCAACCGGGCCTTAATCTCACTCTGACACTATGAGCTGAAGCAGATTGGAGGTACTCGTGTCTTTTCCAGAACCAAGGTGGAAAAAGAAACAGCGCAGGAAGAACCGGCTAAATGCTCTTGCTAAGGTGGCGATGGTCTTCATTGCCTTCATTGTCTTGATGTTCGGAGGACATCTTTATGGTGCCAAGGGGAACATTCGGACAGCCATAGGTACCTTCACGGGAGAATGCAGGATCAAGGGAAACATCAGTGCGATGACGGGAGAGCGGATTTATCACCTCCCCGGACAGAAATATTATCCTTCCACCCGCATCAACTTCATCAGGGGTGAACGCTGGTTCTGCACAGAGGCTGAGGCACAGGCAGCAGGGTGGCGAAAAGCTAAAACCTTATGAGCCTTGCTCCAGAAGACGAGCAATAAGAGGCAGCGTCAGTCCAAGCAGCACCACAATCCCGAACCATATTTCCAGCCCCAACCAGCCCCAGATCGTGACAAACACGATAAAGGTCACAATATAGAGGCCCCAAAAGTACCACGCAGTCATCTCTATTGCACCATCATTTCGACACCATAACTAGTATAGAGAGCGCTAGTTAAGGCAACAATCTGTAGTTTTTAGTATTTTTAATCTTTGGTTAACCCAAAATCTGGATAGAAACGGATGCGCTATATAGCCCTCAGGGACTCACAGAACACCATCCTGAAGCGGCGGCACATTGACACCTCAGGAACCAAGAAGGCTTTCCTGCGGCTTCTCAGAGTCATACAGAGACTATCCCGCCATTGAAGGCTTATCTGGAGCATGCAGGAGGAGGGCGCATCCTCGGACACCAACAGGCCGAACCTTTTATCAACCCAGAAAAGCCAGTTAGAACAGTGGCTTGAATGGTGGGAAAATAAGGTTGCGTCCTCGACAGGGTGGCCGAAGGCCCCTTTGGTTTACCTTAAGGTATACCTTCAGTTCACCTATAGTTTCCCTTTAGTTCACCTATAGGGATAGTGATGGTTCCCCAAGGGTGTATCCTCCACCACCATCCCCTTGAAGAATGACCTGATCGAGATCCCGTTGTGCTGTTCCACTTCATTGCACCACCAAGGCTGATCTCTCAGGTTGCCCCCTGTCTTTCTCATCGTTGCCCTTCGGGTTCCCTTTGGCTGTTTCTTCCTTTCCGGCTGAGGTGGCGACCACACACCGGCAACCAGTCCGGTCTCCCTTCAGTCCTGCTGTCCTTAGGCTCACCACTGTTGCTCCTGCGGTGTCAGTCATTGGATGCGCTGAAGGGATGACCTGATGAGAAACTGGGGTTGGTCCGTGGTTGCGACCGAGGAGGACACCTTAGAATTTTCGGCATAATTTTCTGAGCGACCAATCGGATTAACAGCTTGCGCGACTACCCCCGTACCGGTCCCCGAACTGACACAGACCGGCAGGAAGCATCACCAAGGTAGCCCCTTCAATTCCCCAAGCTGCCACCTCTGTTTTTCGAGAGGTGACGTGAAGGGAAGGTCAAAGGCTGTTTAGTACATATGAGGGGGGAGGGGGTACCTTACCCTGTCTGCTCTTCAAGGAGACGGTAGACGCTGGACCGAGCAACACCCAGCTCCTTGGCGATAGCAGCCGGTCCTTTGCCTTCTTGCTGCAACTTCTTGACCGCTTCCCTGTCGATGCTCTTCTTACGTCCCCTGTATTTGCCTTCTTGTTTGGCCTTGGCGATCCCTTCAAGCTGCCTCTCTCGCCTGATATTGGTCTCGAACTCGGCAAACACACCAAGCATCTGGAGGAAGGCTTTGCCAGTTGCTGTGTTGGTGTCGATGTTCTGCTCGGTCACCTCAAGGGATGCCCCTTTGTCCATCAGCTCCTTCACGATAGCAGACAGATCAGCCACCGAACGAGCCAAGCGGTCAATCCGAGTGACCACCAGAACGTCACCCTCATGGATGAAATCAAGGATGGTCCGAAGCTCAGAGCGGTTCTTCAAGCTGGTACCGGACTGCTTCTCCTCCCTGATCATGTCAGTGAATGGTGCCAGAGCTTCTTTCTGCACGGTGAGATCTTGGTCAGTGGTGCTGACGCGAGCATATCCATATTTCTTCATTGATGCCTGTCCCGTAGTGTCCGAATAGGGTCTAGACATATCAATATCGTTTGTCCGATAATTTGAAAAGGACTCAAATAGGACGGTCCACAAGCATTCATCGGACGTCCTACAGGGGTATACCCAAAGAGGACATCTTGGAGGCAGTGAGAGAGGCAAGGAGATGGGCGCAAAGAGGTTAGGCGCTATCTGTCTGTTTTCAGGCGCCTCGGTGTCTATCAGTGTGTTTTAGTTAAGAGGCTAGGATATCTTAAAATTTCTGGCAGAAGGATCATCCGCAAAAGTTAAGACAACCTGATCATCTTCCGCATCAACATCCCTCTCTTCCAAGGCTAATTCGTTGATTGTCTTTCCCTGCTCCAACTGGTTCAGGAACACGTTAATTTCTTTCGATCCATTGTCACTCTGCAAATTTATCTTTGCTCCAACAATCTCTCTGAAACGTTCTTCACTGAGCCTACCCGCTAAAAAATCTAACAGCGCTCTTGCCGAAAACCTTATTTCCATTGGAATTGATGCCCCCGTCTTGAAGCTATACCCCTTGTACCACCAACTCGAATTTGCCTTGAACGCTCCTTGCCTGTGCAACGACCTAACCTGATAACCCACCACTAATGGTTTAGGCATATATGTAAGCAACTGATCAAAGGCAGCGATCAATTCGCTCGCGAAAGGTTCTTCGCTAAACACAAAGCCTCTCCACACTCGGTTTCTGTTGTATACACTAGTTCGGTCTTCATCTTGGGAAACAAAACAAACAACAGCATCGACATCTCCATGATTTTGATGGATAAAGTGACTTATTATTTCCTGAGCGGATACAGATCTACCACTTGGATCTCTTGAACGCCCTAAATCATTCAACAATGATGATGCTCTATCTGCGAGTAGAATTACCCGATGAGCTCCCGTTGGCGCATTTTTTAATTGGTCTTTTTTCGCGACAAGAGATGCATAAAGAGGATTTTCGTCTAAAGAGTATGCCTGCACTGGCTTTGAAGTAAAGGTTTTCTGTCCTCCTTTTCTTATATCTTCAATCCAAGAAATTTTTACTAAAAGTATACCATCTGTGTAAATTAATGGACAAATTTTATAATGATCTGATAATATCCATTTTTTAAGTTTTTCGATAGCCTCTCCACTAGGTTCATACTTTTCTGGAACTCTTACAATTCTTCTGTATTTTCCGTTAGAATAGGAACTTTCCTCTGCAAATGTATACCTAAGATGCTTGCCAATTTTTCTCTTAAAGCCACCAGCCAGATTATCAATTATTTGAGCAGCATTATTCATTCTCTGTTTATATGACAGTGAATTATCTTCTACAGTTGTAATGTCAAAACAGATCTTCTTCCCTTGGATAAGGTGCTCAGTATAAACATCGGGAAGTCGAGAAGTTGGCCACCATGCAGGTTCAACATCTATGGGGCCGGACTTACTCAGTAGCCATAAAAAAGCAAGTTCCATCTCGGTACTAATTGCATACTGTTGCTTGCCACTTTCCAACTGCTTGATATATCCAGTTATTTTATTGCGAGGAACAACATCAGAAAGTTCATTCAACATAAGCTGTATTCTTCGTCGACTAAAAAAGGGCATTTGCTTTCCACCCACAAATCATTGAGCTATCGAGACAACCGAAATAATTAGTTGACCTCCTTATCTATTGCACCACCACTCGTCACCATCGGGCCACCGACGGGCCAACCTTTCACGGATCAAGATGTCACCAACGTCTTCCCCGCTGATGATGATGCTGGCCAGTTCGCGCTTGTAGTACCCTTGCTTCCCTGTGGTGACGATCTTCCAATCGTTGCCATTGAGTAGCTCGATCAGCCGCTTCGATGCCTTTGCCGCCAACTGCTTCTCAAAGTCGCCACCACAGACATTTGTTTGGGGTTCTGGTGTGTCGTAGTCTTTCATGCGGTACTTTACCCCTTTGAGCCAAATGGTGTCCCCATCGACAACACAGTTGTATCGGTTGGAGCCGCATTTCTTCATGACTGGCGTGGATTGCGCGGCGGCTACATTGGTAAAGAGGAACAAGGCGAGAAGAGCATATTTCATGAGACAGACTTACGAGAAGATTATTGCATTGATTGAAGAAGCTACAGAGCTTACAGAATCAGACCGAGATAATGCTGCCATACTGATCTATTTGCTGGAGAATGCAAAGACCGAAGCCCAGAACCTCAGGGACCAGATCCGCATAAACCAGCCAACACGCTGAGATCTGCCAGTTGATTGTAGGTCTATTGTTGACAATGGGAGCATGTTATGACCACCGGCCGCAGTAACCTCAAGCGCCCGCTTGGCCACCTCCTGCCCCTTGATATCGGACAGATCAATAAGGGAGGCATTGGGATCGCGGATCGAGGCATGGGGCCGCGAGAGGACCTGACTGCCCTTGAAATGATTGGCCAGCGAAATAAGGCTATCGGGGGCCAGGATATCCATATCCGGATCGGCCCATGCCGCTTCAGGCCCGCAATCAAACGGGCAAATGAGGCCCCGCTCCTCGCCATTGGCTGCAATGGCCGCAGGCAGCACCCCGACAACGGGTGCCAACCGGCCATCAAGCGCCAGCTCGCCCAGCACCGTATAGGCATCCAGACTGTCGGCCGGGACCGCTCCGATGGCAGCCATCAGGCCAAGGGCGATGGGCAAATCAAAATGGCTGCCTTCCTTGGGCAAATCCGCCGGAGCGAGATTGATGGTGATGCGTTTGGGCGGCAGCGACAGGCCAGAGGCCGAAAGCGCGGCCCGCACCCGCTCGCGACTTTCCGCCACAGCCTTGTCGGGCAGGCCAACAATGGTAAAGGCTGGCAAACCCGAAGCCACATGCACCTGAACATCAACGGGCGTGGCGGCTATGCCCTGAAAGGAAACCGTTTGAACATGGGAAACCATGGTGAACTCAAAAAATTGAAAAGAACAAAACCATTTCTGCGTGATGAAGAAATTTTAACAACCATATGATGTTTCAAGTTGTGCTTCAAGAACAATATGTGAACACAATTTTGCCCTACACAGGAGAGGTCAGACGCACAACTCTATCCAATTGGCAGGTCGTGAAGTGAACGCAAACGAGATCCAATTTTGTTATCATGAGAGCCCGATTGGTCCCCTTCTGCTCAGCGGAATGGAGGACTGTTTACACGCGCTCTCTTTTCCCGTCGACGGAGAAGCGACCCCGGCCGATACTGCATGGCGTGAAAATCCTGACAGCTTTGCTGATGCGCGGCGCGAGCTGGACGCCTATTTCGAAAAGAAGCTGGAGCGTTTCACCGTGTCCTATCTGCTCAGGGGATCGCAGTTCCAGCTCTCCGTCTGGCGCGCCCTTTCCTCCATTCCCTATGGCTCGATTGTCAGCTATGGGGAAATCGCCAAGCGGGTTGGCAAACCAAAAGGGGCTCAAGCGGTCGGCATGGCCAATCATGCCAATCCCTTACCGATTATCATTCCCTGTCATCGGGTTATTGGCGCAGACGGTTCCATGGTAGGTTTTGGAGGCGGCATAGACTTGAAGCTCTGGCTGCTATCCCATGAGGGCATCACCCCGGGGCAGATTTGCAGCCCCGGACAGCTTGGCTTCGCCTTCTGACCTTTTTAGGCAGATGCCCGGTCAGAGCCAACGGCGGGTTCGGGCGCAATAGTCTGTGAAAGCCTGGCCAAATTCGGCCCGGAGATAGGCCTCCTCGCGGGGAATGACGAAACGATCCAGATAGAAGAACATAACGAGTGTAGCGATCAGGAAGGGTATACTGTCAAACAGGATGATCCCTGCGAACAGCATCACCACAAAACCCACATACATGGGGTTGCGACTGAAGCGAAACGCCCCGCTACTCACCAGTTGCGAAGCCGGGTCAATCAGGTTGGTTGTCGTACCAACCAGCTTGAACTTGAAAAACCCCCATCCCATAAAGACGAAACCAGCCCAACCAATCAGGAAACCGCAGATAACGAGCGTTAGAATGGGGATCCCCAAAGCCGAAAGCGGGCCGACAGAATAGAAATAAAACCATTCCAGCGCCAGCGCGCCCCCACCGCACAAAACAAAAATGAGCGGCGGGATGACAATGCGGATACCCGGAGAGGTTGGCTTCTTGAGATCGGCACACATGGTCCTGGGCTCTTTCTCTTGTCTTGAAGTGCATTCCCTCACAAGGTGAGCGGAGGTCTCCGGTTGATCATGATCTTCAAAGGATGATCAGATACTGGTCAGCTACAGCCGGACACATCAAGGGGCTAGTCTTCCAATAGATATTCATAGCGCTGATCGGTGAGCGTTTTCAAGAAGGCAACCAGAGCCTTGATGCGGCGTTCATCCAGTGCCGGACCATCGGTCAGCTTTTCCATATCGATGGTATCAACCACCTCCGGTTCACCCCATGGCTCATTGGTTTCGGGGTTGATCAAAGCGCTCTTGGCGCGTGAATTATACTTGTTGTAGAAGCGGATCACCGTTTCAAGGTCGTTGAACACCCCGTTATGCATGTAGGGGCCTGTCACGGCTACATTGCGCAATGTGCTGGTCTTGTAGGTGCCATCCCATTTCTTGTCGGTCACGTGCGGATTGTTTTCCAAAAGGCCGTGATCGATAAAATCGGCCTTTGAGCCGTTGGCCGCTCTCAAGGCTTTGTGGGCAGGCACACCGATGTTGAAATACTGGTAGTTGGTGAAGGTTTCCTTCTCCATGCCCGGGCGCGGACGCAACTGATGGCACTGGTTGCAGTTGGTAAACTGCTGGGAAAAGAACAAGGTCCGCCCCAATTCCTCTTCATTGGTAAACTCGGCTTCTCCACGCAAATATCGATCATATTTGGAATCAAACGGGCTGAAGAATTCCGTACGCTCGAAAGCCGCGATGGCTTCGGTCATCGCTCGATAGGCGCGCTCGGGCTCTTCGAAAATGTCGTTTCCATAGAGCAGCTTGAAGCCGTTGACATATTCCTCATTTTCCTTGAGGCGTTCGACAACGGAGGCCTTGTCCGGCATGCCCATTTCAATGGGATTAAGGGGCGGTCCACCCGCCTGCCCTTCCAGATCGGGCTCGCGTCCATCAAGGAACTGACCACCAACATATAGGCCATCTTCATTAAAATGGAATTTCGGGCTGAAGGTGGCGTAGCTTGCCGTCGGAGCGTTACGATCCCCGATCGACCGATCATCATCGCCCAGCGACGCCGCACGCCCAGCCAATCCATCAAGGCCATTGGGGCGCGGATCGGCAAAGCCTACATCCGGAGAATGACAGGTCGCACAAGCCTGATTGCGATTCTTGGAAAGATTTTCGTCAAAAAACAGGGCTGCGCCGAGACCCTCCAATGTTGCCTTGTCGTCGGGCAAGTTCTGCAAATCTTCCGCCACAGCCAAGGGGGCAGCCCCCGCAGACATTGAGACGCATAGGGCCATCACCCGCAACTTTTCCAGTCGGGACATGCTATCCTCATTCAAAGCATAGCGGCTGGCAGGTCACACCAGACGCAAGACAAATGCGGTCCATTCAGGTCTCTTGCTTCGTAGATACACATATGTCTTGCAACTGGTCAAGCTTTGTCAAAAAGGCTCCAGAACCGGAGCCTTCATTTTAAGCGCGCTTGGCTTCGATTGCGTCCCAGACCATGGCCGCGACGTCAATGCCCGAAAGCTTCTGAATGGAGCGGATGCCCGTCGGGGACGTCACGTTGATCTCGGTGAGATAGCCACCGATCACATCAATCCCCACCAGAATGAAGCCCATTTCCTTGAGCGCAGGCCCGATGCGTTCGCAAATTTCCTTTTCGCGATCAGTCAGCTCTGTTTTGGCAGCAGCCCCGCCACGTACCATGTTGGAACGCAGATCATCATCGGCAGGAATGCGGTTGACCGCACCAGCGGCCTCGCCATCGACCAGCAGAATGCGCTTGTCACCAGCCTTCACGTCAGGCAGGAATTTCTGAGCAACCCATGGCTCGCGGAAAATGTCGCCGAACAGCGCCACCAGAGAGCCGAAATTCTGATCTTCCTTGCCTAGACGGAAAACCGCCGCACCGCCATGGCCATAAAGCGGCTTCATGACAATATCGCCGTGCTTTTCCTTGAAGGCACGCAATTCATCTTCCGAACGGGTGATGATGGTTGGTGGCATCAGGTCTGGAAAATGGGTGACGAAGATTTTCTCTGGCGCGTTACGCACGTTGGCCGGATCGTTGACCACCAGTGTCTTTGGGTGGATGCGCTCCAGCATGTGGGTGGCCGAAATATAGTTGAGATCAAACGGTGGATCCTGACGCATGTGAATGACGTCGAACTCGGCCAGATTGGTCCGCACGGCATCTCCAAGAGTGAAGTGGCTACCCGCTTCGTCGCGCACTTCAACCGGCTCGACCGAGGCAAAGACCTCGCCATTTTCCATGGCCATTGTATCGACCGTATAGTGGAAGATTTCATGCCCGCGCTTTTGCGCTTCCAGCATCATGGCAAAGGTGGAATCCCCTGCAATATTGATGCCCTTGATGTGATCCATTTGAAACGCGACTTTAAGCGTGCGTGACTGAGCCATGACGGATGCTCCGGCTTGAGAATATCGGGATGGTCCGGAAGCGTTGGTCCGGAAGAAAGTGTCAGTTCCTATATGTCCGCTTTGAAAGCATATTTCAAGGTGCCGATTGTCAGGGCCGCCATCCAGAATAGTCGGCTATGATCCGACGTCCCTCAAAAGGCCTCGAATGCGGATTCCAGATGCGTCCAGCGGGGTGCAGGGCCTGCCCCCTTGGCAAAGGCCATGATGTCAAACCGATAGCTGCTGGCGGGTTCCTCTTCGGACTCTGCAATATAGTGACTGGCGGCCGCCACAATCCGCCCCTGATTGCGTGGAGTGATGGCATAAAGGGCATCATCAAGACAGTCTCGATATTTGACCTCGAGGAAGACGATGAGGTCGTCCTTCCGGCAAATGAGATCGATCTCTCCCCCTTGCGCCTTGTAGCGCCGCTTGATGATCTCAAAGCCCTTCACCCGCATGATCCAGCCTGCCCAGCGCTCGACACGCACACCCCGCTCATAGCTTTCCTTGCGGTGCTGGGTCTTGCTGGCTTTTCTTTTGGGCCTCAAAGCGGGTTTGGAAGGCTGCAAACTTGCCATCGGTCTATGCCTTGTCTCCACCATTGCCCAAAGCATCTTTCAAGCCCAGTGCGCGCTTGTAGATATCATTCTTCTTGGCCCCGACCTTCTGGGCAATCTCGCCGGACAGCGCCTTGATATGTTGGCCCTCTTCAAGGCCCTTGATGATCATCGCATCGATATCATCTTCATCGGGAGCTTCTTCCTCTGCCGGGCCAAGCAGAACCACGGCTTCCCCCTTGGGGGCATCAACACTGGCGTAATGCTCAGCCAGCGCCCCAAGCGAGCCGCGATGGAAATCCTCAAATTTCTTGGTCAGTTCCCGCGCGATGACCACTTCGCGCCCTGCGCCCAGATGCTCGGCCATGGCTGGCAGAACAGCCCCGAGGCGACGCGGGCTTTCATAAAAGACCAGCGTGCCGGGGATATCCTTGAGGTCTGCCAGCTTGCGGTTTCTGGCGCCTGCCTTCTGGGGCAGGAAACCGGCGAAGTGGATCTGATCCGTGGGCAAGCCACTGGCCACCAACGCGGAAAGCATGGCCGAGGCGCCGGGAATGGGCACAACAGCATGATCCGCTTCCAGCATATCGGCAACGAGCTTGTATCCAGGGTCCGAAAGCAGCGGCGTGCCCGCATCGGAAATCAGCGCCACGGCCTTTCCCTCGGCAAGGGCATTGAGCAAATAGGGGCGCTGTTTGTCGGCATTATGCTCATGATAGGTAATGAGGCGCGTATGAATGCCATAGTGGGTTAGCAGCTTGCGCGAAACGCGGGTGTCTTCGCAGGCGATGATGTCGCAACCGGCCAGAACCTCCAGCGCGCGCACCGTCATATCTTTCAGATTGCCAATCGGGGTAGCTACGATGTAGAGCGCTGAGGCAAGACTAGGGGCCCGTTGCTTGGTGCCAAGCAGAATATAATCCCTGCGGGCATGGCCATCGGTGGCTTCATCCCCGTCGTCATGAGCGCAAAGCGATGCTCCATCAGGTTCATCTGCATGGGCTGTTTCGTCTATTTCGGTCATCTCTTGCGCTTTCATTTCGCTCTTTGAGGTGCATGTTCACCCCTGCCACAGCGTTTCACAGCTTTTGTTGCTGCATTTCATCATGTCACACCACGGCGCGCCTGTCGTGTGAATAGCCGGGGTGATTCGCGACAAATAGGCCACAGTTTTGTTGAAATATCACACTTTTCTGTGTGCGTTCCCCAAGGCGCTTGTTATCAAACCATAATTCTGACAAATCAAGGAATCAAACACGCTGCGTTGTTGGGATGATTTGAGGGATGCATTCGTGCATAGATAGCTCTTTACGGGCTCCTTCTAATGTGCTGCCATAGGTCTATTCAGCTCCACCATTCAAACGATGCAAATCAATACGGACATGTGGTCTGATTTGGAGGCCAGAAATTGATAGGTTTATTTCGCTCGTCCCCTGACGCTCGCCCGCTCCTGAACAGGCTGATCCGTCACACCGTTTCCGGCGCCGTGATCGGCGCTGCTTCCCTGCTCGCTGCCTGTAATCCGACGACGCTCTCAGGGCCTGGCTTCGGAACCGGGACCAACCAACCAGTGACCATTGCCGAACCCACGGGCGAAGTTCTCGGGTCGGGCTCTGTGCGCGTGGCGTTGCTGACGCCCTCTTCTGCGCAAGGGGTCTTCGGGCAAACCGGACAGGCACTCCGAAATGCGGCCGCCATGGCGCTGCAGGATTACAGCTCTGCTGATTTGCAAGTCATCGTGAAAGATGTTGGCCAGAACACAAGTGGTGCCTCCCAACAGGCCAGCCGCGCACTGGCCGAAGGCGCTCAGCTGGTCATCGGCCCGCTTCGCTCTGATGCAGTCAAGCGCGCTGGCATGGTATTGAAACCGGCTGGCGTTCCGATGATTGCCTTCACAACGGATACCGGCGCTGCGGCGCAGGGTGTCTATCTCATCAACTTCACGCCAGAGAATGACGTTGAGCGCATCATTTCCTATGCGGCGTCTCAGGGGAAACGCAGCATCGCTGCCATGGTCCCCCAGACACCTTATGGAAATATCGTAGAGGCTTCCTTGCGTCAGAATGCAGCCCGTCATGGCATGCGCGTGATGACCATCGAGAGCTACAAATCGGGCAACAAGCCTGATCCGTTCGGCCTGCAGAATGCCGCCGAGCAGATTGCCAAGGTGAAGGACCAGATCGATACGATCTTCATTCCCGAAGGCGCTGCGGCCGTTTCTGCGACCCAGCTTCTCGCCGGACAGGGTGTTCGCAACAAATCCGTTACATTCCTTGGCTCCGGCCAGTGGGATCAGCCAGCTATTGCGCGTGAACCAATGTTGGCGGGTGCCTGGTATCCTGCAGCTCCAAAGGTGTTGCGCAATCTTGATGGTCGCACCATCGGGTTTGACAGCTTCGCCAATCGCTATGCCGCCCAGTTCGGTTCACAGCCACCGCGCGTTGCTTCGCTGGCTTATGACAGCGTTATTCTCGCTGCGGCTCTGGTAGCCCAGTCCGGGGAGCGTCGCTTCTCGCCGCAGACCCTGACCGATCCCAATGGCTTCATCGGTTTTGGTGATGGCTTCTTCCGCTTCCGCGCGGATGGCACATCCCAGCGCAGTCTTGCGATCATGGAAATTTCCGATGGCAACGCCAGAATTATTGATCAAGCCCCCATGTCGGCGGCAGGCCTACCAAACTAGGCATTCATTGTTCATCGATACAGACTCAAAAAGGGAGCCAAATGGCTCCCTTTTTTCATGCGCTCTTTGTGCGGCCCGTTTTATAGCCACTTTCCAAAGGCGGGGTGCTCTTGATTATTCACTGGCCAAATCGGCGACCAATGCGTTGAGCACAAGAAAGCCTTTACGGGTGGCGTGGATGCGGTTGCCCTTACGCACCAACAGCCCCTCGCCGACCAGACCGTCAATGCGCCCTGCATCAAGCTGTCTGCCTGCCAGTTTCTCATAGCGATCAAGGTCTATGCCTTCCTTGACACGCAAGCCCATGATGAGAAATTCATCGCTCTGCTCTTCAAGGGTCAGGATTTCCTCTTCGATCGCCCCCGTACCCTGTTGCTCGACCCGCTTCAGCCAGCTTTCAGGGTGGCGCTCATTGCTGGTCGCGAGCCTGCCATTGGCCAGCTGTAACCGCCCATGGGCACCGGCGCCAACACCGACATAGTCGCCATAGCGCCAATAGGTCAGATTATGGCGGGATTCATAGCCCGGACGGGCATGGTTGGAAATTTCATAGGCAGGCATGCCATGCATTTCCAGCCGCTCGTGGGTCATTTCATAAAGCGCCACCGAGGTGTCTTCATCGGGCAGCTCGAATTTGCCATTGCGATACAGCGCGAAGAAGGGCGTGTCCTGCTCAATGGTGAGCTGATAGAGCGAGAGATGATCGGCAGCCAATGCGATGGCCTCGTCCAGTTCCCTTGCCCATGCTTCTGGCGTTTGATGCGGGCGGGCATAGATGAGATCGAACGACATGCGATCAAAATGCTTTTGTGCCAGCTCGATGGCGACCTTCGCCTCATCGGCGCTGTGCATCCGGCCCAGAAAGCGCAATTGATCATCATAGAGCGACTGCACCCCAAGCGAGACGCGATTGACCCCCGCACTGGCATAGCCCCTGAAATGCTCCGCTTCCACAGATGTGGGGTTGGCTTCCAGTGTGATTTCGGCGTCCGGCGCCACGGTCCATAGATCAGCGACAGCATCAAGCAATTGGCCAACGATGGCGGGCTGCATCAGAGACGGTGTGCCGCCACCGAAAAAGATTGAGGTAACAGGCGCGCTCCGCCCTGCCCCCTTGATGCGACTGGCATAGAGACCAAGCTCGGCAATTATGGCAGAAGCAAAGCGCTGCTGATCCACAGGCTGATGGCGCACATGGGAATTGAAGTCGCAATAGGGGCATTTGGCCTTGCAAAAAGGCCAGTGCAAATAAATGCCAAAGCCGGGATTGTCTGGTCCCGGCTTTGAGAGTTGTTGATTGTCAGGGCACATAGGCTCACCTGTCACCATGGGCAATTACCCTTCAAGGCATGCATCGGCAAAAAGCTTGAAAGCGCGGGAGCGATGCGACAAGGCCGTCTCTTCCCCCGGTTTCCAGCCATGTTTCTGGTCCGGTTCCATTTCGCCAAAGGTGATATCAAAGCCCTCGGGCTGGAACATCGGATCATAGCCAAAGCCCTTCTCACCGCGTGGCGGCCAAACGGCCAGTCCTTCCACTTCGCCGCGGAAGAAATGGGTTTCCCCGTCTGGCCAGGCAAGGCAGAGCACGGCGACAAAGCGACAGCCGCGTTTTTCCGGCGTGGTTGCGCCAAGCGCCTGCAGCTTTTCTTCCACATTGCGCATGGCTTGAGCAAAATCCCTGTCAGGGCCAGCCCAACGGGCTGAATAGATTCCCGGATCACCATCAAGCGCATCAACCGCAAAGCCGGAATCATCGGCCAACGCAGGCAGGCCGGTTGCCTTGGCAGCCGCCATGGCCTTGAGTTCTGCATTGGCTTCAAAGGTCGTGCCGGTTTCTTCAGGCTCTTCCAGATCCAGCTCGGTCGCGGTTTTGATGCTGAGGCCATAATGGCCAAGCAGATCCTTGATTTCGCGGATCTTGCCCTTGTTATGGCTGGCCACAACAAGCGGGGTGTCAGCGGATAATCTATTTGCCATGGGTCTTTTCTCCTGAGACTAGTCCTGAGGCTGGGCTTCAAGCTGCTGGGTAACCAGCTCGCCGATACCCTTTTTGGCAAGCGCCATCAGCTGGGCGAATTCGTCTTCGGAGAATGGTTCTCCTTCGGCGGTGCCCTGGATTTCCACGATGCCGCCCTTGCCGGTCATGACAAAGTTGGAATCGGTTTCTGCATCGGAATCTTCCAGATAATCCAGATCGAGCACCGGCGTGCCGTTATAGATACCGCAAGAAATGGCGGCGACCTGATCTTTGAGAACCTTCGTGTCAGCAGCGATCATGCCACGGGCCCGCATCCATTCGATGCAGTCATTCAGCGCTACCCATGCACCGGTGATAGAGGCGGTGCGGGTGCCGCCGTCTGCCTGAAGCACATCACAGTCGATGGTGATCTGCCGCTCGCCGAGCGCTTCCAGATCAACAACGGCGCGCAGGGAACGACCAATCAGGCGCTGGATTTCCTGCGTGCGGCCAGACTGTTTGCCAGCCTGTGCCTCGCGGCGCATACGATCGCCAGTGGCGCGCGGCAGCATGCCATATTCAGCGGTGACCCAACCGCGATTCTGTCCGCGCAGCCAGGGCGGAATGCGCTCTTCAAGGCTGGCGATGCACAATACATGGGTATCGCCGCATTTGATCAGGCAAGAGCCCTCCGCGTGTTTGGAGACGTTGCGTGTCATGGTGACGACGCGTTTCTGGTCGGGATTCCGTTTGGAAGGGCGCATTATGCTCTCCTGCCTTGCTTTCTTGTGATGTTAAAATAGTGGGCGCTCGGGGCAGATTGCTGTCATAGACAGTTTTCCCTTGAATATTCGCACCTATATATCGTTATGCTATGCATGTTCCAATTTGTGCGAACGCCCTTGTGGCGTTTCCTCAAGCTTCTTAAAAGCGTCAGCAGCAGGTGACAAGGGGCGCTTGCAGCTTTTCCTGCTTTTGGGGCATAAATGGAACAGTTGCCCAACCGCTTTGTGGTGCCAATTGTCAATTCGGCTGCTTCCGGGCTGCTTGAACACGGATATAGAAATGTTTGAACGAGATCGTCTGAACCAGATACCGCCATTGGTCGGAATGGATGACAGGGTAAAGGATATTTTCCGCACCATCGTGGAATCCTATCTTTCGACCGGTGATCCTGTGGGATCGCGCAACATTTCCCGCGCCTTGCCCATTTCGCTGTCGCCAGCGTCGGTGCGCAATGTGATGTCCGATCTGGAGCAATTGGGGCTGATCTATTCGCCCCACACCAGTGCCGGCCGCTTGCCCACAGAAATGGGGCTGCGCTTTTTCGTCGATGCCATGATGGAATTTGGCGACCTGTCGAACGACGAGCGCAATGCCATCAAGCGGCAGATGACGTCGTCCCATCAGCCTGACGCCGGTTTCGAGAGCCTGTTGACGCAGGCGAGCCAGATGCTCTCCGGCCTATCTTCCGGCGCGGGGCTCGTTCTGGCCAACAAGCAGGATCAGCGCCTCAAGCATGTGGAATTTGTACGGCTGGAAGCTACCAAGGCGCTGGTTGTTCTCGTGGATGAGGATGACAAGGTGGAAAACCGCCTTATGACCCTGCCCAAGGGGCTGCCTGCCTCGGCGCTCACAGAGGCGAGCAATTTTCTCAACGCCCATATTCGGGGCAAGACCCTGTCTGAAGCGCAAAAGGAAATCGAAGCTCATCATGTGGAGCTACAGGCTGAATTGGATGATCTCACCGCAAAGCTGGTGGAATCCGGGGTCGCAACATGGGCCGGGGCCAGCGAGGACCAGCCCCAAAGCCTGATCATTCGCGGACGCTCCAACCTTTTGGAAAATGTTACGGCGCAGGAAGATCTTGAACGCATCCGCCATCTGTTTGACGATCTGGAATCCAAGAAGGATTTCGTTCAACTTCTGGAACTGGCCGAACAGGGCGACGGCGTTCGAATCTATATCGGTTCGGAAAACCAGCTCTTTTCGCTTTCGGGCTCATCGGTCATTGTTTCTCCCTACCGCGATGGCAACCAGAAGATCGTCGGCGTGCTGGGCGTTATTGGTCCGACCCGGCTCAATTATGCGCGCATCGTGCCCATGGTCGATTATACCGCACGGGTGCTGAGCAGCATGCTGACAGATCCGAAAAGACGATTTGAAAGCGACTGATTGGTTCCACAATCTGAACAATTGGGCCGCTTTATTCAACTCTTTGGCCCTGAGCTCTTGATTTTTTGATCAGAAAGCTCGATATCCGGTTCAAACTCATGCCCGGGCAGTGGATGCACGCTGCCTGCCATTTTGGGCACGCAATCAAAATAGAGGCTAGTAGATGTCTGACGAAACCCGTAATCCTGAAGCTGTCGTAGACCCGCTTGCCGAGGCTCCGGCTGAAGAGGTTTCCCAAGAGGAGACTTATCTCAATCCCTTGGAAGCTGCCGAGCTGCGCATCCAGGAGATGGAAAAAGAAGCTTCCGAGATGAAAGACCAGCTGCTGCGCACTGTGGCGGAAATGGAGAATCTGCGTCGCCGTACTGAAAAGGAAATCCGCGATGCCAAGCAGTTTTCCGTTACCAGCTTTGCACGTGACATGCTGGCGGTGGCTGACAATCTGCGTCGTGGTCTGGAAGCCATTCCCGAAGAAGAACGGGCCAACGCTGATGGCGCTTTGAAAGCTCTGCTGGAAGGCACCGAGATGACCGAACGGGAAATGCTCAAGACGCTGGAAAAGCACGGCGTCAAGAAGCTGAACCCGGAAGGAGAGAAATTCGACCCGAATTATCATCAGGCCATGTTTGAAGTACCCAACCCGGATGTTCCGAACAATTCGGTTATTCAGGTCGTGCAGTCCGGTTACGTTATCGGAACCCGCGTTCTGCGTCCTGCGATGGTTGGTGTTGCCAAGGGTGGACCGAAGTTCCCCGCACAGCCTGCCGATGATGTAGATGGCGTCGACAAGAGCGTCTAACGCGGCGCCGCTACGCCACCTTCCCTTAACGTAAGTAGAAGATATGCATTCGAAATTTCAAAACACCCGGACACCCTCCGGGTGTTTTCATTTGTCCTATAAAGAACCACAGCGTGCTTTATCATTTTGAATTGTCCGGCCTTTTAAGATCAGCAATATGCCTTCTTGCTTAATTCTCATTCGCCGAAAGTCCTATTACCTTAACGTAAGCGTCAGATCTTTAAGACCAAAGTCTTTGCAAAATTACCCAGGTGCGCTGTTTCGTCGCATATGCCCATAGCCCTTTGCTCGTCAAATATGACATTGATCAAAGTTGGTCCAAAGCGGGCCGTCTAGACTTATTATAACCTTGTGGTTCGGGCTTGCCAGTGCGTCTCTCTCCTCCCCTCGACGTTCCTCTGCTGGTGCTACGTCCATGGATCACATTCTCAAGGAGGCTCCGCCGTGAGTCTCCTTTTCTTTTTCAAATCCATTATTTGAAGGCTACAGCAAGCGCCAATATAACACGCGCTTGGATGCGTGCTGGTTTCAGCGCCCTACTTGAAGAGTTACTTTGTCCTCGCCTGAGCTCATCGGGAACTTGTATTTGGGCTTTCACGCATACAGCCCAGAAGCCAGGCGCGCAGTTGAATGGCCGCCGGTGAGCGATGGCCCCGTCGTCTTGTGAGGAAGTAGCTGTCCCCTGTTTCGACGGGTTGCGGCGCCAGCGATACAAGCGATCGCTCCATCAGGGAGTCTGCGGCCAGATCCATATGAGCCATGGCGACCCCGCGCCCTTGTCTTGCTGCCTCCAGAAGCAGCCAATGATTGGGATAGCGAGGGCCTGCAAGCCAATCCAATCTCACATCAGGCTGTTGCGTACCCCAGAAGGGCCAATCCTTTTCCCAAAGTGCATCATGCAAAAGGGTGACGGACTTCCAGCCCTCTGCATGATCCAGCCCCATGAGGTCGCGATATTGCTCGGTGCAAACTGGCATGATGCGATCTTCAAATAACAATTCGGACAAGAGGCTGTCATTTGTCGCCGGCATACGCGAGATCATCAGATCGGCCGTCACATTGCGTTCAGGATGGCTTTGCTTGTCTTCCGCGTCCAAAAACACGGTAATGCCGGGATTGTCATTCTGAAAATCTGCCAGACGCGGCCCGAGCCATCCGTCCGCAAAGGCTCTGGGAGCCGATATCGTTACGGATACGGAATTATTTTCTTCCTGCGCCGGAGGCAAGAGCGTGGCGATTTCATCGAGCAGGCGAGACGCCTCGGGCACAAGCGCTTTGGCCCTTTCGCTCAACTCAACGCCATTGGCATGACGAACAAACAGGGCTTCCCCGAGCCAGTTTTCAAGGCCTTTGACATGTTGGCTCACAGCGGTGGCGGTGACATTCAGCTCTGCTGCAGCGCGTGCAAAAGACCCGTTTCTTGCGGCCGCTTCAAACGCCTTGAGGGCACTGAAAGGAGGGAGTTTTCTTTGCACGATAGGCCTCGCACTGCAGCGCTTGTGTTGAGAACTTGTCTGCTTCCTGTTTTACAGGACATGGCAGATTTCTCAAGCGGGGAATAGTCCGCCCCAAGACGAAACCGGTTTTTTCCGACTCACGGCTACAGCATTTTTCAGGGCACAGGTGCCATCACTGGACGCCAGAAAGCAAAAAAGAACCCCGAAAGCAATGCGCTTCCGGGGCTTCCAGGACTGTAAGACTACCTATTATTCTTGATTAATTGGCCTCTCCTTCAGCCGCTGCCAGCAGGGTTGCGTTGCCGCCAGCTGCCGTGGTGTCCACGCAGACATGACGCTCCAATGCAAAGCGGAAGGGGTTGGCTTCCGTGATCAGAGGTGTCAAAGCGCCATCCCTTTTGGCCATTGCCACACGGACAGTGCGCAGGGTCTCATTATCAGCCATATAGGCAATGGCATCGATGCCCTCGAACTTGGCGATGGCGTCGGCGGCGAGCACACCGTCAAAGCCAGCAACCGGCGCGCCACTCTCGGCCAGCTTGGCGGCCATGGCTTTTGCACCCTTGCCAACAAGAATGACAGCGTTGCCAGCAACCAGAGCTGCCACAGCCTGCAGCAGAGCCATGCGCTCGGTTGCCCCGACCACCATCACAACGCCACGCGGCGCAAAGGTGAGGCGGTTGGATTCACCGGTCGGCCCGGACATGTCCCGCGGGCTCATATCGCGCTGCAGGAACACATCGAACGAGACCGGCAGATTGTAGGCACTCTTCAACGCCGCGAAGCGATAGTCCTTCTCGGCCCATTTCTTGCGTTTGGCCTTGTCGGCGCGCAGCTCGTGGATGGCATACTGGATTTCCGTGACCGAAGCCGAATCGCCTTCCGGTGCGGCTGGCTCCTCATGCTTGAAGGGCATGTAGAAGCGTTCCACATAGTTTGGTCCACCGGCTTTCGGTCCAGTGCCGGACAAGCCTTCGCCACCGAAGGGCTGCGAGGCCACAACGGCACCGATCTGGTTGCGGTTGACATAAGCGTTGCCGACCTTGATCTGATCGATCACTTCCTGCACCCGATTATCCATACGGGTATGCAGACCGAAAGTAAGGCCGAAGCCCTTGGCGTTGATGGCCGCAATCACGTCATTCAGCTTGCCTGCCTTGAATTTGGCTACATGCAGAACCGGACCGAAGATTTCTTCTTCCAGCTCTTCAATGCCGTTCAGTTCGATGATGGTCGGCGCGCAGAAAACACCTTCTTTCGGGGTGGAGAGCTGCTTGATCAAGCGGCCCTTGGCGCGCATCTTGTCGCAATGGTTATCGATGCCCGCTTTTGCAGCTTCATCAATGACCGGACCAACATCAGTTGACCAGTCCCACGGATTGCCAAGGGAAAGCTCATCCGTGGCCCCCTTGAGCATTTCCATCAGATGATCATAGATATCTTCCTGCACATACAGCATGCGCAGAGCAGAACACCGCTGCCCTGCAGATTGGAACGAGGACGAAACGATGTCTTTCACCGCTTGCTCGGGCAGGGCGGTGGAGTCAACGATCATGGCGTTGAGGCCGCCTGTTTCCGCAATCAGCGGCGCGCTTGGGTCAAGGCTTGCCGCCATGGCGCGGTTGATGGTCTGCGCTGTTCCGGTGGAGCCGGTAAAGCAGACGCCAGCAATACGCGGATCAGAGGTGATGGGCGTGCCAACCACCGAGCCGCTGCCGGGCAGCAGCTGTATGGCGCCTTTGGGCACACCGGCTTCATGCATCAGCTGAACCGCACGGAAGGCCATAATGCCAGTCGGGCCTGCCGGTTTGGCGATGACGGCGTTACCAGCAGCAAGGGCGGCGAGAATCTGGCCGGTGAAGATGGCCAGCGGGAAGTTCCATGGCGAAATACAGGCGATTGTGCCACGCGCGGTGCGTCCGTCCTTGGCTTCCTTTTCGAGCCTTTCGGCCTCAGCGGCATAATAATGCGCAAAGTCGACCGCTTCTCTGACTTCGCCAATGGCATCGGTCATCACCTTGCCGGCCTCACGGGCAGCAATGGCAAACAGTTCCTCTGCGTTGTCTTCATAAAGCTCGGCAACCTTGGTCAGAATGGCAGAGCGTTCGGCCACCGGTTTGGCTGCCCAGACAGCAAAGCCTTTCTCGCTGGCTGCCAGAGCTTTTTCAACATCTGCCTCGGAAGCCTTGACCACTGTGCCGATCTGTTCGCTACGATCAGCCGGATTGTAGACCGGGGAGGGGTCTTCCTTGGATTTGTGCCCGGCGATCAGCGGCGTTGCCTCCCACAGATGGGATTTGAACTTGCCACGCTTCTCGTCAATTGCCTCAATGGAAAGCGGATCGGTGTGGTCCCAGCCTTTGGAGTTGCGACGCACGCCTTTGAAAATATCCTTCGGCTTGGTCAGGAACGGGTTTTCGATGGCATCGCCCAGCTCACGCACCTTGGCAAATGGGTCACCTGCAATTTCCTCCGGTCTGATATGGGTATCGACAATCTGGTTGACGAAGGAAGAGTTGGAACCATTTTCCAACAAGCGACGGACCAGATAGGCCAGCAGGTCAGAGTGAGCCCCCACCGGCGCATAGATGCGGCAGGCGACTTTTTCCTGTTTGACCAGCGTGTCATGCAACGCATCGCCCATGCCATGCAGGCGCTGAAGCTCATAGGAGCCTTTGCCCACGCGGGCCGAAATGGCCATTTCCATGACGGCTGTCGCGGTATGGGCGTTGTGAGAGGCAAACTGCGGATAGATATGATCGGTCATATCCAGCAGGCGACGGGCATTGGACAGGTAGGAGACATCGGAGTTGGCCTTACGGGTGAAGACCGGGAAGCCTTCCAGCCCCATAACCTGCGCCCGCTTGATTTCGCTATCCCAATAAGCGCCCTTCACCAGACGCACCGTAATCTTGCGATCCAGCTTCTTGGAAAGCATGTAGAGCCAATCGATGACGAAGCTTGCACGGTGACCGAAGGCCTGCACGACCACGCCAAAGCCATCCCAGCCTTCAAGGGCCGGATTGGAAAGCACGGCTTCGATCACATCGAGGGAAATATCAAGACGATCCATTTCCTCGGCATCAATGGTAAAGTTCATGTTGGCGGAGCGTGCCAGAAGGGCAAGACCGAAGGTACGCGAGACCAGCTCGGACATGACGCGCTCTTTCTTGCCTTCTTCATAGCGCGGATGCAGCGCAGAAAGCTTCACAGACAGGCCCGGATTCTTGTGAACCGATTTTGACTTGCAGTAAGGGGCCAGCGTGGCGATCGCCTTGGAATAGGCCAGATGATATTTGATGCCGTCTGCTTCGGTGCGGGCCGCCTCGCCCAGCATGTCATAGGAATAGGTGAAGCCCTTGGTTTCGTAATGCTTGCCGCGCTGAATGGCTTTCTCGATGGTGGTACCCAGCACGAACTGACGACCCAGCTCTTTCATGGCCTGCCCAACGGCGGTGCGGATCACCGGTTCACCGAGGCGCTTGACCATGGAGCGCATGGAAGCGGCGAGACCTTCTTCATCTTTCTCCTTGAGGATGTTGCCGGTCAGCATCAGCCCCCAGGTGGATGTATTGATCAGAGAAGAGGTGGACTTGCCCAGATGCTGGCCCCATTCACTCGGGGTGATCTTGTCGGAGATCAAGGCATCGATGGTTTCAGCGTCCGGCACGCGCAGCAGCGCTTCGGACAGGCACATCAGCGCCACACCTTCGCGGGTGGACAGGCCATATTCCGCGAGGAAATTCTCCATCATGGAGGGCTTGGTGGTGGTACGGATGGTGCGGATGAGATCGGCCGCGCGCTGGGAAATGCGCAGGCTCATGCGTTCATCCATATGAGCTTCTTCGATCAGGCGACGAACGTTGCTTGCTTCGTCTGCCAGATAATGTTCGCGAATAACCTGACGCAGCTCTGAGAGGCGGGCGTCCAGATCGCGATGCGTGTCGAAAGACTGTTGATCCATTGGGCACTCCTGGAAGTAGGGCTCCGGTTTTGGCATAGCGATCCAACCTGCTTTTGATGCAGTTATGTTTGAGATCTTAAAAACCGAAGGGATGTGTGATTGTCGTTTATTATGTCTACAAGGATAGCGAAAAAGCTCTAGTCAGAGTGACCAATATTCAGGTACATTTAGGATATATGACCGAAATTTTTCGACATATTTTCCGCTTTCACTATGAAAGAAACAATATATGGACAAATTGGATAGGTTCGACCGAAACATCCTCACCATACTCGCAGAGAATGGGCGCATCACCATCACCGAGCTTGCAAAAAAGGTCGGATTATCCAAGACGCCCTGCCAGATTCGCATGCGTCGGCTGGAGGAGGGCGGCTTCATCCGCGGCTATGGCGCCATTCTCGACCCGGAGAAGCTCGGCGAGGGTCATATCGCCTTTGTGCAGGTGTCCCTAAGCGACACCCGTTCGGAAGCTCTGAATGCCTTCAACGAAGCCACGCGCCATATCCGCGAAATCGAGCAATGCCATATGATTGCATCCAATTTCGATTATCTTTTGAAGATCCGCACCCGCGATATGAGCAACTACCGCAAGGTGCTGGGCGAGAAGATCTCGGCTCTTCCCTATGTCTCACACACCTCCACCTTCGTGGTGATGGAAAGTGTCAAGGATAGGGGATAGAGGCCAATCCACTGCATCAAAGAAGCGTTTGCAGCCCAGAGATGTCCCGTAAATACCCTAGCCTAGAGGTGACAATAACTTCACGGCACCAGAACCGACAGCTCCTTGGCGTGCAGCTCGATGGTGATTTCGTCGGGCAGGTCGTAAAGCTCTCCGTCACGCACACATTGAGAGCCTTCAGGCTTTTCATGCACGGTCAGCTTGACACATTTGGCCGAGTGTATTTCCAGATCAGGATTGTTCGGTGTCTGACCGATCAGAAGATCTGTCCCCAGTATCAATGCTCTTTGCCATGTGAGCTGCCCTGCCATATAGACACCCAGTTCGCCACCATCCAGCCTTTCCGCATAGGGCGGGGCGGTCGAGCCGAACAGGTTGTTCGACACCGATAGGGCGCTGAGCTGGCGTTCTTCTCTTTTGCCATCCAGATCAATGGTCACGCCGCAGGTCGGCATATGGGAAATTGTTTCCCAAAAGGCGCGCGTACTGGCCAGCATCTTGGTAATGCGCGACTGATAATCAAGATTGTTTCTTTTCCGGATCATTCTTGGATGCAGGCCCACCGAAAACTGATGCACAAAGGGGTCGCCATTGGCTGTCGCAATATCGGCGTCTTTCTTTTTGCCGCTGGAAAGCGCATCAATTGCAAGCTCCACATCCAGTGGGATGCTGAGCGCGCGGGCATAAAGATTCATCGTACCGCCAGGTAGCACGGCAAGAGTCTTGTTGTTGCGCCAAGCAGTTTCTGCCGCAGCGGACACCGTGCCATCGCCTCCGCCAGCCAACAGGATATCAAAATCGTCCGACTGGCTATGCTCTTTCATCTGGCTTATCAGGTCGGCTCCGCCGCCGGTATAGATGGTCAGCTCATAGCCTGCGTCACCGAACGCCCTTTCAAGCATGCCGCGCACATGGCCTATTTCCAGCATCTGGAAGGTGCCACTTCCGGTATTCAGAAAAGCGGCGATATGGCCTGATTGTTTTTCACTTTGCATGGAAGAGCCTTCTTCATGATCGCGCGATTGCATCAGGCAACACCATATTCTTCATTATCCTGCTTCACCGCATTGTAGAAATCGAGCAGCAGATCATAATCTGCGGCGCTGACGCGGCTCCAGTTGGGAATGAAGGGCACTTCCATCGGGTTGTCCATATAGGCGGACCCCGCTTCAACGATATTGGCAGCAAACAGCTCGCAGCTGCGCTCTTCCATATGCCTGTCCGTATGAAGCCCATTCATCATGGCATCATTGTAATAGGTCTCGACCATGTCCAGCGACAGGCGCAGATAGGTCGCCTTGAGGGTGCGGAAGAATTCGCTTGAGAAAATAATGCCATCAATGGCCAGCTTGCGATAAAGCGCCTTGGCGATGTCGGTCGACATGCGCGACAGGCCTGTGGTGGCATCTTCTTCCGAAAGCGGCTGATGCTTATGGTCATAAATATCGGCGATCTCTACCTGACAGACGGCCTTGGAGGAGAAATTCCGGTGTACCTCCGAGAGAACGCCGATTTCCAGCCCCCAGTCCGATGGGATGCGCATATCCGGCAGCATATAGGTGCGCATGGCGAATTCTCCAGCCAGCGGATAACGGAAAGCCTGCAGATATTCCAGATATTCGTTGTTGCCGATCAATTTACGCAGGGCGAGCAGCAGCGGCGTGATGAAAAGGCGGGTAACGCGACCGTTGAGCTTGCCGTCTGCGATGCGCGGATAGAAGCCCTTGCAGAATTGATAGGAGAAATTGGGGTTCGCCACCGGATAGACCAGACGCGCCAGCATCTCCTTGTTGTAGGTCACGATATCGCAATCATGCAGGGCTACCACATCGCTATTCTTGGCCGAAAGCACATAGCCCATGCAATACCAGACATTGCGCCCCTTGCCCGGCTCGGAAGGGGAAAGACCAAGGGTCTGCAAACGCTCATCAATGGCCTTCAGCCGTGGCCCATCATTCCACAACACGACATGATCTTGCGGCAGGCGTGCAAAATATTGCTTGGCGTGGCGATATTGCTCTTCATCGGCGCGGTCCAGCCCGATCACGATCTGATTGATGAATTTGGCCTTGCTCAGTTCATCAAGGATGTTGGAGAGGGCGGGCTGTTCCAGCTCTGAAAACAAAGAGGGCAGGATCAGCGTGATTTTCCTGTTCTGGGCGTAGGTCTCCAGAATCCGCTCCATATTTTCCGCCGATGCGGTTGGAAAATGGTGCAGGGTCGCCACTTTGCCATTCTGATGAAAATCGCCCATATGACACTCCGTTTCTATTTTTCTTTGTCAGGCCGTCGCCGGTCCGCCAATATGATTCAATATTGCCTTGTTCCAGCCGGTTGGGCCGGGATTGTCAGTACGCATGATTCGGCCTTCATCTTCTCCCGAGAGCGGCGGTAATGGCTTGCCTTCGGGATTGTTGATGATGACGCCGAAATCGGCTGTTTCCAGCATTTCAATATCATTTGCGGCATCGCCCAGCGCAATCGATGTGACCGGCGGTGCGGCCAAGGATTGCTGCTTTAAGATGCCCCGCATCTGGTCGGCCTTGGTGGCGCCAAAAGAGAGGGTGTAATAGCGCCCGCCCTGTCGCGCCCTAAGACCTCTTTCTTCAATATAGCTTTCAAAGCGCTGCTTCTGGTGCGCGTTGCCTGAAAATAGACCCGGTTCTGAGAAAAGCCGACGGGCCGCTAGGGCCGCATTGTCTTTTGGCAGACCGGTATTCTGCGCGATTTCTTCGACGCTCCAATCCCCAAAGCCGGTGAAAAGAGCTCGCAAATCAGCTGGCATTGCGTCCAGTATCGTGCGGATGCGCTTATAGTCACTTTGCGCCCCGGCAAGGCTTTCCGGATCAGCGTGTGCAGGCAACAGGCCAGCCCCATTCTCGACAATTGCCGGACAATGGGCAAAGCCCAGCTCATCACGCAGGGGGGCGATTTCAAAAGCGGTTTTGCTGGAGGCCAGAATGAGCGGAATGTCATGTTTGTGCAGCAGCGCCAGCGCCGGTTTGGCCGGAGCGTAAGAATAGCTGGCATGATCCAGCAAGGTTCCATCGAGATCAGTAAAAATAACGAAGGACATAACCTGCCTGACGGTTGGCCTTGAAAGGCGCGCAAAAAAACATTCCCTAACAGATAGCATCATTTCTGAAGCCAAACCAGCCACATAAGGTAGACAGGTCATATAACGCGGGTGTGACGTCAGCGCCCCTTAGCGCAGTCGCGCGTCACCCGTCGCATGGTCAGGTTGATCCTTCCGGCTTCCTTGAGCAGCATCGATGTGCCCGGATAAATCCGGTCAATACCGTGATAGGCGAGCCGATCCTCCTCATCGAGAATGAAAATATCTCCTGACTTGAGGATATAACTCTTTGTTGAGTCTTTTCGTTCCCTGCCACCGAGACGAAAACGCGCATCATCGCCCAGCGAGACCGACAGGATGGGTGCATCGAAATCCTCTTCATCATTATCGACATGAAGACCCATCTTGGCATCGGGATGATAATAGTTGATGAGACAGGCTTCCGGCGGCAGCGGGTAGCCGGTGGTCACATCCCACAAATCCAACAGACTCTGCGGGATGGGCGGCCATGGCTCTGCGGAGACCGGATGGGTGGCTTGATAGCGATAGCCGGATTTGTCCGACACCCAGCCCAGCGGGCCGCAATTGCTCATGCGAACGGAAAAGGGACGTCCCCAGCGCGGCATGGTGGGCGTGAAAAGAGGTGCTTTGGCCACGAGAGCCCGAATTTCTGCAACAAGGGCCTGCTGGGCGGCTTCATCAAGATATCCGGACAGATATTGCATGGTTTGGTGCGCTCCTTTCCTTTTTACGATCAGCTTTTTCAATCTGCGAACCCATAAGCCAGCGGGGAGGTTCTGTTTGCCGTGATTCGCCCTATGCATGCATCCATATGACAGACCGGGACCATCCCTCAGCTGAATTATCCAATGCACCACATATCATATGCGCGTGGCCATTTTTTGCCCATGCCAGAAATCGGGATAAATGTTGCTTCCTTCCAGCCTATCTCAATAGCCGCCAAGGCAGAATGGGCGCCGAATTCATCCCATTGCTCCGATTGGACGCGCTTTTCTGAATAACCTTCACAGATGTGGGGAATTTTTTGCTTTAACCTGCCCTTAACCTGCCTGACCCTCTTTATTTTCTCGCTTCACTCTTATATGAGGGGTGCCAATTTCAAAAAACGTCGCAAATGCATTCAAAGATGCTGGATTTGCGCCTTGCAGTCCGCGTAAACGGCTCCTATATGTGCCATGAATGTAAAACCCAACCCGCGCATCAAATGCGCATCTTCATGGGGGCTGGGCCGAATTATCGGCGCTTATAACCGCTTTTAAAGGGTTTGACCGGCCTGCCGAAAGGAGAAGAGAGAATGAGCAAAGTCATTGGTATTGACTTGGGTACCACAAACTCGTGCGTATCCATTATGGATGGCAAAGAACCGAAAGTCATCGAAAACGCCGAAGGTGCACGTACCACACCTTCCATGATCGCCTTCACCGACGATGGCGAACGCCTTGCTGGTCAGCCGGCCAAGCGTCAGGCTGTGACCAACCCGCTGAACACCCTGTTCGCGGTCAAGCGTCTTATTGGCCGTCGCTATGAAGATCCGGCAGTTAGCAAAGACAAGGATCTGGTTCCGTTCAAGATTGTCAAAGGCGACAATGGCGATGCATGGGTAGAAGTCGAGGGTGAAAAATACTCTCCTTCACAGGTCTCCGCCATGATCCTTCAGAAAATGAAGGAAACCGCAGAAGATTATCTCGGTGAGCCTGTAACTCAGGCCGTCATCACGGTTCCTGCTTACTTTAACGACGCCCAGCGTCAGGCTACCAAGGACGCTGGCAAGATCGCCGGTATGGAAGTCCTTCGTATCATCAACGAGCCGACTGCTGCTGCTCTGGCCTATGGTCTGGACAAGAATGACGGCAAGACCATCGCGGTTTATGACCTTGGTGGTGGTACCTTCGACGTGTCCGTTCTTGAAATCGGCGATGGCGTGTTTGAAGTAAAATCCACCAACGGTGATACCTTCCTTGGTGGTGAAGACTTCGACATGCGTCTGGTCGACTATCTGGTTGAAGAGTTCAAGAAAGAAAGCGGCATCGACCTCAAGAAAGACAATCTGGCTCTGCAGCGCCTCAAGGAAGCTGCCGAAAAAGCCAAGATCGAGCTTTCTTCCTCGACCCAGACCGAAATCAACCTGCCTTACATCACGGCAGACGCTTCCGGCCCGAAACATCTGGCTCTGAAGCTGACCCGTGCGAAATTTGAAGCGCTGGTTGACGATCTGATCAAACGCACCATCAAGCCTTGTGAATCCGCACTGAAAGACGCTGGTCTTTCCGCTTCCGAGATCGACGAAGTCGTTCTGGTTGGTGGTATGACCCGTATGCCGAAGGTTCAGGCTGCCGTTAAACAGTTCTTCGGCAAAGAGCCGCACAAGGGTGTGAACCCGGATGAAGTGGTTGCCATGGGTGCTGCCATTCAGGCTGGCGTGCTGCAGGGCGATGTCAAAGACGTGCTGCTGCTCGACGTGACCCCGCTGTCCCTTGGTATCGAAACCCTGGGCGGTGTGTTCACTCGCCTCATCGACCGCAACACCACGATCCCGACCAAGAAGAGCCAGGTCTTCTCTACGGCTGACGACAATCAGAACGCCGTAACGATCCGCGTCTTCCAGGGTGAACGTGAGATGGCTGCCGACAACAAGGCGCTTGGCCAGTTCGATCTGGTTGGTATCCCACCGGCGCCACGCGGTGTTCCGCAGATTGAAGTGACCTTCGACATCGACGCCAACGGCATCGTGAATGTGTCCGCTCTTGATAAGGGCACCGGCAAGGAACAGAAAATTTCTATCCGCGCTTCTGGTGGCCTGTCTGATGCAGACATCGAACAGATGGTCAAGGATGCTGAAGCCAACGCTGAAGCCGATAAGATCCGCAAGGAACTGGTTGAAGCCAAGAACCAGGGTGAAGCCCTTGTTCATTCCGGTGAGAAATCTCTCGCCGACTTTGGCGACAAGGTTTCCGAAGCAGACAAATCTGCCATTGAAGCTGCTATTGCAGAGCTGAAAACGGCTCTTGAAGGCGATGATCTGGAAGCCATCAAGGCCAAGACCGAAGCCATGACGCAAGCATCCATGAAACTGGGTGAAGCAATGTATTCGGCACAGCAGTCTGATGAAGAAGCACGCGCTGCAGCTGACGCTGCTGCCGATGCGGCTAAGGATGACGACATTGTCGACGCAGACTTCGAAGAAGTTCAAGACGACGATTCCAAAAAATCCTGAGCGGACTTCATGAACAAGTAGAACCAAATGAAGTCGGCGCCTCACTGGCGTCGACTTTTTGGTAAAGGTGGATGAGCAAATATGTCTAAAGCCGATTTTTATGAAACGCTCGGGGTCTCCCGCGGGGCTGGCGACAAAGAATTGAAAAGCGCTTTCCGCAAGAAAGCGATGCAGTTTCACCCTGACCGCAATCCAGACAACCCTGATGCCGAATCCCGTTTCAAGGAAGTGAATGAAGCCTACGAGATCCTGAAGGATCCCGAAAAGCGCGCCGCTTATGATCGCTATGGACATGCTGCCTTTGAACAGGGCGGGATGGGTCAGGGATTCGGATCCGATTTCGGATCTTCGATGTCCGATATCTTCGAAGATATTTTCGGAGACATGATGGGCGGCGGCAGGCGGTCTCGTGGTCGCGAGCGCGGAGCCGATCTGCGCTACAATATGGAAATCACCCTTGAAGAGGCTTTCCATGGCAAGACCGCAGAGATCGAAGTGCCAACCTCGGTCACCTGTACGGCCTGTTCAGGGAGCGGCGCCAAGCCGGGAACGTCTCCCAAGCCATGCCCCACATGTGGCGGTATGGGCAAGGTACGTGCGACGCAGGGCTTTTTCACGGTCGAGCGGACCTGTCCCACCTGTCACGGACGCGGTGAAATTATCGATGATCCCTGTGATGTTTGCGGTGGTGTAGGCCGGACAACCGAAAATCGCAATCTGTCCGTTAATATTCCAGCCGGTATCGAAGATGGCACCCGTATTCGCCTGTCAGGCGAAGGGGAGGCCGGTGTGCGTGGCGGCCCTCCAGGCGATCTTTATATCTTCCTTACGCAGAAGCCGCATGACCTGTTCCAGCGGGATGGCGCGGACATTTTCTGCCGTGTGCCAATTTCCATCACAACAGCCATTCTGGGTGGGCAGTTTGAAGTTCCCACCGTTGATGGCGGCAAAACACGTGTGAGGGTGCCTGAAGGCACGCAGAGCGGCAAGCAATTCCGCCTGCGCGGCAAGGGTATGCCGGTGTTGCGCAGCCAGCAATATGGCGACATGTATATTCAGGTCGAAGTGGAAACACCGCGCAAGCTGACAAAGCGCCAGAGAGAGCTGATTCAGGAATTTGATTCCCTTACCAATGATGATAATCATCCTGACAGTACAGGCTTTTTCGCGAAGGTGAAGGATTTCATCGAGCGCATCAGTGAATAGCTCTTGCCTATCCTGTCAAAATTCAGGAGATACCCTTTTTGAGGGTGTCTCCTTTTTTGTATCTGGCTTTTCCCCTTATCATCGCTGATACTGCACTATTATCATTATCATATTTGGTTAAGGCCTTTTGCCTGACACAAATTGCTCTTACATGCATAATAGAGGTCATTTATTGCCACGAACCATCAACTATTCAAAGCCTGCATAGGGCTTCTCAAGGGAATATGATTGATGGCTTTGTTTTTGGGGATCCCATGCTCAAGCAATTGCGAAATCACGCGTTGAAAGCCCATATTCCGGACGAAATCCGCTTTTTGAGACGATGGTTCGACGATCCGCTTCAAATCGGTGCTGTTGCCCCGTCTAGCCCCGCGCTCGCACGCAAAATGGCTTCCTATGTTCCACTGGATCAGTCCGGACTGGTTCTGGAACTGGGACCCGGAACCGGCGTGGTTACCAATGCAGTCCTGGAACATGGTGTTGATCCCACCAATATTCTGGCGGTTGAATATTCGAGCGAATTTGTCTCCATGCTGCGCGATCGCTTTGCTGGCGTCAACGTGATTCAGGGTGATGCTTATGATTTTGATGCCATCCGGCAACAGAATATAGATGCACCCCTTTCAGCCGTGGTTTCCAGCCTGCCGCTCTTCACAAAGCCCAAGGCCATGCGCAAGCGTTTGATTTCCCTTTGTCTTGATGCTCTGAAACCGGGAGCCCCCTTCATTCAGTTTTCCTATGCTCTGGTGCCTCCAGTGCCCGAAAGGGAAGGGAATTTTACCATCGAGACGAGCAGCTGGATTCTGGGCAATCTGCCGCCCGCCCGGGTCTGGGTTTATCGACGCCCTGTCAACTAGACTTGGCCGTGCGTCTCGCGCTTCACATCTCTGGCTATCCAGTTTTCTCTTGTGAGAAGAAAGAAGGGAAGGACTTCGCCATAGGCGAATCGATCGCCCTTGCGGCTTAGACCGATTTTCTGCAACACATGCTGACTGGCCGCATTATCAGGATCAGTCACACCGCAAATCGCATCAAGACCGGCCTTTTGAAAAGCGTAATCCCGGATGACTGTGGCCACTTCTGTTGCATAGCCCTTTCCCCAGGCCCGCTGCACAAAGCGGTAGCCAATTTCCACCTCGGGGCCTTCTCCGGCCAAAGGCACGAGCAGAATCCAGCCGATAAAATCGCCCCTTGTGTTGTCTGCTGCCTTTTCGAAAATGCTCCAGAAACCCAAACCGGCTCCATAGTCACGAGAAATGCTCTCCCGCATGAAGATCCGATGTTCCGGTTCTGGTGGTGTCGGGCGGATATATTTGACGACCTCGGGGTCCAGATCCATGGCGACACAGGCATCCAGATCGTCCAGCGTGCGTTCACGTAATATAAGCCGCTCCGTTTCGTAGGTGGGTAACATGATGGCTCCTTATCGATCCGTGATACACATTCATGAAAAATCTTGCATGAATTGATGTTGTTGAGAAGAGAGATTGCAAATTTCGCACAATCAGCCTTACATGGAAAATTGACATTTAAAGTAGTGCAATTGCTATGACCAAGAGGCTTCATCATGCAGCAAATCCGTCTTCTTTGCTTTGCCGGTTCCACCCGTTCGGGCAGCTTCAACCAGTCCCTTGCAGGGGCCATGGCCAAGGAACTCAGCCTGATGGAGATGGATGTCACTTATCTTTCTCTTGTCGACTATCCTCTTCCCCTTTTTGATGTCGAAGACGAAGCAGAAAAAGGCCTGCCGGAAAATGCAATCAAGCTGGCCAAGCTGATTGCTTCACATGATGGCGTTTTTTTGGCGAGCCCGGAGCATAATGGCTCTGTGCCACCCTTGATGAAAAATACGCTGGATTGGCTCTCACGTGTGCCTGCAAAAGAGCAAAATCCCTTTACCAAACCTGTTTATGCCATCGGTGCTGCGTCGCCTGGGAAACTGGGGGGCATGCGCTCTCTGGCCCATCTGCGCGATATTCTGACGGCTTTGGGCGCATTGACCATTCCCGAACAGGTCAGTATCGGCGCTGCCCATGAAGCCTTCGATGAGAAAGGCAACCTGAAGGATGACAGGAATGCCATGTTCCTGAGCGCCTGCGCGCGCAATCTGATTTACATGGCTCAACGCAAGAAACCGCTGGAGTGGGTTTGACAGCAAAGGCGCGCGCAAAAAGACCGCATGAGAAGCTGGACCCTTGCGAGGTGAAGTGATAAGCCTTTGCCAATTTGACTTAGCTCGAGCAACCAAAAGGAACAGCCGCCGATGTCTCTTTCTCCTCGTGACCGCCTCATTGTCCCGCTTGATGTCCCCAGCGTCGAAGATGCACGCACCATCATTGCGGATCTTGGTGATAGCGTTTCTTTCTACAAGATCGGCTATCAGCTTGGATATGCGGGTGGATTTGATCTTGCTCGCGAATTGATCAGCGAGGGCAAGGATGTCTTCATGGATCTCAAGCTGCTGGATATAGACAACACCGTCGAGAAGGGTGTTGTGTCCATTTCAACGCTCGGCGCCAAGTTCCTGACCATTCACGCCTATCCCAAGGCGATGCGGTCCGCAGTGGCCGGCAGGGGGGAAAGCGGACTCAACCTGCTGGGCGTTACGGTGCTTACATCCATGGATGATGCAGATCTTGAAGAAGCGGGCTATCGTTTCACGGCTGGCGAGCTGGTTGCGAAAAGGGCCGCCGATGCCCGGGCTGCCGGTATGGATGGCATTGTCTGCTCTGCTCAGGAAGCTGATGCCATGCGTTCCATCGTCGGGCCGGACATGGCCATCGTCACGCCGGGCATTCGCCCTGCAGGCACTGATGCAGGCGATCAGAAACGCGTCATGACCCCGAAAAAGGCCATTGCAGCCGGGGCAGACTATCTGGTGGTCGGACGGCCGATTCTGGAAGCAGAAAAGCGCAAGGACATGGCGCTCGGCATCGTCGCTGACATTGAGGCGGCACTTTCTGAACGCGCTTGATCCGATAGGGCATGTGTAGAAAGCTCCCAGCCATCCGGTATGCTCTGGCGGCAGACATACCGGACCTTCAGGCCATTGAAGTGGCTGCAGCCTCTCTTTTTCACAAGACACCCTATTCGGAGTTGGCGCTCGCACCGCCACTTTCCGCTCAGACCTATGAGACGCATTTTGCCAACAAGCATCCCGTTTTTGTTGCTGAGATAGAGGCAGATAACGAGGCGACCCAAGATCAGCCACGCATGGTCAAAGCGGGATTTGCCGTTGCGGCTCCGTTAGACGAGGGGCTGCATCTGTATGAGCTGTCTGTCCATAAAAAGGATCAGGGTCGGGGAATTGGGCGATCGCTTCTTGAACATGTGTTGACTTATGCGCGCGAGAAGGGCTTTCCGTGTGTCACGCTAACGACCTACTCGGACATCGGCTGGAATGGCCCTTTCTATCGCTCGGCTGGATTTTCCATTCTCCCCGCTGCAAGGGCACATTCCGATCTCAAGACCATCCTGCAAAAGGAAATTGATGCGGGTGCCAATGTTGAGACGCGCTGCATCATGCATATTAATTTGGCGCGACAGTGAGCTTGTGTCCCGTCTTTAGACCTTCGGGGATTTGACGGGGGATTCTCTTAAAAGAGAACAGCCACATCTCTCACCGAGTGAATGGCTTGGTCCTCTTTTTAAAGGAGCAAAACAGGGTTCCATCCTGCCGCATAGAGTCCGTCATGGGCGGAGGGTTTTTGCCCAAACCTAGCCCAAATTCCGCCGCCTGTTTGAAAATCAGTTCTTGCCTTGATGCTCCCTTATGCGTAGAACAAACGTGTTTTTCTTGCAATCGCAAAGGACTGCGTTATGACCGACTTACGGCTTGTTGTAGTAGGTGCACAGGGACGGATGGGCCGTGCGCTCATTACGGCTATTTCCGAACAGCAGGGAGTATGCGTTGCAGGAGCCGTGGAACGGGAAGGGGCCGAATGCATCGGCATGGACGCTGGCACATTGGCAGGCCTTCAGCCTCTTGATATTCCGGTAACCAGCGATCTGGACGCAGCGCTGGACGCAGCGGACGGTGTCATTGATTTCACCGCACCACAGGCGAGCCTCGCTTTTGCCCGTATTACAGCTGCCAAGAGCAAGATCCATATTATCGGCACCACCGGTTTCACACCTGAAGAAGAAGCCGAGCTGAAGGGTATTGCTGAAAGCGGCGCCACCATGGTTCGCTCTGGCAATATGAGCCTCGGGGTCAATCTGCTCTCAAAACTGATCGAGCAGGCCACCAAGGCGCTTGACGCTGATTTCGACATTGAAATTCTTGAAATGCATCACAAGCACAAGGTTGACGCGCCTTCCGGCACGGCTCTTCTGCTTGGTGAAGCTGCTGCGCAGGGGCGCGGCATCGATTTGCACGCCAATGCCGTGATGTCTCGCGAAGGCATGACCGGTGCCCGGGAACGGGGTAGCATCGGGTTTGCTACCTTGCGGGGCGGTTCGGTGATTGGCGAGCATAGTGTGATCCTGGCAGGGGAAGGCGAGCGCATCGAGCTCACGCATAAGGCCCAGGATCGCTCCATTTTTGCCCGTGGTGCCGTGAAGGCTGCATCCTGGGCAAAAGACAAACCCGTTGGCTATTACTCCATGATGGATGTTCTGGGACTGAATTGAACAGATACGCCACATGGCGAAGATTTAAACCGCAAAGAGAGCAATTCTCACGCAACAATCCTGTGAGGAATGCTGCAAACCAATGTAACACAGCGCTTTCCTGATCGGTCTGCGGCTCAGACCAACAGAAAAGCGCTTCAATTTGCAGTTAAGGAGTGAATCCGATGGAACGGACACTAGTGCTGGCACGTCATGGCCAGAGCGATTGGAATCTGAAAAACCTTTTCACCGGCTGGAAAGACCCCGACCTGACCGAACAGGGCACCGCTGAAGCGATTGCTGCTGGCAAGAAGCTCAACGATATGGGCATGAAATTCGACGTTGCTTTCACTTCCGACCTGCAGCGCGCCCAGAAAACCTGCCAGCATATCCTTGATGGCGTTGGTCAGTCTGACCTGACGACCTACCGCGATCTGGCCCTCAACGAACGCGATTATGGCGATCTGTCTGGCCTCAACAAAGACGACGCTCGCAAGAAATGGGGCGAAGAGCAGGTGCATATCTGGCGCCGTTCTTACGACGTTCCTCCTCCGGGTGGCGAAAGCCTGAAAGACACCGCAGCCCGCACGCTGCCTTACTTCATCACCGACATTCTGCCACAGGTCATGGCTGGCAAGTCTGTTCTTTGTGCAGCACATGGTAACTCCCTGCGCTCCATCGTGATGGTTCTGGACCGCCTGAGCAGAGAAGAAATTCTCGAAGTCAACCTGGGCACCGGTGTTCCTATCATCTACAAATTCAACGCTGACACCACGATTGCTTCCAAAGAAATCCTTGGCTAATCAAAGCGTTATGCTGAATAGTGAAAAGGGTGGCTTTGGCCACCCTTTTTTTGTCTGAACACCGGATATCGATCGCGCAGGGCATTCGCGCCTAAGTATCATTGCCACCCAAATGGCCCTGTTCCCAGCCAAGGATTGCCCGCTTGCGCGTGAGGCCCCAGTGATAGCCGCAGATGGAACCCCCTTTGCCCACCACACGATGGCAGGGCACGACAAAGGAAATCGGGTTGCGACCAACCGCAGAGCCCACCGCCCGGGCGGCCTTGGGCTTGCCCATATGGCGTGCAATGGTGGAATAGGTCGTCATGTTGCCCAAGGGAATCTTGAGCAACATCTCCCAGACCCGCACTTCGAAATCGGTTCCAATCAGGGTGATGCGCAGAGGTTGCTCCTGCTGCCATGCGTGAGGGTTGAAGATGTGGGTGGCAAAGGGGCGCGTTGCCTCGTCATCCTGCAAATAGTTGGCCCGTGGCCAACGGCTATACATGTCTGAAAGCGCGGCCTGCTCATCGCCCTTATCGGCGAAGGCAAGGCCGGCCAGACCATGGTCCGTAACCATCACCAGAGCCTTGCCAAAGGGGCTTGGGTGGAAGCCAAACAGAATGGTGAGCCCCTCGCCCTTGGCCTTGTAGGCGCCCGGGGTGATCGCTTCATGCGTGACAAACAGATCATGCAGGCGGGATGATCCGGACAATCCGACCTCGAAGGAGGCTTCCATTACGGATGCGGACTGATCTAGAATTTTCTTGGCATTATCCAAGGTCACGGCCTGAATGAAGCCCTTGGGTGAAAGCCCTCCGGTCCAGCGGGTAAACAGCCGCTGCAGATGATGGGGTGACAGGCCGATATGATCAGACAGGCGTTCGAGACTGGGTTGTTCGCGCCAATGGTCCGTCAGATACTCGATCGAGCGGCGAATGGTGTCATAATCCCGCAAGGCTTCCTGCTTGTCTTCCTTGCTCGTCTGGACATCGGTCACGATGGGGCAATCGCCGTCCAGTGGCAAATGTATGAGCGGTTTTACTTTTGGCGTCATGATGTCATCCCGAAATCGCATTTCCAAGGATGCTACTCGGTGCAGGCGGTTTCAACCACCCGAAACTTGCTTTGCACTTGTCTCTTGTCAGCCGGCATGAAGAATCGGATAAAGACAGAAGAAGACGCAAGGGCAGGGGACTGACTGCCGGAATTGAGCATGAAGGGGACCATTGTGAGCGAAAAAGAAACCGCCGCTTCCAAAGGCAAGCCAAAAAAGACCCGAGCAGCAAGCGCGAAAGCAAAAAAGCCCGTGCGTCGGCGCAAATGGAGCAAGATGCCCAAAGAGGATATCGAGGAGCTGTTTGCCCGCTTTTCAAAGCAACGGCCCAATCCGCGCGGTGAATTGGATTATTCCAGTGCCTATACGCTGCTGGTGGCTGTGGTTCTCTCCGCTCAAGCCACCGACGTGGGCGTCAACAAGGCCACAGGCCCGCTGTTCGCTGTGGCTGACACACCCGAGAAGATGGTGGCTCTGGGGCAGGAAGCCGTGGAAAGCTACATCAAGACCATCGGGCTTTATCGCAACAAGGCCAAGAATGTCATTCTGCTCAGCCAGAAGCTGATTGATGAATTTGGTGGCGAAGTTCCCGCAGATCGGGATGCGTTGGTCAGTCTTCCCGGTGTTGGTCGCAAGACCGCCAATGTGGTGCTCAATATCTTTTTCGGCCAGCCGACCATTGCCGTCGACACTCACATCTTCCGCCTTTCCAACCGACTGGAGCTGGCACCGGGCAAGACCGTGGAAGAGGTGGAAATAGCGCTCGAACATGTAATCCCTGAGCCCTATGTGCGTCATTCCCATCACTGGCTCATCCTGCACGGACGTTATGTCTGCAAGGCGCGCAAGCCCGATTGCCAGAAATGTATTGTTGCCGATCTCTGCCGCTACAAGGAAAAGACCTATTCAGTGCCCGCGCCCATTGTGGAACTGGATTCTTACGAAAATAAGCAAAGCACACCCGACAAAACCGGAGAATTCGGCGCTTGAAGCTGAAATGCCTTTTGGCATTGGTCGCCTTTAATTTTGATCAAAAGATATCATTTGAGTTCCGGTTTTTGCGAGGAACTCATGGCTGTGTGTCTATTTGAAGTTACGGATTTAGTTGACATGTCAACAAAATAAGATTATTGACATGTCAACAATCTAGGGCTTTTCCATGACTTCCATTGACGATTTCGAACGCGGCTCTCCAATTCGCAAAATTTCCATACTGCATCGCCTTAATCTCAATCGCCTTAGCGCGCCTTTGAGCCAGATGGGAATTATGCAAGGGAGCTTTCCCTTTCTAATGGAAATTCTAAGTAGAGGGACAGTTATTCAGGAAGAAATAACCCAAGCCTTATCTATCGATCGCGCGGCAACGACTCGGGCAATGCAGATATTGGAAAAGAATGGTTTGATTATTCGCGAAGACGATCCCAAAGACAAGCGTTGCAAACTCATCAACCCAACCCAAAAAAGTATCGCACTTCAGGCAGACATTCTCACGATTTTGCAACAGCAGATAGACACTCTGTTTGATGGGTTCAGTGAGGAAGAAAGAGAGCAATTCTCAAGCCAGCTCGATCGAATGATCGATAACATGCGCAATAAGAAAAAGAAGAACTTGAATGCATAACAAGATCAATTTTCAGAATGTGCCATTGTTCATCATAGGCCTTTTCTTGATGGCTTTGGGCATATCCCTGTCCGTAAAAGCGGATCTGGGTGTCACGCCTATCTCCTGTATCCCATTCGTTTACAGCCAGTATCTTCCTCTCAGCCTTGGCCAGCTGACCATTGCCATGAACTGCATTTTTCTACTGATGCAAATCCTGATTTTAGGTCGGAAATTTCCTCCCTTTCAGCTCACGCAGGTTTTGGCCGTCAGCATTCTGGGCTATTTCATCGACTTTTCGCTCTATTTGGTGCAGGACATCAATCCTGTCAGCTATCCATCTCAGATAGCCTACTTTCTCGCCAGTTGCCTTATCATGTCTTTCGGGATCTATCTGGTGGTTACCATGCATGTAACCTATATCCCTGGCGATGGGCTAATCCTTGCTATCGCAAACACCTTCGAGAAAAATTTTGGCAAAACAAAAATCGGGTTCGACAGCTCAATGGTCCTAATCGGAATTCTGAGCTCTTTCCTACTGATCCATAAGCTGGTCGGCATACGAGAAGGCACAATAATCGCTGCCTTGCTGGTTGGCTACTTTGTGCAACTCTACTCAAAGCTTGCCCAAAGCACCGTGAAGCACATTAGGATTCTCTTTCGGGATTAGCGGCTCAAGTAGTCGGGCTTTCAATGCGTGAGGGTTTCGAGCCTGACACCCATTTGTGGACATGCACCATGAAGGCGGTCGCAAACAGAGGTGTCAGAAGGTTGAGGAAGGGCACCACAACAAACAGTGAAATCAGCAGGCCCGACAAGAAGATCTTCGCCCCGTGGCGAGAACGCAGCTCCTTGACTTGCTCACGAGAGCGAAAGCGCAGGGCCGCCTGCTCGAAATATTCCCTCCCAAGCAAATAGCCGTTGGCAACGAAGAATAGAGGCACCCCGAGCCCGAGAAACGGGATGAGGATCAGCACCAACAGGTTGACGCCAATCACGACCCCGAGGAAGCGGATCGTCTGCACGATGGCATCAATCATCGGCAAGTCCCGACCATGGGCTTCATGGGGATAGTAAGTGCTCTCAACGATATAGCTGACCTCATCAAGATAGAGCCCCGCGACGACGGCCGATACGGGGATGATGAGAAAGCCAAGCCCGAAAAACAGCCCAAGGCCCGCCAGAATGCTGGCTCCTGTTTCCGCCCAACCAGGCAGGAAAGATTCCATGCTCAAGAGATATTCCAGACCCGCTTGCATGCCGATGCCGACCAGAAGCAGCAACAGAAGGGTGATGCCCAACATCTTCCAGAGTACCGAGCGGAAGGGTTTGGAGAAAAGCTGATTGAGCGCCAGAATGGCCGGAGACAACATGATTGGGTTCTCTTTAAAAGGGTTTTGTGCAGTTTCCTGCTTCACATAGGCGGGCATAAGCGCTTGTGCAAGGGGAATTCGGCCGATTTGCCGGTTGCCATGACGCTTTGTCTTCCTATACTGCGTCCAGCTTTTTACCAATCAGGAATACGCCAGCTTTTTCGGACAGCACCAGTGGGTCACAGCCCGCTTGTGTAACCGTAAAAGACCATGGCGGGAGTAAGAGATGACTGCACCACGTTTTGATGTTCTGGGGATCGGCAACGCCATCGTTGATGTGCTTGCCCGCGTTGAAGATGACTTTCTGGTTGCCGAAGAACTGCACAAAGGCTCCATGAATCTGATCGATACCGAACGCGCCGAATATCTCTATGCCAAAATGGGTGCCGGTATCGAGTCTTCGGGCGGCAGTGCAGGCAATACGGTTTTCGGTCTGACCAGCCTTGGTGGCAAGGCTGCCTATTTCGGCAAGGTGGCCGATGATCAGCTCGGCGAAATCTTTGGCCATGACATGCGTTCGCTGGGTGCGCATTTTGACACCAAGCCTCTGGTCGGCGGCAATCCCACCGCGCGCTGCATGGTGCTCATTTCGCCCGATGGCGAGCGCACCATGAACACCTATCTGGGTGCTTGCAGCGAGCTGACCGAGCAGGATATCGACGAACAAGTGGTTCAGGACTCCGGCATCCTCTATATGGAAGGCTATTTGTGGGACAAGGAAAACGCCAAGAATGCCTTCCGGAAGGCAGCCAAGGTTGCCCATGCAGCTGGTCGGAAGGTTTCCATCACTCTGTCAGACAGTTTCTGCGTTGATCGCTTCCGTGAGGAATTCCTCGAGCTGATGCAGACCGGTCAGGTTGATATTGTTTTCGCCAATGAATCCGAAGCCAAGGCGCTTTATCAAACGGCAGACCGGGCAACCGCGCTCAATGCGCTGCGCCGCGATACCACGCTGTCAGCCGTCACGCTGGGATCTGAAGGTTCGGTTGCCATTTCTGGCAATCAGACCCACCATGCACCGGCCTGTGCCATTCGTGAGCTGGTGGATACCACAGGAGCCGGCGATCTATATGCCTCGGGCTTCCTTTATGGCCTGTCTCAGGAAATGAGCCTTGAGAAATGTGCCTTGCTGGGGAATTTCTGTGCTTCGGAAGTTATTCAACATGTCGGCCCAAGGCCAGAACATGACCTGAAACAGGCGGCTGATCAGGCGCGATTGCTTTAAAGCCAAGGGCTGTAATCGCCGCTTTCTAAGCAGGTGAAAAGACGAGATTTCCATGAAAAAGGCAGCTCTTGAGGCTGCCTTTTCTTTTATCCATTGCCTGAACCCTGCTGCTCAGAGCTTTCTGAGCATGACTGTGGTGATCGCGTGGCCATCTTCCTTGCGCAACACAAGATCGGCACGAGGGCGGGTGGGGAAGATATTTTCACGCAGGTTCACCAGGTTGATCGAGCGCCACAAATCCTTGGCAATCTGGAGCGCCTCTTCTTCCTCAATCAGGGAGTAACGGTGGAAATAGGAACCGGGATCCCGAAAGGCGGTCTCGCGCAAGCGCAAGAATCGATCCAGATACCACTGGTGCAGCATGTCTTCATCCGCATCGATATAGACCGAGAAATCGAAAAAGTCAGAGACGAAGGGTATATCCTTGGCGTCAGTGGGCAAAATGCTGGTCTGCAGCACATTCAGCCCTTCAAGGATCAGGATGTCGGGTTGATCAACGATCTGGGCCTCGGTCGACATCACATCATAATAGAAGTGGGAATAGACCGGAGCACGCACATTGCGTTTGCCCGCCTTGATGTCGGTCAGGAATTCGATCAGGGCTGTGCGGTCATAGCTTTCGGGAAAGCCCTTGCGACGCATCAGGCCTTCGGCTTCCAGCACTGCGTTGGGCAGCAAAAAGCCGTCAGTCGTTACCAGATCCACCTTCGGGCTTGCAGGCCAGCGGCTGAGCAGCGTCTGAAGCAGACGCGCTGTGGTCGACTTGCCCACCGAAACCGAACCGGCAATGCCGATGATAAAGGGGGTCTTGGGTTCATTGGTCCCAAGGAAATGCTGTGTCGCGTTGTTCAGGCCCTTGGCAAACTCAACATAATAGCTAAGCAGTCTGGACAGCGGCAGGTAGATTTCCTCGACTTCCTGAAGGGAAATCGGATCATTCAGACTCTTGATTTTCTCAAGGTCGGAACGTGTCAGGGTGAGGGGCGTATCGGCGCGCAATGTCGCCCATTCGTCGCTGGAAAAAACCCTGTATGGGGACAGTTGCCGGTCTACCGTTTGCTTCATTGTAAATCCTCGGAGCCTTTTTGATCGACTGGCTGTCGATTTCGAGTTGCACGCTCCTTTAGCCCGATCCTGCACACGCTTACTGGTGTTTTGCTCCGATACCGGAAAACTGCGCGGGGCAAGCGCGCGCACCCTAGCGAGTGAATCTTGCCAACGGCTTGATCAAGCTCAATCTCTACAGGCTTTTTTGCATCTGCGAACCCGCAAAAAGGCTCATTCCAGTAGACTTTAGTCCGCCGGACGCGATGCTTTCTCCTCAAGACCCGTCTGGCCGGTACGGCTCGCCAATTCATCCATAACATCAGAAAGTGGCACATTGGAGATCTTCAGCACCACCAGGAGATGGTAGAGCAGGTCAGCTGTCTCTGAGGTCAGCTCCTGTTTGTCTCCCTCAACGGCGGCGATCACGGCTTCCACGGCTTCCTCACCCATCTTCTGGGCGCATTTGCCAACGCCCTTGCCGATCAGCTTGCGGGTGTAGGATTTCTTGTCTTCCGATCCGGCGCGTTTGTCGATGATGGCTTCAAGATCAGTGAGCGAGAATTGTGTCACGGGGTATGTCCCTTTCCTGCAAAGGAAAGCTCGCCTCTCGGGGAGGCAAGCCTTTTTATTAGTTTCCGGGCATCAGACCCGGATTGATGGCCGGGCCTATTTGTTGAGGTCCATCCGCATGGGGATGCCTGCCTTGACCATATAGTCCTTGGCTTCCTGAATGGAATATTCGCCAAAATGGAAAATGGAGGCGGCTAGAACAGCCGTGGCATGGCCATCGCGCACGCCTTCAACCAGATGATCAAGCGTGCCGACACCGCCAGACGCAATCACCGGAACCGTCAGCATATCGGCAATCTTGCGGGTCAGATCGATATCGAAACCAATCTTGGTACCATCCCGATCCATAGAAGTGAGCAGGATTTCGCCAGCCCCGAGATCAACCACTTCCTGCGCATATTCAATGGCATCGATACCGGTTGGCGTACGGCCACCATGGGTGAAGATCTCCCATTTAAGGGGCTCACCTTCCTTGGAGACACGCTTGGCATCCACGGAGGCCACAATGCATTGTGCGCCGAATTTCTCCGAGGCTTCCTTGATGAATTCACGACGCAGCACTGCAGCGGTGTTGATCGACACCTTGTCCGCGCCTGCCTTTAACAGATCGCGGATATTGTCCGTCGTACGGATACCGCCACCGACAGTCACCGGCATGAAGCATTCTTCGGCGGTGCGGCGGACCACATCAAGAATGGTGCCGCGATTTTCGTGACTGGCGGTGATATCGAGGAAACAAAGCTCGTCGGCACCGGCGGCATCATAGGCCTTGGCGCTTTCCACCGGATCGCCTGCATCCTTCAGATCAACGAAATTGACGCCCTTGACGACACGGCCGTCCTTGACATCAAGGCAGGGAATGACACGGGCTTTCAGCATTCTTTCTCTCCAGCAGCTTTGGCAGCGGCAATCAAGCCAAGGGCCTCGTTCGGATCAAGGCGTCCATCATACAAGGCACGCCCTGTGATCGCACCTTCCAGAATGGCGCAATCAGGCTGCAACAGGCGTTTGACATCTTCGATGGATGCCAGGCCGCCCGATGCGATGACCGGAATGGAGGTTGCATTGGCCAATTCCAGCGTCGATGGGATGTTGAGCCCTTTCAGGATGCCATCGCGATCAATATCGGTGTAGATAATAGCGGCAACACCGGCATCCTCGAACTGTTTGGCCAAATCAACCGTGGTCAGCTCAGAAGTTTCGGCCCAACCTTCAACAGCAACCTTGCCACCCTTGGCATCAATCCCCACGGCGATACGCCCCGGAAATGCTTTGCAGGCCTCTTTGACCAACTGCGGGTCACGCACGGCAACGGTACCCAGAATCACACGCGTGATGCCTTTTTCAAGCCAATGCTCGATGCCCTTCAAGTCACGAATGCCGCCCCCCAACTGCACCGGGTTGGTGGTATTTTTGAGGATGCTGTCAACGGCTGCGGTGTTTTCCGATTTGCCAGCAAAGGCGCCGTTCAAATCCACCACATGAAGCCATTCAAAGCCTTGATCCTGAAACTGACGCGCCTGATCGCCTGGATCATTGTTGAAAACCGTGGCCTGATCCATATCGCCCAATTTGAGACGTACGCACTGACCATCCTTCAGATCGATAGCGGGAAAAATGATCATTTACGGCCTCCATTTGAGGAAGTTGGAAATCAGGGAAAGGCCGAGTTTCTGGCTCTTTTCCGGGTGGAACTGGGTTCCGATGATATTGTCGCGCCCAACGCAGGCAGTAACCGTTTCGGCATAATCGGCAGTGGCCAGAACATGCGCGGGATTGGCTGCCTTCAGGTGATAGGAATGCACGAAATAGGCATGCAAGCCATCAGGACCGGTGGGAATGCCCGCCCAGACGGGATGGTCCTTCACCAGTTCCACGGTGTTCCAGCCCATATGCGGAATCTTGAGGCTCGGATCGGAAGGCTCCAGCGACACCACATCGCCCGGAATCCACCCCAAACCTTCAGTGATTTGATATTCCAGCCCGCGGCTGGCCAACAGCTGCAACCCCACGCAAATGCCAAGAAAGGGCTTTCCCCCCTTGATCACCGCTTCGTTGAGCGCTTCGACCATGCCATCAACCGCATCAAGCCCCGCCCGACAGTCGGCATAGGCGCCAACGCCAGGCAACACGATATGATCCGCAGAGCGCACATCTTCGGGATGCGATGTCACCAGCACCTCAGCCTGAAAGCCGCTCTCTCTGGCAGCTCGCTCAAATGCCTTGGCTGCCGAGCATAAATTGCCCGAGCCGTAGTCAATGATTGCTATGCGCATTATTTCGTCTCCTGGGAGGAATTGGGCGTTGGAAACAGGCCAAGAACCGGACCATTTGATATCTTACCGGTCGGTTCAGCCGTTGCAAAACGCTTCAATCCCTTATCATTCACCGACCGCGATGCCTGCGTGTGGGTCGGGGTTTCTTTTTTGTCGGCTCTGTCTGCAGCTTCAAGGCGGAAGGCAATATAGCGCTGCTCGCAATGCTCTTGGTCTTCCGCATAAAGGGTCACGACTTCCTGATAACCCTTTCTCTCAAGCTGCCAGCCAATCAGATTGGGGGCCTCAACACTGATCCAGACACTGATGATCAGGCTGATCAGCATCTCGGACCATAAGGGCAGGGTGTCATAGAGCGACCAAAGGGGAATCATGAACAGGCAATAGCCGAGCAGAACCCACCATAAACGCTTGAACAGCATCCACAGCACCGGCAGAAAAAAGGCCAGCGTTGAATAATGGTTCTTAATTATAACCGCGCTTTCGACTGTCTGATCGACAGAAATCCCCGGTTTTTCATAGATCGTGTAGGAAGCCATAGCCTTGCCTATGTGAGAGGGCCTGCCTTGCAGGACTTATCCGAACAGATCACCTCAGACCTGCAGGATTTATCCATTCAATGTTCCCTTGGTTGAAGGAACCCGATCTGCCTGACGTGGATCCACTTCCACTGCCATGCGCAACACCCGCGCAACAGCCTTGAAGCAGCTTTCCGCAATATGATGATTGTTGGTGCCGTAAAGATTGGCGATATGCAGCGTAATACCGGCATTCTGGGCAAAGGCATGGAAGAATTCTTCAAACAGCTCAGTGTCGAAATCACCCACTTTGTCTCGACTGAAGGTCACATCCCAGACAAAGAAGGGACGGCCAGACACATCCACCGCAGCGCGGGTCATCACTTCATCCATCGGCAGATGAACGTCCGCATAGCGTGCAATACCCTTTTTGTCGCCGAGCGCCTGTTTGAAGGCCTGCCCGAGGGCGATGCCGATATCTTCTGCCGTATGATGGGCATCGATATGCAAATCACCTTTGGCCTTGATTTCCATATCAATCAGGGAATGGCGCGACAATTGATCGATCATATGGTCCAGAAAGCCGACGCCTGTATCAATGGTATAGGAGCCTGTTCCATCCAGATTGATGGAAAGGGAGATGTCGGTTTCGTTGGTTTTACGAGTGATCGATGCTGTGCGCATGAAGGCATTCCTTCGTTTGGTTCATTCCAGCGTTATTGAAAAGGCCACCGTTATGTAAAAGGCTATCGATATGTATCAGGGCGCAGTTGACAAATCCATAGCGCGTAGCGTCCAAAATGCAACTGGGAAGCGGCGATATTTGTGGTTTTAATCCCTTTGTTGACGGAATACCAACGAAAGCTGCCCTAAATGGCACAAATGAATGCAAAGGCCTTGCATTCGGCTTTCAATCAAAGCGAGATTGAAAATCGCACAGTGATGCTTACATCTGATTAAACACATGCGGCTCAAGCAAGCTTGTTCCGCCTACCCACACGGCCCGGTACAAACGGGCAAGATGATGGATTAATTCATTCATGACAGAACAGTCTTCTAACAATTCGGCTTTTCCCGGCTGGCGCGGAACCACCATCCTGACCGTTCGCAAGGGCGGCAAGGTTGTTGTCGCAGGCGACGGACAGGTAAGCCTTGGACAGACCGTGATCAAGGGCAATGCGCGCAAGGTGCGCCCCTTGGGCAAAGGCAATGTGATTTCGGGCTTCGCAGGAGCCACTGCAGATGCCTTCACGCTGTTCGAGCGCCTCGAAGGAAAGCTTGAGCAATATCCCGATCAATTGACGCGCGCCTGTGTGGACATGGCCAAGGATTGGCGCACCGACCGTTATCTGCGTCGTCTGGAAGCCATGATGATCGTGGCCGACAAGGATGTTTCCCTTGTGCTCACCGGTACGGGCGATGTTCTTGAGCCGGAAAACGGCGTTACCGCCATCGGATCGGGCGGCAACTATGCCCTCGCCGCTGCCCGCGCGCTTATGGATACCGATATGGATGCCGAAGCAATCGCCCGCAAGGCAATGGCCATCGCGGCTGAAATCTGCATCTACACCAATGACAATCTGACCGTCGAAATACTGGATGCCAGCCAATAAGGCATCCCTCTTGCCATAGGCTGGTGTGACTATCGGGGCCTTTGCCCCAAAAGCGCCTTCCAGCCCCAGCAAGACCATCAAGGTCTGACATCAGTCAGAAGCCTTCAGGAGATACAAGTATGACCAATTTTTCCCCTCGCGAAATTGTTTCCGAGCTGGATCGCTTCATCGTAGGGCAGAAAGACGCCAAGCGTGCCGTGGCGATTGCGCTTCGGAACCGCTGGCGGCGGCAACAATTGGATGACGACCTCAGAGAAGAGGTCCTGCCGAAAAATATCCTCATGATCGGGCCGACCGGTGTTGGCAAGACCGAAATTTCCCGTCGTTTGGCCAAGCTGGCCAATGCGCCTTTCATCAAGATCGAGGCAACCAAATTCACCGAGGTCGGCTATGTCGGCCGCGACGTGGACCAGATCGTGCGCGACCTTATTGAAAGCGGCATTGCGCTGACGCGGGAAAAGAGACGCAAGGATGTGCAGGCCAAGGCTCACGGTGCCGCCGAAGAGCGCGTGCTGGACGCTCTGGTTGGTCCGGGCGCCGGCTCTGCCACGCGAGACAGTTTCCGCAAGAAGCTGCGCGATGGGCTGCTGGATGAAAAGGAAATCGAGATCGAGGTGAAAGATACCTCCTCACCGATGTCTTCCTTCGAGATTCCCGGCATGCCGGGAGGCTCTATGGGTGTGATGAACTTGTCCGACATGTTTGGCAAAGCCTTCGGCGGGCGCACCAAGCAGCGCAAGATTCATGTAAAAGACTCCTACGAGCTGCTGATCACTGAGGAATCCGACAAACTTCTGGACGAGGATAAAATCATTTCGGAAGCGGTATCATTGGTAGAAAATAGCGGTATTGTTTTTCTTGACGAGATCGACAAGATCTGCGCACGAGAAGGCAAGGGGGGCGCTGATGTCTCCCGCGAAGGCGTACAGCGCGATTTGCTGCCGCTGATCGAGGGGACAACGGTTACCACCAAATATGGTCCAGTGAAAACCGACCACATCCTTTTCATCGCTTCGGGGGCCTTCCATGTGTCCAAACCATCGGATTTGCTGCCGGAGCTTCAGGGCCGCTTGCCGATCCGGGTTGAGCTGCGAGCGCTGACAAGAGAAGACTTCAAGGCCATTCTCATCGACACGGAAGCCAATTTGCCCAAGCAATATTCGGCATTGATGGCCACCGAAGAAGTGACCCTTACCTTTAGTGATGATGCCATCGACACCATTGCCGATATTGCCGTGGAGCTAAACAGCACCGTGGAAAATATCGGGGCGCGTCGCTTGCAGACCGTGATGGAAAAGATCCTCGAAGACATCTCATTCGAAGCTCCGGATCGCGGTGGCGATACCATCGAAATCACCGGCGACTTTGTACGCAAGAATGTGGGTGAACTGGCCAAGAATACCGACCTCAGCCGCTATATCCTGTAGTTGGCTTTCCTGCTTCATTGTGGCACCCAATAAAAAGGGCATTCCGCACCTCGGAATGCCCTTTTTCATACCGTCTCTGATACCGTCCACACCATAATTATTTCTTATGGTCAGGTTTGATCCCTGAAATCGGGTGTTCCCATACCGCGCCCGCGCGATGAGGCAGATCGGACCTGTAAGATCAACGCCTCAAGGCTTTCTTTTGAAATCTGGTCGATACGATCTGCCAGCAGGTTGGCAAGCTCGGTAGCGCGGGGATCAAGGCCGGCGGTACGGATGGTTGGATTCGGATCCGAAATTTCTGCCAACCGCTGCAATTCTTCGGCTTCATCCCAAATTACGTTGAAATAGGCGATGATACGCTGGATGAGGAACCAGGTGGGCTTGCCTCTTTTGCCATGCTCAAGAGCCGACAGATAGGCGCTTGAGACATCCAGCCGATCGGCCATTTCCTTAAGCGTCAGCTTGCGCTCTTTACGCATACGCCGCAATTTTGCACCAAAGGGAGTCATGGCTCAGATCCTTGTATCTGATAGAATAAGAAAAACTTGGGGCCCACTCTAGCGGATTTTGTTACGCCGTCTCAATCTTATATGCAAGGCACCCGCTCCGCCAAGAGACGGGTGGGCCTCTTCGAAACCCACAATGATGCTGCGGACATCAGGCTCGGACAGCCATTTTGGCACGACCCGCCGCAACACACCTTTTTCCTGGCCTATGGCGTAGGTTTCCCGCTCGCCCCGGCTGCCCTTGCCGGTGATGACAAGCACATGCTTGTGGTTCTGCTGGTGAGCGCTCTTAAGGAAGCCAAACAAGGCTGTGTGAGCTTCGCGCTGGGTCATACCATGCAGATCTAGCCGCGCATCAATGGCCATCTGGCCACGCACAATGCGCTTCTTTTCTTTCCGGTCTATCCCTGCCAGAGGCAAAGTCGTTTTGGATTTCGAGGTTGCCTTGCCGCGTATACCGGCTTCCTTGAGGGCATTCAATTCAGCATCGCTGGCCCGGCGCTGCACCGGATGGGTCGCATCAGGCTGATTGCCGGGGTCCATCAGGCTTTGTGTATCAATTGTCTCGATCAGCGCCTTCAGCTCTGCAGAGCGGCCTTCAAGCGGCTCCACCGTTTTGGCGACTTTCTGCCAGAGCTTGATATCCTTGCGACTGAGGGGAGGTTTACGAGCCATTGTTTCCTCCTCTCATTCATCAACTGCCAGCTTTGGCCGGTTAGGCATCAGGCAGATAAAGGTTGTCTCTTGCTGAAGCTTTCCGGCGCATGCGCCCGCTTCGGTTCCGGTTCCGACAAACAGATCGCCGCGGGCTGCACCCTTGATTGCAGACCCGGTATCATGGGCAAATACCATTTGCTTGAAGGGTTTATCCTCTCCGCTCGCGTCAGGCAAGGTCGTTTGCAGCCAAAATGGCAATCCAAATGTGTGCAAATGCCGATCAACCGCCATGCTACGCATGGGCACAAGAGGCACTCTGGCTGCCGCACGAGGGCCGAAGGCTTGTGCTTCGGGTGTTTGATCCTCAATGGCCTTGAAAAAGATGTAGGATGGATTTTCACCCAGAAAGTGATGGCCGTCGGTACCACGTGCCCTGAGATAATCGATCAATCCATCCATCGTGATCGTCTCAGTGGTAAAGACCCCCTGTTCGATCAACAACTTGCCCAAAGAGCGATAGGGATGGCCGGATTTGCCATCAAAAGCGATGCGCATGCGCCGTCCGCCGCCCAGATCGATGGTCGCCGAGCCCTGAATATGGATGATATAGGCTTCGAAGGGATCTTTCAGCCAAACCAGTTCCAGATGCTTGTCATCAAGCGCACCGGCCATCACCTCGGCACGACTGTGATGGAACTGATAGCCATCAGCGCCTTTGCGCGCAAAGCTGGTCTCTGCGGTGAACCCGGCTTTTAAGGCCTGATCCTCAGAAAGGGGAACCAGATCATCAGGTCTTTTATGCAGGGGAAAGCGGAAGCATTCATCCGGCTCGAGGCGCCCTTCAAACACCGGCTGGAAATAGCCGGTCAACAGACCCGATCCAGCGATTGCCTCGGGATGAAAGTGGGTTTCAAAAAAACGGCGAGCTTGTGTGTTGTCTGGCGCCTGATCAACGGTTTCATGAAAAAGGAGCGCCTGCTCGCAGACAGCCAGAAGGTCTTGGGCCCGTGCACTGCCCTCCCTTGTTGTTGGCGGGCTCTTCAACAGATAACCGGCAGCATGACAAAAGGCGGCAAAAGCCGCCTTGTGATCATGGTCTCGCCATCCGGCAAGGTCTGAAAAGGAGATATTTTCGGGCCCTGCCATTGCACGTTACTCCTTTGGATCTTTCTGCATCGCCTGCAAGAAAGGCCGGATTTATTGGGCCGATTCGGTACCGATCAGTTTCCAGTTCGGGTTGCGGCTGGTGACATCGCGGCTGAAAGTCCAGATATCTGTAACATCTTCCACTGCGTTCGGGTCCCCCTCGATCACATGCCCAATCTCGTCCTTGGTGCAGGAGGTGATGGAGGAGACGAACCGCACTGTGATCTGGGCCTCATTGCCAGCCACTTCGGCTTCCACGATGGATGACTTGTTGATGCCGATAAAGGTGAAATCAACGCGCAGCTTGTTGGCTTCCCGTTCATCCAACGCGGCAGAGAAACCCGCAAATACATCGGCAGCCAAAAGCTGCTTGAGCGTTTTCCGATCGCCTTGTGCATAAGCTGTGACAATCATCTCATAAGCTGTGCGGGCACCGGAAAGGAAGGTATCGGGATCAAAATTACGATCCATCACCATCAGCTGGGAAAGCGCCGCGTTGAGCGAAGAGCCTTCAGGTGCGATCTTCTCGATCCGCTTGCTCTTCTCTTCAGTGGATTCCCGCTCGTTGTCCACACGCTCAGGCAGGGCAATTACGTTGTCGCCGGTATCATCGGCATGCGGTGCCTTTTTCTCTTCCCGGCTTTCATGGTCTGAAAAGGGATCAAAAGGATCGGCTTCGTTGCCTGTTCTCGTACCTAAAACATCCTTTAATCGCCAAAACAAGACGACAGCGATAATGAGGAAAACGACTGAAGTTAAATCGAAACCGAGGAATTGGGACATATAGCTCGCCTTGACCAAGTTGATTTTTGCAAAAAAGCACTGAAACTTTCACTTTTCTTTCTATATTTAGGGGAGGGCTCCTTGCAAATCCATAATGGATAACGAAAGGAGCATAAAAAACACAGACTTTTGAGGAGAACGCTTAAGTGAGGCACAAATCGCTCTTTCCATTCCTTCCCTTTCTGCTGCTGGCAGTGCCGATCTTGGAAATTGGCGTGTTCATCATTGTGGGTGGACAAATTGGCGTTCTCAACACCCTGCTCGGCATTTTGCTCACCGCGGTGATTGGCACCATTCTATTGCGGCATCAAGGCTTTGCTCTGGTCGGGCAGGCTCAACAGCAAATGAATCAGGGCAAGATTCCCGGCAAGGAAATGGCCCATGGAGTTATGTTGCTGGCAGCAGGCCTTTTGTTGCTTACGCCGGGCTTTGTAACAGACACTATCGGCTTCTTGCTTCTGGTTCCCGGCATCCGCGATGGTATATTCCACTTTTTCAAATCCCGCGTCACGATCGCTGGCATGCAGGGGCAGTCTTTCGGTAACGGCTCCACCTATTATGAAAGTTACAGCTACCAGAGTTATGACGCGCCGAACAGAGAAAACAATACTCGCCCAGATAATGATGACATCATTGATCTGGATGAGGATCAGTTCGGAGAAGTAAAAGACCGCGATGCCATTGAAAGCAAAAAAGACGGCAACTCACCCTGGAATAAAAACTAGGGTCACCGGCTGTTGCGCGCCCGAATAGATGACGATCTCATGAAATTGCTTCACATATTTTGGGCAAAGCTGGCAAATGGATTGGCTAATCTGGCCTTTACCTTGTTTCAACCGGTTCATCATGCTACAGCGGTTCTTAGACAAGAGGATTATCATTTCGGACCCTGCTGAAGCGCCTGGGTAAGCTATGGGAGGCGATCAGGTGATCAAAGCCTGATCTCGACAGTAATTCTGGCGCTGGGTGTTCAGGCGATCCATTTGGGATCCAAATTTGTTCAACCAATAAATTAGGAAACAGTTTTATGAGCGACGCACAAGAAAATGGCGCAGCTGAAGGCGGTGAACTCAAACTGCCAGGCCTGAGAATTCTAGCCCAATATATCAAGGATATGTCCTTCGAAAATCCAAACGCTCCAGATTCTCTGCGTCCTCGCGAGAAAGCGCCTGAGATTAACGTTCAGATCAACGTCAATGCAACGCCACTGTCGGAAACTGAATTCGAAGCCGAGCTGACATTGAACGCCACCGCGACCAGCGACGAAACAACCATGTTCAACGTCGAGCTGCTCTATGCCGGTATTTTCTCCATTTCCAACGTTCCGCAGGATCAGCTGCATCCGTTCATCATGATCGAATGCCCACGCATGCTGTTCCCGTTTGCACGTCAGATCATTTCTGATGCGACTGCACGTGGCGGTTTCCCACCGCTGAACGTGGATCCGATCGATTTTGCTCAGCTTTACCGTCAGCGCATGATGGAAATGGCTGCACAGCAGCAGAAGGACCAGCCTACCCAGTAAGCTGCTCTGAACTGTTAAAATACAAAAGCCGACCGGTTTGTCCGGTCGGCTTTTTTGTTGCATCATTTGATAAAATTATGAATTCGTTTCACGTGAATCCGTGCTTCAGGCAGGGCTTATGCCTCAGTTTGGTCCTGATCTGCGTTTTCACTAGGTTCCGGTGGCATATAGTGTGACCAGATTGTCTCGCCTTTTAGCTCTCCAAGAAAAACTCGATGTGCTGAAATTTCCTCTTCCGTAAGCCTTGCAGGCAGCGGAGAGGGACGTGCCTTGGCAGGTTTGCGCACGCGTGTCGCGTCCCAATCCTCGCCATCGGAATCATTCTGCTGGTCATTGGACAGCATGAAGCTGGTCTGGCGGCCACCAATCAATTCCAGATAGACATCGGCCAATATCTCACTATCGAGCAAGGCGCCGTGCAAGGTTCGCTTGGAGTTATCAATACCGAAGCGGCTGCAGAGCACATCGAGATTGTTGGGGCCAGCAGGGAATTTTTGACGCGCCATGGCCAACGTATCGATGACAAGATCATCCTTGATCTTGGGAAAACCGGCTTTATCCAGTTCCCAATTGAGAAATTTCACGTCGAAGCTGGCATTGTGGGCGATCAAAACGGTGTCTTTGATAAAGTCGTGAAAATCCTTGGCGATTTCAGCAAATTTCGGTTTATCCGAGAGAAATTCTTCTGAAAGACCATGCACCCGGAAGGCCTCTTCGGGCATATCGCGTTCGGGATTGATATAAACGTGGAAGTTATTCTCGGTCGGCAAATGGTTGATGAGTTCAACGCAGCCAATTTCCACGATCCTGTCGCCAGTCATGACATCAAGGCCGGTCGTTTCCGTATCGAATACAATTTCCCTTAGCGCCATTTCAAACTCTCTTCCAAATCAAATCACTTTGCAGACTATGATCTATTCGCCCGTTTGTGCAAAGCGGCTTCTGACATCATCCAGAATTGCTTCAACCTGCCGGGCAGCAGTTTCCAGCCCCTTGCCAGTGTCGATAACATAATCTGCGCGACGGCGTTTTTCTGCATCGGGCATCTGCTTGGCCTTGATGGCCTCGAACTTTTCGGCTGTCATGCCCGGACGCTCAAGCACCCGTGTCCGCTGAATGCTCTCCTCGGCCGAGACGACAACGACGACGTCCACACGATCCTGTGCATCGGTCTCATAAAGAAGGGGGATATCCAGAACAACGATGTCGGCCTTATCCAATTGTGCTTTCTCGAAGAATTTTCGTTCCTCGGCCCGCACCAGCGGGTGAATGATGCTTTCCAGCCGACGCATGGCTTCCGGATTGCCGATTACCTTTTGAGAAAGCACCGCGCGATCGACCCCCAGAGGCCCAGTCGTTCCGGGGAACTCCGCTTCAATCAATGGCACCGCCTCACCATGATAAAGCTCATGAACTACGGCATCAGCATCGTGAAGCGGACAGCCACGCTGCACAAACATCTGTCCTGTGGTGCTTTTGCCCATGCCAATGGAGCCCGTAAGGCCGATCTTGATCATATGCCTCTCCTAAAGCTGCGCCAGCACCTCGTCGCGCAAGGCTTCGGTTACTGTGGGTCGCTTGCCAAACCAGTGTTCAAAGCCCGGGGCTGCCTGATGCAGCAACATGCCCAGCCCATCAACGACCAGATTGCCTCTCATTCTTGCCTGCCGCAACAGATCCGTTTCAAGGGGATTATAGACAATATCAGTCACCAATGCAGAGGCGGGCAGAGCGGCAAGGGAAATTTCTAGAGGTGGCTGACCGATCATGCCCAGGCTTGAGGTGTTCACAAGCAGGTCGATATCACAAAGCTGCTCAGACCGCCTGTCCCATTCGATGCACTGCAAATGATCGTCATATCCAAGCTCCGTGAAGAGCTTTACGAGCACCTCTGCTTTTTCTTTTGTTCGATTCGCTATCGTAACGGTCGAAAAGCCACGCTCTATCAAGCCATTGATGATGGGTCGTGCTGCGCCTCCGGCGCCCAATACCATTGCATGGCCGCCCTTTTTGCTATCCCAACCAGGCTGTAGCTGATCAAGATTGGCCAGAAAGCCATAGCCATCGGTATTGTCAGCATGGAGCTTCCCATCCTCAAACCAAAGGGTATTTGCAGCGTGAAGTCTTTTGGCCGCAGGATGAATCACATCAGCAAAGGCCAGAACCGCCTGTTTGTGCGGGATTGTCACATTGCCACCGGCAAATCCCTTGTCTTTCATCTCTGCAATAAAGCTGCCCAATGCGTCCGGCTCGACGGCGATCTTCTCATAAGAGCCGGCAAAGCCGAATTTTTTAAGCCAATGACCATGAATGACCGGTGATTTGGATTGTTCAATGGGCCAGCCAATGACAAAGGCCTTGGGCGCACTGGAGGAGGGAGCAATGGATGAATTGGTCTTGGTCATGATTAGAAATCCAGTCCCTGATGGTCACGCAAATAGCCGAGCAATGGGAGGAGGGGCAATCCGAGGATGGTGAAATAGTCGCCATCAATCTTTTCAAACAATTGCACGCCAAGCCCTTCCAACTGGTAACAGCCGACACTGGAGCGCACCTGATCGCCAACGCGCGCCATATAGCGCCCGATCTCTTCCGGGCTCAATGGCCGCATGGTGAGGGTGGCTGTCGAAACATGGCTCCAGAGGATTTCCCCATCTTTTGCACAAGACACAGCTGAGTTCAGCTGATGGCTCTGACCGGCCAATTCCAGCAGTTGGCGGCGCGCGGCAGCGTCATCTTCTGGTTTGTTGAAGCGTTTATCCCCAAAGCCCAATGTCTGATCGGCTCCGATGACCAGCGCACCGGGATTGCGAACGGACACCTCGGTCGCTTTCACCTGAGCAAGCAGGGTTGCTATATCGGCAGGAGAAGCCCCTGCTGCCAATAGAGGCTGTTCGGCGGCGCGCTCATCAATTTGCGCAACCGATGTCTCAAATGAAAGGCCGGCATTGGACAAGAGCTGTGCCCGAGCCTGACTTTTGGAAGCTAGAATCAATGGAATCATGAAAAAGGTCCAACCGTTGAGAAGATGATCCGAGTTTTAGAGCAAGCAGGCGTCAAACAAAACGGCTGTTGTGGATCTTTCCCCTCTGTCACGATTTACACAGGCTGAAAAGGCCGGAAAACAGCAATTTCCGTCATGAGACTGTCTTAATAGAGGGTTAAGACCGGCTTCAACAATCGATTCTTCAACAGGGGGTGTGGGCAACAGGGGATAATCAAGCCGTTTTTCCCGAGCTTGGCTTTTCATGCCCGTTAACCATTTATTAATCCCCAAGCTGAGTTGAGCAACGCCTGTTTTATTAACACTCTGTTTACTGAAGTTAACAAACAGTTAATACACACTTTGTTAAACTTTGCTCAATTTCTGTCTCCAGATAACCCCCAGATTTGGCCACAGAAGACTCCGCAGAAATCTGCCTGTCGATAAGACTTGTCCCCATTGGTCCCTAAAAGTTACTAGAAGGTAACGACTGTTGAATCACAGTTGTTCAAGAGTCATTGTGGGCAATATGTGGGCCAAAAATAACTCCCACAATCCACGGTCTAAAAGAAGAAACAGAATCTAAAACTTAAATATTTTATTAGGAAGTTTGTTGGGAATCGTGCTCAATTCGGACTGCAAACGGGGAGACAAAATTCGTGAACAATCGACGCTTGATGAACGTGCTCAATGGCCAGACTGAGAAAGTTCCTCCGATCTGGTTGATGAGGCAAGCGGGAAGGTATCTTCCTGAATATCGTGCCACCAGGGCAGAGGCAGGAAGCTTTCTCTCCCTTTGCTACAATCCTGATTTGGCTTGCGAAGTAACTCTTCAGCCCATTCGTCGATTTGGCTTTGATGCAGCGATCCTGTTTTCCGATATTCTCGTGATTCCTGATGCACTTGGGCGTTCGGTAAGGTTTGTTCAAGGGGAAGGACCGCAGCTCGATCCGATCTCTCCTGAAGAAATCAAGGATCTTGATCCTTCGATCGTTCTGGAGAATCTTAAACCGGTTTTCGAAGCAATTGGAAAGATTCGGGAAGGGCTACCGGGGGAAACCACCTTTCTTGGATTTTGTGGTGCTCCCTGGACCGTTGCCACCTATATGATCGCAGGGCATGGCACGCCGGATCAGGCGCCCGCCCGTTTGTTTGCACGCAAGCATCCAGAGGCTTTTCATGCCCTGATCGATGTGCTGGTCGAAGCGTCTATTCTTTATCTGGTCAAACAGCTGCAATCAGGCGCCGATGCGGTGCAGATTTTTGATAGCTGGGCAGGTGTGCTGGATGATGCGCTCTATCTTTCGGCTTCTCGTGATCCCATCGCCAGAATCGTGGCAGGTGTCCGCGCTCAAATTCCGGACGCAAAGATTATCGGTTTTCCAAAAGGGGCGGGTGTGCGGCTCGTCGATTTTGTTGAGGCCACAGGCGTAAATGCCATCGGGTTGGACTGGACCGTACCACTGGACTGGGCGCGGGATGTCTTGCAGCCGAAGGTAGCTTTGCAGGGCAATCTGGATCCGACCTTGTTGATGTCTGACGAACGACATCTGGATGAATCCATTGACCGGATCATGGCGTCCTGGAGCAATGGATCTTTTATTTTCAATCTGGGTCATGGTATCTCCCCGCAAGGCAATATCGATCTGGTTCATCGACTGATTCAGCGCGTGCGTTCCTATAGGGGCTAAGCGTGGTTTTGAACGAGCAAATGACCGGGCTTTTGTTCAAGTGAATTGAGGACTGAAATGGATTTTCTGGAATTTCTTCCCTATGAGTGGACAAAGGCCCTGCATATCATCTCTGTCATCACATGGATGGCAGGGATTTTCTATTTGCCGCGATTGTTCGTCTATCATGCAATGTCTGAGGTCGGGTCCGAGAAATCTGAAATATTCAAGGTCATGGAACGCAAATTGTTGAAGGGCATCATGAACCCTTCGCTGATTGCATCTTGGATTTTCGGTTTGTGGCTGGCCTTTGGTCATGGCATTTGGACTGCTGATGCCATTTGGCTGCACATCAAGTTTCTTCTTGTAAGCCTGATGACCGCTTACCATATGGTGTGTGCACGCTATGTGCGTGTCTTTGCTGCTGATGAAAATCGCAAGGACCATGTCTACTATCGTTATTTCAACGAAGTTCCCACACTGTTGATGGTGGCAATTGTCATTCTTGCTGTTGTTAAACCCTTTTACTGACGGCAAATTCGGGGTTTGAGACTAGCAATTCGTCTCAATTTGGCCCTTTCATCTGGTCTTGCGACATATTTTTGTATCACAGGGCTTGCCCAGTCTATGCGAAGCAGCTATGTTCCGCGAAATCGTTTCTAACGATGAATACCTTGGAGACGCTTTCTTTCCTTTGTTTTCCAAGGTTCTAGCGAGGCACAATAACAAACAACAGTGCCTTGTTTTCTTCCTACCTTTTTCCCTTGGTTGCTTATCCCTTATATGAGAGTTTCGCTATGCGCGAAATGAAACTAAAAGAACTCAAAAAAAAATCTCCGACAGAGCTACTGAATTTTGCTGAAGAGCTCGAGGTCGAAAATGCCAGTACGCTGCGAAAGCAGGAGCTGCTTTTTGCGATCCTCAAACAGCTTGCAGAACAAGAAACTGATATCATCGGCGAAGGTGTCGTCGAGGTACTACAGGACGGTTTCGGTTTTCTGCGGTCGCCAGATGCAAACTATTTGCCTGGCCCGGACGACATCTACATTTCACCTTCCCAGATCCGGCGCTTTTCCTTGCGTACGGGGGATACGGTGGAAGGACATATTCGCAGCCCGAAGGAAGGCGAACGCTATTTTGCCCTTCTGAAGGTGAATACTGTCAACTTTGAAGATCCGGACAAGGCGCGTCACAAGGTTCATTTCGATAACCTGACGCCGTTGCATCCTGATGAACGCTTCAAACTTGAGGCGACTGATCCAACCGGGAAGGACATGTCCAGTCGAGTGATCGATCTGGTTGCGCCGCTCGGCAAGGGACAGCGTGCCTTGATCGTTGCGCCACCGCGTACCGGTAAAACGGTTCTGTTGCAGAATATCGCCAAGTCGATCACTGCCAACCATCCGGACAGTTGCCTTATCGTGCTGCTCATTGACGAGCGCCCCGAGGAGGTGACTGACATGAAACGGACGGTGAATGGTGAAGTAGTCTCATCCACGTTTGATGAGCCAGCTTCCCGTCACGTGCAGGTTGCCGAAATGGTGATCGAAAAGGCCAAGCGTCTGGTCGAACACGGCCGTGATGTGGTTATTCTGCTCGATTCCATTACGCGTCTTGGGCGTGCCTACAACACGGTTATTCCGTCTTCCGGTAAAGTTTTGACCGGTGGTGTGGATGCCAACGCGTTGCAGCGTCCGAAGCGCTTCTTTGGTGCAGCCCGTAATATCGAGGAAGGTGGATCGCTAACGATCATCGCCACCGCCCTGATTGATACGGGTAGTCGCATGGACGAGGTTATCTTCGAAGAATTCAAGGGCACGGGTAACGCCGAAATCGTTCTTGATCGCAAGGTTTCCGACAAGCGTATCTTCCCTGCCATGGATATCCTCAAATCGGGTACCCGTAAGGAAGAGCTTATGGTCGACAGGAAAGATCTGCAGAAGGTCTTTGTTCTGCGTCGTATTCTTGGTGCCATGAGCAACGTTGATGCCATCGAGTTCCTGCTCGATAAATTGCGTGCAACAAAGGACAATGCGGAATTCTTCGACAATATGAATACCTGATGTCCTGCATCCGCTTGTAAATTGGGCTTGCCCAATCGCATGTAAAAGATTAGAAAGCCGTCTGACAGTCGTTGGGCGGCTTTCATTTTGTGATCTCCTCTTCTGGATCACCAGAAACCTGCTCTTGATATATTCGGATCTTCCGCGAAATCGATGGGATAACCAGATTGTCAGCCTGATGGTCGGGTCGGCATAACTGGCGTAGATCTGACCTTTTGGCAGGCCGGTTGATGCAGATGGATTCGGTTCTGAAACAATCAACATTGCAAATGCACAGCATGCGACCCACAGCTTTTGGGGCGCAGGGATTGATCTCATGACGCAAGATACCATTTTTGCCCTTTCCAGCGGAGCGGTTCCGGCTGGTGTTGCCGTGATTCGTTTGTCCGGCCCCAAGGCGCGGTTTGTCATGAACAAGCTGATCGACAAGGAACCCAAACCGCGTTTTGCAGCCTTGCGTTATCTGTCCGATCCCGATAGCGGTGATATCATTGACCAGGCACTGGTCATCGTTTTTCCCGACACCAAATCCTTCACTGGTGAAGAAGCCGTCGAGTTTCATCTTCATGGCGGGCGGGCAGTGGTTAAGGCCATGCTTGAAATTCTGGGTCGGTTCGAAACTTGTCGTCTGGCCGAAGCAGGGGAGTTCACACGGCGGGCGTTTGAGAACGGGAAATATGATCTGACAGCTGTTGAGGGCTTGGCCGATCTCATTCAGGCCGAAACGGAAAATCAGCGCAAACAGGCAATCCGTCAGGCGAGCGGAGCCCATAAGAGTGTCATTGATGGCTGGCGAGAGATCTTGCTTCAGGCACGGAGCATGATTGAAGCAGAGCTGGATTTTTCTGATGAAGAAGATATTCCGGGCGCGATTTCCGATGTAATCTGGCCAAAGCTGAAAGAGTTGAAGGCTGATATCGAACGCCACCTTTCCAAGGCCGATCATGGGGAGCGCTTGCGCAACGGATTGACCGTCGTACTTGCCGGTCATCCCAATGCGGGAAAGTCGTCCTTGCTCAATTGGTTTGCCAAACGGGATGTGGCCATCGTGACTGAAGAAGCCGGCACGACACGTGACCTTTTGGAACTGCATCTGGATATCGAAGGCTATCCGGTGACGATGATTGATACGGCTGGATTGAGAGAGTCAGACAATGTCGTCGAGCGGGAAGGGATACGTCGCGCTTTGGAAAAAAGCGAGAATGCGGATCTGTTGATTGAAGTTGTGGACGGTACTCATCCTGAGGAACGGGTGGAGCTGAGCAGTCACGCACGACGAATGGTTCTGTTTAACAAACAGGATCGAATCGATTCGGATCCGTTTCATGCCAATGGTAAAGGCGATGATAAGGAAATGGTCTTTTCAGCCTCGGTTAAAACAGGCAAAGGGATGGATTTCTTTTACGATTCGTTTGTGAAACAAATAGAATCCCTGTTTGATGGGGCTGAAGATGTGCTTATAACCCGTGAGCGTCACAGAAAATATCTGCTTTCCTGTGTGGATAATGTTAATAATTCCCTTATCTATACAGAGTCGCCTATAGAAATTCGATCAGAATTCTTGCGTCAGGCTGGGGATGAGCTGGGGAAGATCACTGGAAGAATTGATGTCGAGGAAATGCTCGGTGTAATTTTTTCACAGTTCTGTGTGGGTAAATAGTGGATCGTTTCACGTGAAACATAGTTTTTTAATTTCAGGATTGACTCTGTTTCACGTGAATCATCAAACGAGGAATTTATCCCAATAGTTTCACGTGAATCCGTGCTATATAGCGAAAATCTGCGGGTTTGACGTGTTTCACGTGAATCCTGAATTTCGACCCGATTCAGGCTATCATGTGAGATGTAAACAAGTTCTGAAGAATTGGGGGTCTGCGAGTTAACGCTTTAGGGAAGGTCTTCTTGGCGTTCGGGCTCGCGCCGATGATAATGCTCTGTCCGATGTTGGCTGAAGACATAAGAGGATATGGATGAACCGAGTTGATGTAGTGGTTGTTGGTGGTGGTCATGCAGGTGCTGAAGCTGCAGCAGCCGCTGCGCGTGTTGGTGCGACGGTTGCGTTGGTAACCCATAGTCGACAGACAATCGGTGTAATGTCTTGTAATCCGGCAATCGGCGGATTGGGTAAGGGTCACCTCGTTCGTGAGATTGATGCTCTGGGCGGGGTTATGGGGCTTGCTGCGGATAAAGGCGGGATCCAGTTTCGTCTGCTCAATCGGCGTAAGGGACCTGCAGTTCAGGGGCCGCGTGCGCAGGAAGATCGCAAGCTCTATCGAAATGCGGTGCAAGCGCTTCTGGCGGACATTCCCAATCTTATTATTGTCGATGGGGAAGTTGCCGATATGTCTATCGATGAGGGGCGCGTGACCAGTGTGACCTTGTCTGACGGTAAGGAAATAGCCTGCGGTGCGGTCGTTTTGACGACAGGCACCTTTCTGCGCGGACTTATTCATATCGGGCAAAAGAGCTTTTCCGCTGGTCGGATGGGTGATCCGGCAGCCAATGATTTGTCTTTGCGTTTGATGTCAGAGAATTTCCGATTGGGGCGGCTGAAGACAGGGACCCCGGCGCGCTTGAATGGCAACACAATTGATTATTCCTCGCTTGGTACACAGCCAGGGGATGATGAACCTGTCGCCTTTTCCTACCTGACGAATGCTATCACGACACCGCAGATTGATTGTCATGTGACCCGTACCGTGCCGAAAACACACCAGATCATTCGTGAGAATATCCATAAGTCCGCGATGTATTCGGGTAAAATCGAAGGGGTAGGGCCGCGCTATTGTCCGTCTATCGAAGATAAAATCAATCGCTTTGGTGATAGGGATGGGCATCAGGTGTTTCTTGAACCTGAAGGACTTGATGTTGATACGATCTATCCCAATGGTATTTCGACCTCGCTGCCGGAAGATGTTCAGGATGCCTATATCCGGTCTATCCCGGGACTTGAGAATGTCGAGATCAAGCAATATGGCTACGCGATTGAATATGACTATATTGACCCGACCGAGCTAAAGGCGACGCTTGAAACCAAGAGGGTATCCGGCTTGTATCTGGCAGGTCAGATTAATGGGACGACCGGCTATGAAGAGGCAGGAGCTCAAGGTTTGATTGCTGGCATGAATGCAGCGCGTCAATGTGGCGATCAGGATGGTGTGGTTCTCGGACGATCCGATGCCTATATCGGTGTGATGATTGATGACCTGATTACACGCGGTGTGATGGAACCCTATCGGATGTTTACCTCGCGGGCGGAATATCGTCTTTCTCTGCGCGCGGACAATGCTGATCAGCGCTTGACGGATAAGGCTGATGGATGGGGTCTGATCGGCGAAGAGCGGCGTAAGGCTTTCGGGCAGAAGAAGGAAGAGCTTCGGGCCATTACAGCTCTGGCCCAGGAAAAGAGTTTGACGCCAAATGAAGCGGAACGGGTGGGTCTTAAAATCAACAAGGACGGTCAGCGCCGCACAGCCTATGAGCTTCTGGCTTATCCGGATTTAACCCTCGATCGCTTGACCGAAGTGTGGTCCGAATTTGGGAATTTTTCGCCCAAGGTGCGCAAGCAGCTTGAGATCGAAGCGCTCTATCAGGTCTATATGAAAAAGCAGACTGATGATATCGAGACCTTCAAGAAGGATGAGGCCTTGGTGATTCCATCTAGTCTTGTCTTTGAAGATATCAACGGACTGTCCAACGAATTAAAGCAGAAGCTTAATCATGTCCGTCCGCAGACTCTTGGGCAGGCCTCGCGTATCGATGGAATGACGCCAGCGGCTTTGACGCTTGTTTTGGCACATAGCAAGCGTATGTAATATTGATAGATACCGGCTTTCAGGCGGGCAGGGTGCTGCGCTCCTACAGACGGTTTGAAGGGAATGGAAAGATCATATGGACGCTAAGGAACGTGGCATTGAGTTGATCAATTCAATGCTTCCGGTTTCACGTGAATCACTGGAAAAGCTGGGACGCTACGAGGCTCTGGTGCGTAAGTGGCAGCCAGCGCAGAATCTTGTAGCTCCGAAAACCCTTGATGAAATCTGGGTGCGCCACATAGCGGACAGCGTGCAGATCTATGCGGCTTATCCGCAAGCTCGCCACTGGATTGATCTTGGGTCTGGCGCCGGATTTCCGGGGCTGGTGACTGCTATTCTGCTGGATGATACGGGTGAGGATTACTCGGTCCATATGATCGAAAGCAATGGCCGGAAAGGTGCGTTTCTCAAGACAGTTGCTCGCGAGTTGGGGCTCAATGTTGTTGTGCATGGAGACAGGATCGAATCGGTGTTGAAAGATTGGTCCGGTCCGGTGGATGCCTTTAGTGCTCGAGCCCTCGCTTCTCTCGATAAACTCTGTTCTTTTGTTCATCCCCACATTTGTGAAACTTGTGTGGGTGTTTTCCACAAAGGTCGGGACTTTGATCGAGAATTGCGAGAGGCCAGTGTTAGCTGGAATATAGATCTGGTACAACAAGTGAGCAGAACGGATCCCGAAGCGCGGATCGTTATTCTGCGCCGCTTATCACCCAAAAACGCATAGTGAAACAAATGCGAAGTGAGGCCACTTTATGAGTTCACTACCTGAATCTCCCCGCGTTCTGACTCTTGCTAATCAGAAGGGCGGCGTAGGGAAAACAACAACTGCAATCAATTTGGGTACCGCTTTGGCGGCGATTGGAGAAACGGTTCTCATCGTGGATGTCGATCCTCAGGGCAACGCCAGTACCGGATTGGGCATTGATCGTAAGGCGCGTCAGGTTTCTACCGCGGAATTGCTTCTCAATGAAGCAACGCTGATGGAAGCTGCCATCCCGACTGCCGTGCCGCGTCTGTCTGTTGCGGCTTCGACAATGGATCTTCTTGGGCTTGAACAAGAAATTTCGGGTGATAAGGATCGCGCTTTCCGTTTGCGCAAGGCCATCGAAACGCACGGAAAAATGGGTGATGAAATTCCAGAGGAAAAGCGCTTCACCTATGTGTTGATCGATTGTCCTCCGTCTCTAAACCTTTTGACCATCAATGCGATGGCGGCAGCGCATTCCATTCTTGTTCCGCTGCAATGCGAGTTTTTCGCGCTTGAAGGTTTGACCCAGCTCATTCAGACTGTGAATCAGGTCAAAGGTGCCCTGAACCCTGAACTTTCTATCCATGGTATTGTGATGACCATGTATGATAGTCGGAATAATCTGTCCAATCAGGTGGTTGAAGATGTGCGTGAGCATATGGGGGATAAAGTTTATGAGACGATTATCCCACGCAATGTGCGCGTTTCTGAAGCACCATCCTATGGTAAACCGGCTTTGCTTTACGATCTGAAATGCTCGGGCAGTCAGGCTTATTTGAAACTCGCATCTGAGATTATCCAGCGCGAGAAGAAATTGCGTAACAAGGCTGCCTGATTGTCGGGTCAGCATAACTGTGACAAAGGGAAGTCTGGCCCGATTGCTTAGGGGCTATACGGGTTTGATGGGAATGCGGAAAAATGGCAAAAAAACCAGCTGAAGGCAAACGTTTGGGGCGTGGATTGGCGGCTCTGATCGGAGATATGGATAATGAAGCGCAGGCGATTGAGCGCGCTCGCTCTCAACGGCGTATTCCTATCGAGTTTTTACGGCCAAACCCGCGGAACCCACGTCAGGATTTCGTTGAAAAGGATCTCGATGATCTGACCAGATCAGTCAAGGAAAAGGGGATCATGAACCCTATTCTTTGTCGTGCGGTAAAAGATGAGGAAGATTCCTACGAGATCATTGCTGGTGAACGTCGTTGGCGTGCTGCCCAGGCAGCTGGCTTGCACGAGGTCCCCGTTCTTATTCATGATGTGAATGACAAGGAAGCCCTCGAACTTGCGATCATCGAAAACGTTCAGCGTGCGGATCTGAATGCACTGGAGGAAGCACTTGGCTATGATCAGTTGATCGCCGAGTTTGATTATACGCAGGCTGAACTCGCTGACGTTATTGGCAAAAGCCGCTCTCATGTGGCCAACACCTTGCGGCTGTTGAAGCTTCCGGAAAGCATCAAGGATTATCTCAAAAAGGGCGAATTGACCGCTGGCCATGCACGCGCCTTGATCACGGCAGAGAATCCTGAGGAGCTGGCGCGGCGTATCGTTGAAGACGGTATGACCGTACGCGATGCTGAAAAAGCTGGTCAGGAAAAGGAAAAGGTCAAGGAACCAAAGCCGAAAAAGGAAAAAGATGCGGATACGGTGGCCTTGGAAAAGCGTTTGACGGATCGTCTCGGCTGGAATGTTTTTATCGCACCCAAGAAAAAGGGTGGGGAGCTCAAGATTCAGTATAAATCGCTTGAGCAGCTCGATGCGATTATTGCCATTCTGGAAAAGCAATAATCCGCGTTCAATGATAGATATTGTAGAAAAGGGAGCCATTTTGGCTCCCTTTTTTGTTGCTTACCTTACTGAAATGCGCGTTTTGAGTTGAGAGCGTTTGGTGCTCAACGTTGGTTTCAGTGTCGATGGCGTTTGTAAAAGCAGGCCAGAGGGATCATTGCCAACAGACATACAAAGGCAGAAAGGCCGAATACGCCTGCGGGGTGATAGTAGGCAGTGTGGTCTTGAGTGAAGAAATAAAAGGTGCGGGTCATAATCAGCGGGCTCAGAATTGTCGTGAGACTGGTGAGACTGCCAATTCCACCTTGCAATTGTCCCTGATGGGTTTCCGGCACTCTCTGGGTCATGAGAGATTGCAGACCGGGTGTTGCCAAGCCACCAAGCGCGGTGAAAGGCAAGAAGGCATAGATGACCCATCCCTGTGTGATGAAGAGCAGTATTGCCATGATCGCCGCGCTGCTGACAATACCAATCAAGGCAATGGTCAACTCATCATGTTTTTTGAGAAGAGCACCGACCAGAAAAGCCTGCGTAAGGGCATGAAAAAAGCCAAAGATGGCCAAGGTTAGTCCGACCTGGCGGCTGCTCCATTCGAAGGCTTCGCGCGTATAATAGGGCCACACAGACACATAAACATGGTCCGCGACGAGAAAGAGAAAGAGCGCCAGAAATAGGGGCATTATGGATGGAAAGCGTGTGCATTCGGCAAGTCCCTTGAAGGGATTGATGCCGGTCAGCGTAAACTTTCGTCTTTTCTCCTTGGGCAGGCTCTCGGGGAATATGAGTAGCCCGTAGATAAAATTGAGTAATATCAAGAAGAAAGCCGCAAAAAAGGGTACGCGTACGCCATAGTCTGTGAGCATGCCACCAATCAAGGGGCCAGCCACAAATCCGGCACCAAAGCTGGCACCCAACAGGCCGAAATTGCGTGTGCGCTGCTTTCCGTTCGAAATATCTGAAATGAAGGCAGAAGCCGTGGCGTGGGTTGCGCCAAAAATTCCAGCAATAAAGCGGCCAAAAAACAGCAGCCAAAGGGAATTGGCAAAGCCCATGATCAGATAGTCAATGCCCAAGGCGCCAAGAGAGACGACGAGGATAGGTCTGCGGCCGAAGCTATCGGAGAGATTTCCCAAAATGGGGGAGACAATGAATTGCATGAAAGCGTAGATGAATGTCAGGTAGCCGCCAAAGATTGCTGCGTTGCCCAAGCTGCTTCCCGTTATTTGCTCCAGAAGATCCGGTAGAACTGGAGAAATAAAGGCAATTCCGAAAGCGTCCAAGAAGACGGTAATCATGGCAAAATAGGCTGCGTGAGACCCATTCTTCCGGATTCTGTTGAGTGTCATTATGCTTTCCAGACGTTGGGGCCGTTTTGCAAATCTTACCCGATCCGCTTTATGCTTCTGTACGTCGCAACAGGTTCAAATGATTAAAAATTAAAGTCAATCTTGGGCAGTGAAAAGGCAGTGGAGAGAGTTATTCGGGCTATATTGTGGGCGCGTGTTTAGGACCTAGAGGGTGCATGGACCAATAGGGTTGATTCACGTGAAACGACTTTGGCTTGGGATGCTGGCTTTGCTGTGGCTTAGTGATTTATTGAAATGCTGATCAGGAGAGCACAGAGGGAGCAATCCCTATTTGTTTTCACACAAAGAGAGATCGGAAAAGCAACTTACTGATTCAAAAAACGATTCACGTGAAACAATATCCAGATGGGAATAATATGGCTTAGCGGTTACTGCGTTGTGCCGTTGCCGAGATCATCAGAAGGGTCTCGGAGATCACTGTGGGCGCCAATTGATAATGCTTGCGGCTGTTTGCCAGGCTCTGGGAGAGCAATTCACAGGCGCGGGATGCCTTTTTGCTGTCCCATATACGCAATTGGCTCTGAATAAGCGGTTTGCGCTTGAAATGAAGCATTGGGGCGGCCTTATCAAGCGCTGAGGCGGGCGGAGTGCCTTTGTCCATCAGGCTTAGGGCGCGTTCGAGCATCTGAAAATGACGCAAAGCTGCTGAACCAATGACGGCGGGATGATTGCCGGAGCCGAGAATTTGTTCAAGGCGTCTGTCCAACTCGCCAGTTCTTCCAAGAGCGGCAGAATCAACAATCATATCAATCTGTTGGTTGGAAGCATCGCCGACGATATCTTCGATATGCTGCTCGGTGATTTCCCCATCATCCATGGCAAAGAGGCAGAGCTTTTGAACCTCGGCACGGGAGGCCATTCTGTCGGCGCCCAGATTGTCCAGAAGCATCGTTCGGGCATTCTTTGTGATGGAGAGGCGTGAGAGGGCTAATTCTTCGTCTATGATGCCGTTGAGGGCTTCTCTGGCGTCCATATAGCAGGGCAGGGTGACTGCGCTCAGTGCCTTTTCTAAGGCCTTGCGCAAGGGAGCCGATTTTTTAAGGTCAGCCGCCTTGATGATGATGAAGGCATCTTGAGGCGGGGTGGACAAAACGGGTTCCAGCGCTGGCATGATCGATTTGCTGCCGCTCATCTGAACGGTGATGACGCGGTTGCCGCCAAACATCGAAATGGTATTGGCTTCATCGGCCAGACGCAGGGGATCAGATGCGATATCCGCAGAATCCAGACGGATCACAGCAAAGGGATCTGAATTGTCCTTGAGATAGGTTTTTGCAAGGCGTTCGGCGCGTTCTGTAACAAGACCCGTATCCTGGCCATAAATCAGAATGACCTTGTGGGCATAATTGGGTTTGACCAGATAGCTATCGACCATATTGGTCTTGATTTGCGCCATTGTTTGCCTTTGAAAAACGGGTTTTGCAGTCGGAAAACAGGATAAAGGCCGTCTGCTCCTTAAAAACAGACGGCCTTAATCCGATATTATGTACCTGCCGCAAAGAAGGCAGACAGGCGCAGCTGAATATCATTGGCAATTTGTTCAGCGGCACGATTTTCAGCGTCAAGCTTGGCGCGATCGTTGGCAAAACGCTGGGTGCTTCGCGAAAATTCAGCCGTAAAATAGCTGGAACCCTTGGTTGCCGTAGATTTGTCAGAGAGCTTGATGAGCGTATATGTGGCAGTCATGCCGACGCGGGTGGTTTTTGCAAGACCAGTTCCGCTTTCGATCGTCAGGTCATCGCTGGTGGTTTTGGTATCCAGAACCAGCTTGTAAGCCGGTGCTTCTGGCGATCCACCACCGGTGAAGGCGAAGATCAGATTGTTGCGAATTTCCTGCTCGATTCGATTGTCAGCAGGGGCAATTTCCACTGAAGAAAGCTCGGATGCAAGTGTTTGGCCGGTTGCCGTGGTCGATGAATAAAGTGGACGAACCTGACAGGCAGAAAGGCCAAGACCCAGGCCTACAAAGAGGGCCAGGGTCAGAATTTTCGTCTTGTTATGATTGTCAGATAACAACATTGACGATCCTTTTGGGCACGACAATGACCTTGCGCGGAGCTTTGCCATCCAGTGCTTTGAGTACGGGTTCAGATGCGAGTACAGCCTTCTCGATTGTATCTTTATCTGCGTCCGCGGCAACGGTTAATTCACCGCGCTTTTTACCGTTGATCTGGATTGGCAGTGTTATTTCATCTTCCGTCAACATGGCGCTGTCCGCTTGCGGCCAGCTCTGCGTGGAAACGAGCCCATCCTTGCCAAGCTGAGACCAACATTCCTCGGCCAGATGCGGCATCATCGGGGAGCACATCAGCAACAGAAGCTGCATGGATTCGTCAACAACCCAACAAAGGGATGCATCCTTGTCCAGTTTTTCTTTTTTGGCTGCGGATGCAATGGCATTGACCAGCTGATAGATCTGGGCAACGGCACGGTTGAAGCCGAGTTGCTCGATGGTGCTTTCCACGGTTGCCAGTGTCTTGTGGGTCAGCTTGCGCAGGGCGAGGGCTTCACCAGACAGGGCTTCCGGCTTGGAGAGCGCAGAAAAGTCAAGGAATTCAGATACATCAAGTGTCAGACGCCAGATGCGCTGAATGAAGCGATGGGCGCCTTCTGCACCTGCTTCAGTCCAGATGACGTCGCGTTCCGGAGGGCTGTCAGAGAGCATGAACCAACGGGCGGTGTCGGCACCGTAGGTTTCGATAATGTCGGTCGGATCCACGGTATTCTTCTTGGATTTCGACATCTTCTCAATGGAGCCGATGGTGATGGTTTCGCCGGTTTCTTTATGGACAGCGCTGCGTTTGCCGTCTTTTTCAGAAACGGTGATCTCTGCTGGCGATACCCAGCGACCATCTTCACCTTTATAGGTTTCATGTACGACCATGCCCTGGGTGAAGAGGCCCTGGAAGGGCTCTTTGACCGTCATATGGCCGGTTTCGCACATGGCGCGGGCAAAGAAGCGGGAATAGAGCAGATGCAGAATGGCATGCTCGATACCGCCGATATATTGGTCAACCGGCAGCCATTCATCGACAGCCTTCTTGTCGGTCGGGCTGGTTTCCAAAGGCGCAGTAAAACGCGCGAAATACCAGGAACTATCCACGAAGGTGTCCATGGTGTCGGTTTCGCGTTTGGCTGGCTTGCCGCATTTGGGGCAGGTGCAATCCCGCCAGGTCGGATGACGGTCAAGCGGGTTGCCCGGCTTGTCAAAATTGATGTCGTCCGGCAGCTTGATTGGCAGATTTTCTTTTTTCTCCGGAACCACGCCACAATCGGGGCAATGGACCATCGGAATCGGGCAGCCCCAATAGCGCTGACGGGAAATACCCCAGTCACGCAGACGATATTGGGTCTTGCGCAGGGCCTGAGGCTTGTCGCCGATCGTGATGGCTTCCAGTTTGGAAGCAACCGCATCTTTGGCAGCGTCAATGCTCATGCCATCGAGGAACTCGGAATTGAAGATGGTACCTTCTCCGGTATAGGCTTCATCAGCGACTGTGAAGCTTGCCGGATCTGCGTCTTTCGGCAGCACAACAGGGGTAACCGTCAGCCCATATTTGCGGGCGAAATCAAGGTCGCGCTGGTCATGGGCCGGACAGCCAAAGATAGCGCCGGTACCGTAATCCATCAAGATGAAGTTGGCGACGTAGATCGGCAATTCAATTGAAGAATCAAGAGGATGGACAACTTTTAGACCGGTATCAAAACCAAATTTCTCGGCTGTTTCCAACTCTGCAGCGGAGGTGCCCATCTTGTGGCATTCTTCAACAAAGGCTGCCAGCTCGGCATTGTCCTTGGCCAGTTCCTTGGTCAGTGGATGGTCTGCCGACAGGCCCATGAAGGATGCACCAAACAGCGTGTCAGGGCGGGTAGTAAAGATTTCCACTTCACTATGGCCATGCACTTCTTCGCTCAGCTGGAAGCGGACCTGCAGGCCCTCGGATTTACCGATCCAGTTGCGCTGCATGAGGCGCACCTTGTCAGGCCAGCGGGTCAGATTGTCGATTTCAGAGAGCAAATCGTCAGCGAAATCGGTGATTTTGAAGAACCACTGTGTCAGTTCGCGCTGTTCAACTTCAGCGCCGGAACGCCAGCCCTTGCCGTCAATGACCTGTTCGTTGGCCAGAACCGTCTGGTCTACCGGGTCCCAGTTGACCTTGGCGTTTTTGCGATAGGCGAGGCCCTTTTCGACAAAGTCGAGGAAGAGCATCTGCTGACGGTGATAGTAATCCACGTCGCAGGTTGCAAATTCGCGTTCCCAATCCAGCGACAGGCCCATCAGCTTCAGCTGGGCGCGCATGGTTGCGATATTTTCGTAGGTCCAGTCTTTGGGGTGGATCTTGTTCTGCATGGCGGCATTTTCCGCCGGCATGCCGAATGCATCCCATCCCATCGGGTGCAGAACATTAAAGCCCTTGGCGCGTTTATAACGGGCGACGACGTCACCCATGGTATAGTTGCGCACATGGCCGATATGAATGCGACCGGATGGATAGGGGAACATCTCCAACACGTAATATTTTGGTCGTGGGTCTTCATTCGTGGTTTGGAAGATTTTCTGGGTATCCCAGGTCTTTTGCCAGCGAACTTCCGCTTCGCGTGCGTTGTAGCGTTCATTAGCCATGGATCGTCGCCAATGCCTCGTCTCTAGAGCATTTTCGGTAATTCAGAAATCAGCGAAAATGCTCTATTCATCTGTATTTACGCGAATCCCAATGCAAAAAGTCGAGCGACTTTCCGGGGATGCGCTCCAAGTCACTTTCAGGCCCGACCATCAACAGAATTCATACCTTCCGTCAAGTCCTTTAAGGTGAGATCTGGCCCTGATGCGGTTCAATCTTGCGATGAGAGCGCGTTGAGGCTAATTTATCGTGCATAATGCAGGCATATCAACGCATAAAGTGTCTGGACCAGTGAACAACTCATCCATATGATGTGGACGCTGGAATTATCACATTCTGCATCAGTTAGGCGCATTTTCGAGCTAGATCAATCAATCAAATCGCCGAAAGTGCTTTCAAGAGGTATAAAAAATCAAGATGAGTATATCGTCCCATTTGGCAGAGGTTCAACAAGCCATAACGGAGTGCGAAAAGGAAGCCGGACGGGAGGATGGGAGCGTAACACTCATCGCTGTTTCAAAAACCTTCGATGCTGACGTGATCGAAAAGGCCTTGAAGACCGGTCAAAGGGTCTTTGGCGAAAACAAGGTTCAGGAAGCCAAGGCCAAGTGGCCTCAATTGCGCGAAGCCTATGAGGGTGTCGAATTGCACCTTATCGGGCCGCTGCAGTCCAATAAGGCCAAGGACGCCGTTGCGCTGTTTGACGTCATTCATACCATCGATCGCAAGAAAATCGCGCGCTCCATTCGCGTGGAAATGGAAAAGCAGAGCCGGGAACTGGATCTGTTCATCCAGATCAACACCGGTGCAGAGCCACAGAAAGCCGGTATCCTGCCAGATGAAGCTGATGATTTCATTGGTTTTTGTCAGGTTGAGCTCGGCCTTAGCATCCGCGGTTTGATGTGCATCCCGCCGTTTGATGAAGATCCGAAGCCTCACTTCAAGATGCTGCGTAAAATTGCCAAACGCAATGATATCAAAGAACTGTCCATGGGGATGAGTTCGGATTACACCGAAGCCATCAAACAGGGCGCCACCTATGTTCGCGTTGGCAGTGCCATCTTTGGTCATCGTAAGCAAAAGAAGGATTAAGGAGGCATCAAGCCTCCGTTCTTTTGCCAGATCCAAGATCTAACGGGCGATATCAATTCTGGTTTCAGGAGACATGCAGCCAAGCAAGCGCCGCAGATCGCCTTTCTTCAAGGCGATACAGCCTTCGGTTGGCGTATAGCCTTCTCTTGCCACATGCATGAAAATCGCGCTGCCGCGTCTTTTGGCGCGCGGGGCGATGTTGATATCGAGCACGACCACCAGATCATAAAGTGGATCCTCGCGCCACATGGTCTCGTGTGAAGCTTCAAAGGGCAAAGAAACCAATCGGTTATAGCATCTGTGCTCTGCTTCGTCGCACCAGCCCATGTCTGTTTGCATGGGATAAAAGGGGATAGCGGAGAGAGGGCGCTTTTCTCTGTCCGGACGATAGAAGCCATAAAGCATGCGGGTTGTCAGAATCGGGGTGACGCCATTGCCTTCAAGTTTGATGGGCCCCATACCGCTGCGACCAAGGGCACAAGGCACGGTCTGATTGCCAAATGTGAGCAGGCCTTTGCTGTCATGACCCGGTTTCTGGCGAACGGTAATCCCGCTTAGAATTCCTGCCATTTCTATTCCCTCTTACCCGTCTTTCCTTATAAGCCTGTAGCATTGTCGCAAAGAGAACGAAAGGCGCGTTTTGTCTGCTCTTTGTCAGTGGCAGGAAGATAATGCAACAATTGGAATATGTGTCTCTAGATGGATCTTTCCTTGTTTTTGGTGCTTTTCTGCCGATTGTGAAAAGAAATCTATGTCTTTGAAATTTTTATTCGTCTGCCCACTGAGCGGCATTCATCTTGCATTAGCATCGGAGTTAGGTGGGCTACCGCGTCTCAAAGCGGATCTGCTAGTGAAAACGAGATATAAAAGCGACGGCGGAATATTTGCCGTGGATGGCAAAGGTGAAAGATGTCACAAGACCAAGACAACACAGCAACGGATCGATATGTCAGTTTCATCGGCATTGAATGCGATAGGAATGCGGAACGGATCGTCGGTTTCATCGAGCGGTTGGCCAAGGGGCCTGCGAGCGACAATGCTTATTGGCAAGCCTTTCTTGAAAAGATCGAAAAGAGTCGCTCTGGCGATACTGCAACGGGAGATGCCTTGTTTCTGGTTCACTCCCATATCAACCTGATACGGGACCTGTTTGAAGAGTATGATGACGAGGAGGCTATGGCTCTTCTGGAGAAGGTCGAGATCGAGTGTTGTTAAGCAATGGCAAAAGGATAACGCGTTCATGACGCTGACGTGATTGGCTGTGAATTGAATTTCCTTTAGGCTGTCCTTAAGTGGAGCTAGGTCTTGTCTGGTCGGTGAGTGTTTCTATCTATAGAATACGAAGTGTGACTTGAATCAGGCCATTGTGATTTTCTGACTAAGACAACGCCAGGAGCATGAGATGACAGCGAGAAAGATTTTGTTGGTCGATGATGACACCGAGCTGCGTGAAGCATTGATCGAACAGTTGTCTCTCTATGAGGAATTCGACATCACTCAGGCCGATTGTGCTGCTGGCGCCGTAAAGGCTGCCCGTGGGGATCATTTTGACTTGCTGATCATGGATGTTGGCTTGCCTGATATGGATGGGCGCGAAGCGGTGAAATTGCTGCGGAAAGGCGATTTCCGGGCTCCGATCATCATGCTCACCGGTCATGACACTGATTCAGACACGATTCTTGGTCTTGAGGCGGGGGCAAATGACTATGTCACCAAGCCTTTTCGCTTTGCTGTGCTTCTGGCGCGTATAAGAGCGCAGCTTCGTCAGCACGAAAATAGCGAGGATGCCACCTTTACTGTTGGGCAATATACCTTCAAGCCGGCGGCTAAAATTCTGGCAGATGAATCCGGCGGCAAGGTGCGGCTCACCGAAAAAGAAACCTCGATTTTGAGATATCTCTATCGCTCGGGTGACAAGCCGGTTAGCCGCGATGTTTTGCTGCATGAAGTCTGGGGCTATAATTCAGGCGTTACGACCCATACGCTCGAAACCCACATTTATCGTCTCCGGCAAAAAATCGAGAAAAACCCTTCCAATGCGGAGCTGTTGATCACCGAGTCTGGCGGCTACAAGCTTGTTCCCTGAAGATGATTGATCTTTCTGCGGCAGAGCTTGGTGATGCTGCTTGACAGGCAATGATGAGACGCGCCTATAGTGGGGTGTTTTTCGGATTTCATCGGGTTGAAAAGAATCAATGAGCCTGACAAGTGATATCGACCTGCTCAAGCAGGTCCCTTTCTTTGACAATTTCGACAATGACCAACTGCGTCTGTTGGCCTTTGGTGCCGAAATGCGTGCCTATCGGGCCAAGCAGGTGATTTTCCGGCAGGGTGATCTGGCCGATTCCGGTTTTGTCATCACCGAAGGCCAAATCCGCATGACGATTTCCGAGAATGGCTTTGATCTCCAAAGCCAGGTGCTCGGGCCGGGCAGCCTGATTGGTGAAATGGCTTTGATGGCAGAAACGCGCCGCTCAGCGATGGCTACGGCGATTGAGGATGTTAAAGTCATCCAGATCAGACGCGTGACTTTCCGGCGTGTGATGGATGAATATCCCGAGCTTGCCGCCATCATTCATGATCGCGTTGCAGGGCGTCTGGCTGGTTTGGTGGATGATCTTGAAAAGGTACGCTCAAAACTCGGGCATGAGGCTGAGGAAGAGATGTCCCTTGAAGAGGCCGAGGCCTTTGTCAAACGCGGATAAGGCGCGCAAAATGGGTGTCTGGGATGTCATACCGTCTGCGATCAGCCACACTTTCTGATTTTGAAGCTCTTGTTCATCTGAGCGTCTTGTCTTTTTCAAGCGGACTGTCTGGTGCTTATGCTCCTGATTTGATTGAACAATCCGTTCCCTTTATTTCTCAGGTTTCCAAACCTCTTATTCAGTCCGGCCAGCTTTATGTGGCTGAGGCTGATGACGATGTGTTGGTTGGGGCAGGGGGCTGGAGCCGTGATTATCATGGCCTGCCGAGCGTCACTGGCGTTGGTCATATCCGCCAGTTCGTCGTGCATCCCGATTGGATGCGCCATGGCATCGGTCGGGCGCTTTTTGATCGTTGTCTCAATGCAGCGCCCGATATTGTCCAGTTTGATTGTCAGGCATCCTTGAGCGGGATGTCCTTTTACCATTCGCTTGGGTTTGAAGCGGTGTGTGAAGATGAGGTCAAGCTGCCAAATGGGATCGTCTTTCCCACCTGTTTGATGCGTTATCATCGACCTGCAGACCGTTGAAGGCAAAAAGAAACCCCGCCGGATTGGCCGACGGGGTTTTTCTTTTGCTCTATTGGCAGGATGTTACCGATTCTGGCGGTTATCAATGAGATCTTCCACCACGGTCGGATCGGCCAGTGTCGAGGTATCGCCCAGTGAGCCGAAATCGTCTTCGGCGATCTTGCGCAGAATGCGACGCATGATCTTGCCAGAACGGGTTTTCGGCAGGCCCGGAGCGAACTGGATGAGGTCCGGCGAAGCGATCGGGCCGATTTCATGGCGGACCCAGTTGCGCAGTTCTTTGCGCAGTTCTTCGCTTTCCTCTTCACCTTCCATCAGGGTGACATAGACATAGATGCCCTGACCCTTGATGTCGTGCGGATAGCCCACCACAGCGGCTTCGGATACCTTTTCATGAGCCACCAGAGCGCTTTCCACTTCTGCCGTGCCCATCCGGTGGCCGGAAACGTTGATCACATCATCAACGCGGCCGGTGATCCAGTAATAGCCATCTGCATCGCGGCGGGCGCCATCACCGGTGAAATAGTAGCCCTTGAAGGTTTCGAAATAGGTCGAGACAAAGCGGTCATGGTCGCCATAGACCGTACGCATCTGGCCCGGCCAGCTGTCGGCAATGCAGAGCACGCCTTCGCATGCGGTTTCCCTGATTTCATTGCCCATATTATCGAGCATGACCGGCTGAACACCAAAGAAGGGACGCGTGGCCGAACCGGGTTTGAGATCGGTGGCGCCGGGCAGTGGCGTGATCAGAATGCCGCCGGTTTCCGTCTGCCACCATGTATCGACAATCGGGCATCTCTCTTTACCGACCACTTCATAATACCATTTCCAGGCTTCAGGATTGATGGGTTCCCCCACTGAGCCAAGAATGCGCAGAGAAGAAAGATCCGCTTTTTCAACATGTTCAGATCCAGCGCCCATCAGTGAGCGAATGGCGGTTGGTGCCGTGTAGAAAATATTGACCTTATGCTTGTCGCAGACATCCCAGAAGCGGGAAGGCGATGGATAGTTGGGCACGCCCTCGAACATCAGCGTGGTTGCGCCATTGGCGAGCGGACCATAGACGATGTAGGAATGGCCGGTGACCCAGCCCACATCTGCGGTGCACCAGTAGATATCGCCCTCATGATAGTCAAAGACATATTGATGGGTCATGGAGGCGTAAACCAGATAGCCGCCAGTGGTGTGCACCACGCCCTTCGGCTTGCCGGTGGAGCCGGACGTATAGAGAATGAAGAGCGGATCTTCCGCATTCATCGGTTCTGGCGGGCAATCGGCAGAGGCCTTGGCCACCATATATTCATACCAGAAATCGCGGCCACTGGTCATGGGCACGTCGCCGCCAGTGCGCTTGACGACAAGCGTTTTGACGTCGTGATCGACCTTTTCAAGCGCGGTGTCCACGTTGGTTTTTAGCGGAACGGTCCGGCCGCCGCGTAAGCCCTGGTCGGCTGTAACCACAAGCTTGGCTTCGCAGCCATTGATACGGTCAGCCAGAGCATCAGGCGAAAAGCCGCCAAAGACGATGGAATGAATGGCGCCGATGCGGGCCGAAGCCAGCATGGCATAGGCTGCTTCCGGGATCATTGGCAGATAAAGAATGATACGATCACCCTTGCCGACGCCCATTTCCTTATAGGCGTTGGCCAGTTTGCTGACCCGCTCATGGAGCTGACTATAGGTGATATGCTCGTCGTCAGCCGGATCATCTCCCTCCCAGATGATCGCGGTCTGATCGCCACGCTTTTCCAGATGACGGTCGATGCAGTTGGCAGAGACATTAAGCGTGCCATCTTCGAACCATTTGATGGAAACATTGTGATAATCGAAGGATGTGTTCTTCACCTTGGTAAAGGGTTTGATCCAATCAAGGCGTTTGCCGTGTTCTCCCCAGAAGGCTTCCGGATCTTCCACTGACTGCTTGTACATGGACAAATAGGCATCGTTATCGATCAGGGCATGTGATGCCACATCCGTCGGTACAGGATAGACGTTCTCCGACATGCGTTCCTCCCAGAACTCGTCTATTGAAATTGTGCACCATCCCCTTTTGAGCGTGTTTGGTGCGGTGATGCTCGGTTTGTTGTTCAGACTATTATGCTTAGGCGATAGCAGAGCGTCTACGTGTGCGGTATTGCTCTTTGGTATGTAATATGGAGGTATAATCGTATGATATCTGGGGGTAGGACAGAAAATATTCCACCAATTGCCTAGAGGATCATGAAGGCAAAAGGGTTTCGCTAAACAATTAGGAAAATTTTGTCACTTTATTCTTGTATTTTCTGAATATCCTTGACCAGTAGGCAAATAAAAACTTGGAATATACCCAACTTGCACCTGTTCATTCTTTCGTATAAGGGAAAAACCGGATATTAGCCGAGGATATAAGAAAAGGCCCCCTCACAGTGCGCAGAGGCCTTTTTAATAGCAATTTATTTGTTTGCTTGAAGCCCGGATGCCTGGCCTATTCGGCAGCGGCCAGAGACTTTTCTGCGCGGCGGATCATGCCGTAGAGATCGCGTGGCTCGTCGGGGTCTGCCAGCATGTCGAGATTGTCGTAGAAGGGCGTGCCCTTGATGACATCATGGATGTAGCGCAGGGCGGAGAAATCCTCGATGGCAAAGCCGACGGAATCAAACAGGGTGATCTGACCTTCGGAGGTGCGGCCTTCTTCCTGTCCGGTCATCACTTTCCAGAGTTCCTTGACCGGATGGTCCGGATCCAGCTGCTGGATTTCGCCTTCAATGCGGGTTTGTGGCGGATACTCAACGAAAATATCCGAACGGCGCAGAATGTCACCATGCAGCTCCGTCTTGCCCGGACAGTCGCCGCCGATGGCGTTGATATGCTGGCCGGAGCCGACCATGTTGTCGGTCAGGATGGTGGCGCACTGTTTGTCAGCGGTGCAGGTGGTGATGATATCCGCGCCAGAGACGCATTCCTGATGGCTTGATGTGCGCACAACCTTGAGGCCGGACTCTTTCAGGTTGAATTCCGCCTTGTCGGTGGCAATCGGGTCAATGTCAAACAGGCGCACGGTATCGATGCCACAAATGCGCTTGAAGGCCAGCGCCTGAAATTCACATTGTGCCCCGTTGCCGATCATCGCCATGATCTTTGCATTCTTTGGTGCAAGATATTTGGCGGCAACGGCGGAGGTGGCTGCGGTTCTGAGCGCAGTGAGAATGGTCATTTCCGTCAGCAGCACCGGATAACCGGTATAGACATCGGCCAGAAGTCCGAAAGCGGTGACGGTCTGCAGGCCTTCCTTGGTGTTTTTCGGGTGGCCGTTGACATATTTGAAGCCATAGACTTCGCCATCGCTGGTCGGCATCAGCTCGATGACACCTTCCTTGGAATGGGATGCGATGCGGGGTGTCTTGTCAAAGCTTTCCCAGCGTTTGAAATCGGCTTCAATCTGGGCAGCAATCCCTTCGATCGCTTCTTCTACGCCGATGGACAGGATCAGCTTCATCATGTTGTCGACGCTGACAAAGGGAACAAGATTGAGAGTGTCTTTCTGTGGTGCTGGCATGGTATGCGTTCCTGAAAATCTGTATGAAGGCGGCTCTGAAGGCCTTTGGATCCATTCTGTGGGCACATGACATGATGATGGTCGGCGCGGCGGATGGATCATGATTGTCCCATAAGAATAGCGAGACAAATTTTCAGAAAAAATGGCAAAACCCTTCAATAAATGATAAGTGATTGTACAAATTTAAAGTGAAAATTGTGCAATTCGTCAGAATTGATCAGATATTCCGAGGGGAGAGAGGACAAACCACATGGTGACGCAACAGGCCAAGCATATTTTCGATCAGCTGGATCGGGATCTCATCTCGCTTTTGCGCCATGACGGGCGGGCGCCGCTCTCCAAACTGGCCGATATTCTGCAAGTCTCGCGTGGGACAGTGCAGAACAGGCTTGATCGTCTGATGGAGTCAGGTGCGATTCTTGGCTATACGGTGCGTGTGCGCGAAGATTATGAGCTGGATGGCATTCGCGCAATCATGCTGATCGAGGTGGTAGGGAAATCGACGTCGCAAGTCATTAGGAAATTGCGTGGCATGCCGGAGCTTCACACATTGCATACGACGAATGGGGCGTGGGATCTTGTAGCGGAAATCCAGACAGCGTCCCTGTCGGATTTCGACCGGGTTCTGCGCGAGGTGCGCTTGATCGAGGGGGTGCTGAACAGTGAGACAAGCATCCTGCTCAGCACAATCTGATCACTGATAGCGGTGTTTGAAATCAGTCGGTTTCTGCCTTTTTGACCCATTTCCAGCCGGTGATCATGGGCTTGATTAGGTCTTCGCGTTTCCAGACCTTGTAAAAGGCAATAGCGGCGACATGAACGAGCACCAGCAAGAGCAGGATAGGTGCCAGTGTTTCGTGGATCTCGATGGCCAACGTTGCGGTGTCATAGCCAACATAACTGGCCAGCGGACCGACATTGATATAATCGTCGGGATCTCCCATCAGACCTGTTGCGACCTGAGCGATCAGAATACCCATCAGGGCAAAGACTGCCAAAGCGCCGACCGGATTGTGGCCGCGCCAGTAGCTGGGTTTGCGCTCCATGATTTTGGAGGCATAGGAGAGCGTTGTTTTCGGGCTATAGATAAAATGGGCAAAGCGCACCACTTTTGGCCCCACCAGTCCCCAGATCAGACGAAAGCCCAGCAGCGCGGCAACAGCATAGCCGAAATAGAAATGCAGGGTCATGATATCTGGGCCAAATTCGCCCAAGCCCCAGGCGGCGACAACGCAAATGAGCAAGGTCCAGTGAAATAGGCGGATGGCTGGATCCCAAAGACGGATGCGTTCCAGATTCGGGTCTTGTTCTGGCTGTTCGTTCATTGTCATAGCCTGCTGTTTCGTGCTGCAAATGAATATCAAATAAAGCGGGGCCGGGTATCAACCAATACCCGGCTCCTTTGTTGATTAGTCTCGGAAGCCATCGTGGCAACTTTTGCAAGAGGCGCCAACCGGGCCAAAAGCGGCGGCCAGCTGGGCTTTGCCTTTGCCGGCTTCAGCCTTCAGGTTGGCCGCTGCCGTCGCCAATGCTTCATATTTGGCGGCAAAGCCGTCCATGTCTTCCCAAATAACCGGAAGCGCTTCGGTTTTGCCGGGCATGTCTTGGGTGGAAGTGCCTTCAACAAACAGGCCACTGATATCCTGTGTCGTGAGGTCTGCTAGTGCATCTGCATGCTGCTGAGCGGTTGCGGCGTCATAGTCGCCTTTGAGCAGTTTGGCCAGCGGGCCCATATTGCCACCAAGTTTCTTGAAGTAGGCCTGGCGTTCGGCAACAGCGTCTTCTTTTGGGCCAGCGAGGGCTGGCGCAGCAATCAAAGACAAAGCGATCGTAGCGAGAGCGATTTTATGCATGGTTGGTCCTCATTATTGCATTAAGTAATCCGGTCAGATTCGCCAAAAGTTTATGGCCTTCAGATTATATAATCAGGCTTTCTACTGATTGAATGGTTTAATTGCATTCAATCAATGAACTTTCCGTGAGGGTTCACAAAAGTGAGTGCGCAAGTAGAGACGGTCTTGGTTATAGTTTTGTGAAAATTCATCAATTTTCGATTGGCAATAAGTTGGTCTAACGCGATTCTTCAAAGAAAAAGGGTGCGATAATTGCTCGCACCCTTGAAACAAGTCTGAGAATTGTTGCTCTTTGGCCTTAGAAGGCGTGCTAGAGATCCGCTTTTGCGCGGACTTCCTCAAATTTTTTCTTGGCATTTTTCCATTCGATGCCATCATCAAAACGCAGCAGCGAGGTGATGAATTGGTCTGAAAATTCTTCCGCTGCCTGGGCTGGCAGCAGGGAAGGCAAATTGTCGATGGAGGTGACTTCGACAGCATCGCCTGATCCATTCTTTGCCACTTCGATAACCGGTGCATCCCAACTGGTTGGGGCGTCATAAATTGGCAGGGGATTGAAATCGGAGAATGGATCGCAGGATACGTCTGAGATGACCTTCATCTTTGCGCCTTCTGCCGCCAGATGGGTTTTATTGGCGAGCAACAGACCCGGGCCAAACATGAGCACGCAATTGACCATCATGTCGTGAGAGAGCAGGGTTTGTCGATCAAGGATGCGGGTTTCCTCGATGTCCCACTTGGTTACTGTCATGCCGATGGCTTCCAGGCATTCGCTGGCCCCTGTGCCGGAACGACCTTTGGCGCCAATGACGATGGCAGTTGGCAAATCGCCTTCGCCTTCATCGGCCAACGCTTTCAGCTTGTCGATGATCTCCTGCTGGCTTTCGAAGGGGGAAACTCCCTTGGTGATCTCATCGCGGCCAGCACGGCGTTCCAAGAGGCGGAATGCGCCCAGAGCGGCTCCCATCCATCCGGCCCAATAGCCAAAGGCGGCAACGCGGCGTCCGTTTTCGTTGGTCAGGAACTCGATGTCATAGAGCAGGCCATCGCCATTGACGAAGCGTGCCATCTCCTTTTCCCATCCGGTCTGGTCCTTGTAGATATGGGCAAAATGGATCATGCGATGAGGCAGTTTGTCTGGTGTCTCCGCCAGTTCCTTGAGACCAAGAATAACCGTATCCTTCGGCGCATCCACCCATGAACGTGGCTCGGCGAGGGCGCAGCCGACGGCTTCATACTCCTCATTGGTGCAGACCCGTTTTTCGCTTTTCTCGACTGTTACGGAAAATCCGTTTTCGATCAATGTTTTGGCGTTTTTAGGTGTCAATGCCGTGCGGCGTTCGGTGCTGCGATCTTCGTCACGTAGCCAGATATGGGCTTTCTGATCTGAAGGTGTAGGTGACATGGGTGGTCTCCGTAGGCTTTATCATCTCCGAAAGCCTTTATTTTGTGGCTCAAGGAAACTGCGTTTGTTGTTGGCGACAATGTACCGCTTTTGGTGGAAAATGATAGAGGTGGGCTTGTGAGGAAAAATCATTTGTGTGTGCCCCCTTGGCATTCTGTTCGCGGGTTGGATCGCTCCTGGATGGAAAAGCCGGGTAGGAACGGCCATTGATGGCGCCTGTGCAGACTTTGCCTTTCGCCAAAATGCAATCGATTTCATCGTAACGATTATGATTATTTTTAGAGTTTTGGATTAGGCTGCACGCAACTGGGGGCTCGTCTATCTATGCTTCATGCGCTTGATATTGCGTCTATTTATGCTTGTCTATTTTTATCTTTGCTTGTTTCAGCATCCACGATGGCAGTGGTTTGGCGGTCCAATACCAATGAACCGGCCGCTGGATATTGGATGTTGGCCTTTGTCCTGGGGGTGGTGACTGCTGCCTTGCTGGCATTGCAGGAAGTGCTGGGCCCCTTCGCCCCTGCGCTAAGCACCGCTGTGGTGATTGCAGCCAATTTGGGCATGATTGCCGGTTTTCGGGCCTTTAACGGGTATAAAACGCCGACCTGGCCTTTCTTTGGTGCGCCTCTTGTCTATCTGGTTTTAGCAGGTGCTGCACCCTGGCTCTATTCCGATCCCAATATGAATGCCTTGGTGCAGTCCCTGTTTGTCATAGGCATCGCCTTTAGCAATGCCCATCTTATCCTTACCGGCACTGGCAATCGGGCTTTGCCAATGGCCGTGCCAACGTCTATCGTGCTGGTGGTTCATGGCATCATTCGTGGCTTCGTCATCTTCTTCACACTGACCCAGCCAGCCCCTGTGATCAATGGACGCATGGAAGCGGGCTGGTGGAAGCTGTTCCTGCTGGAGATTTTCTTCAACACGACAATGATGGCGATATCAACGGTGATTCTCATTAAGGACAAGGCTGAAATGAGACACCGTATCGCATCCGAGACAGATGATTTGACGGGTATCTCCAATCGCCGTGCCTTTGTCAAAGGCATCCATAATGCACTGCCGGATAGTGGAAAGGATGCAATCATGGCTATTCTGGACATTGATCATTTCAAGACGATCAATGACACCTATGGGCATGATGCCGGAGATAAGGTTCTCATCGATTTTGTGAAGACAACCAAACTAGAGTTGCCAACTTCTGCCCTGATGGGGCGCATGGGCGGTGAGGAATTTGCGATCTATTTGAGTGGTGAAGGATATGATCACACGGCCATCTTCGAGCGCGTACGCAGGAAGGTCGAGCAGACTTCTTTCGATTATGGCGGATCGTCGATCAGTTTTACCTTGAGTATTGGTTTCGCTTCGGTGGAAACAGTCGGGAGGAGCTTTGATCATCTTTTCGCTGCGGCAGATTGTGCTATGTATCGAGCTAAGCAAGACGGGCGCAATCGCGTTCTGGCCTACAAACCTTCCATGCGCATTCGCGAAGTGATGGATGACGACCTCATGACGGGCGGTGTTTTCTCTGCGCCGACGATGATCAGCAAGGCTGTCTAACCTTTTTTCGCAAACGCAACCAGACAAAGACAGTGTTTTTATGACTTCTCTTTTCTTTGACCTCGATGGAACCCTGACCGATCCAAAGGCAGGAATCATCAGTTCTACCCATTATGCTCTCGACAAACTCGGGATTTCCGAGATTCCGGACGATCTCGACTGGGTCATTGGCCCTCCATTGCAGGAAAGCTTTGCTGTGATGGTTGGTCCCGAACGCGCAGAAGAGGGGGTCCTTGCCTATCGCGAGCATTACTCGGTGACGGGCCTGTTTGAAAATGAGGTCTATGCGGGCATCCCGGAGCTGCTGACTGAGTTGAAGGCTGCCGGGCATCCTCTTTATGTGGCAACCTCCAAGCCGCATGTTTTTGCCAATCCGATTCTCGAGCGCTTTGAATTGGCCTCCTATTTTGATGCCGTGTTCGGGGCCGAACTGGACGGAACACGGGGCAACAAGGCCGATCTTCTGACCTATGCGCTGGAAAAGACAGGGGCCAATGCGTCAAGCTCGGTGATGATAGGAGACCGCAAACATGATATTCTGGGTGGCAAGGCCAATGGCATGAAGACCGTTTCCCTGCTTTGGGGCTATGGGTCCAGAGAAGAGTTTGAAACGGCGGGAACAGACAAGATTGTCGCCACCATTGATGAATTGCGTGCTGAACTTTTGTAAAAAGGCCCGAAATCTGGCCTTTTCATTGCATTCAGCGCTGAATCCAGTTGACGCAGAGAGCAATATTGCGTAGAAACCGCCCATTCTCATCACGAGACAAGACAATTTGAGCCACTGACCCGGTCCCGCAAAGGTGTAAAGAGAACCGGGAAGTCCACATCCGACAGCGCGTTGCGCCCTCGGATGTATTTTTGCTATGCGGTTTTCTTTAGGGGATCTGCTTGGCAGATGGGGCGGAAAGGCCCAAATTGGAAAGACGTCTTACTGATGGGAAGCAACGAAGGAGCAATGCATGTTTGAATCGCTATCAGATCGCCTAAGCGGCATTTTTGACAAGCTCTCCAAGCGCGGTGCGCTTAGCGAGTCCGATGTCAATGCTGCCCTGCGCGAAGTTCGTCGCGCCCTGATCGAAGCGGACGTTGCTCTGGATGTCGTGCGCCAGTTCACCGAGCAGGTGAAACAGAAGGCGGTTGGCGTTGAAGTGATCAAGTCGGTTAGCCCGGGGCAGATGGTGATCAAGCTGGTGCATGACCAGATGGTCGAAATGCTCGGCGCCGACGCAAAGGTTATTGATCTAAACGCTCCATCGCCTGTGCCCATCATGATGGTTGGTCTTCAGGGGTCTGGTAAAACCACCTCGACGGCCAAGATCGCACTGCGCTTGCAGACCCGTGATCGCAAGAAGGTTTTGATGGCCTCGCTCGATACCCGCCGTCCTGCCGCGCAAGAACAGCTGCGGGTGCTGGGTGAACAGAATGACATCGCGACGCTGCCGATCGTGGCTGGCCAGACGCCGACACAGATCGCAGAACGCGCCATTAACGCTGCCAAGCTCGGTGGTTTTGATGTGGTCATGCTCGATACCGCAGGCCGGACCCATGTGGATGAACCTCTCATGGTTGAGATGGAAGAAATCCGCAAGGTTACCAACCCGCATGAAATTCTGCTGGTTGCCGATAGCCTGACCGGTCAGGACGCCGTCAATGTGGCCAAAAGCTTTGACGAGCGCTGCGATGTCACCGGCATCGTACTGACCCGTGTTGATGGTGACGGACGCGGTGGTGCGGCTCTTTCCATGCGCGCTGTTACCGGCAAGCCGATCAAACTGATGGGTACCGGCGAAAAAGCCGATGCGCTGGAAGAATTCCATCCCGAACGTATTGCCGGCCGTATTCTGGGCATGGGCGATATTGTTTCGCTGGTTGAAAAAGCAGCCGAAAATATCGATGCCGAAAAGGCTGCCGCCGCCGCTGAAAAGCTCCGCAAAGGCAAATTCGATCTTGAGGATCTCAAGGATCAGTTGGGCCAGATGGCCAAGCTGGGCGGTATGAGCGGCATCATGGGGTTGATGCCGGGCATCGGCAAATTGAAAAAGCAGATGTCTGCTGCCAATCTTGATGATTCCGTCGTCAACCGTCAGGTGGCGATCATCAATTCCATGACCCGGGCCGAGCGGCGCAATCCCAAGCTGCTCAATGCAAGCCGCAAGAAGCGCGTTGCCGCTGGTGCTGGCGTGCAGGTGTCCGAAATCAACAAGCTTCTCAAAATGCATCGCCAGATGGCGGACATGATGAAGATGCTGGGCAAGAAAAAGGGCGGCCTTGGCGGCCTGTTCGGTGGCGGCATGCCCCAGGTAGATCCTGCCCAGCTTGAAGAAATGCAGAAATCCGGTCAGATGCCCAGTATGGGCGATATGGCCAAAGGAATGGGTGGTGGCCTGCCTGGTGGCGGTCTCCCCGGAGGTCTTCCAGGAGGATTGCCCGGCGGTATGCCAGGTCTTCCCGGTCTGGGCGGCCCGAAATTTCCCGGTCTGGGCGGTATGCCCGGCAAAGGTAAGAAGAAACGCTAAGCCGGATCTGTTTCAAGATCCCGTTTGCATCCAATACAAGGCCAAGGACTGCTGGCAGTCGCTAAAAAGTTGGCCAATGAAACAAGAATATGCCGAATTTGGAAAGGAAACTCCATGGCACTGAAAATTCGTCTGGCCCGCGGCGGCTCCAAAAAACGTCCTTACTACCGCATCGTTATCGCTGATGTGCGCTCTCCTCGTGATGGCCGCTTCATCGACAAGGTTGGGTCTTACAACCCGCTGCTTCCAAAAGATTCCGAACAGCGCGTTCAGCTCGACGTAGAGCGCATCCAGCACTGGATTGAAAAGGGCGCAAAGCCGACTGACCGTGTTCTGCGCTTCCTGGATGCTGCTGGTCTGGCAACCCGTCCTGCTCGCAACAACCCGAAAAAAGCTCTGCCGGGTGCGAAAGCTCAGGAACGTCTTGAAGAACAGCGCATGAAAGAAGAAGAAGCTGCTGCTGCAGCTGCCGAGGCTGCTGCTGAAGCAGAAGCTCCGGCTGAAGAAGCAAGCGCTGAGTAATCTTCGCTTTTTTGAGGGAGTGCGGCCCGCTGTGGTCGGACTCCCTTTTTGATTCCGGATTCTTGTAATCCGGCAGTCGGCAAGGAGTAGTGTCATGGCCAAGGGTCCTACCGATCCTGAGGGCAAGGTTTGTATTGCCCAGTTTGGAGCTGCGCACGGAATACGAGGTGAGGTGCGGGTCAAGCTGTTTGCTGATGATCCCGATGCCTTGTTCGCCTATGGACCTCTGGAAACGGCGGACGGTGCGCGCAAGTTCGAATTTGTGTCAGCGCGAGAATCCAAGACCGTTTTTGTCTGCCGCGTGAAAGGGCTCAACAATCGTAATGATGTCGAGGCTCTCACCGGTACACGGCTCTATGTCGATCGAGAGCAGCTGCCCGAGCTTGAAGAGGAGGAATTCTATCATTCCGATCTCATCGGGCTGGATGCGCGGCTTGAAGATGGCTCTTCAATTGGCTCTATCGTGGCGATCCATGATTTTGGTGCGGGCGATATGCTCGATGTCATGCCCAAGCGTGGGAAAGGCTACTATATTCCTTTCACTCGGGAGGTTGTGCCCGAAGTGAAGGTCTCGCAAGGCTATGTTCTGGTCACGCCGCCTGAAGGCTTGCTGGACGAGCCGGACGAAGACGAGAAGGCGCAGGAAGGCGAGGGGGTCGATTTTTCCAAGACGCCTGAATTGCTGGATGGCCTCAAGAAAGAATAGGAATTCCAAGGATCATGTCGGAAGCGAATCCATTTGAACAGGATGAGCCGGAAGGCTTGGTAACGCCTTGGCGTGCCAGTGTTCTGACCCTTTATCCCGATATGTTTCCCGGACCTCTGGGCACGTCTCTTGCCGGACGGGCGCTGGAGAATGAAATCTGGTCGCTGGAGGCGGTGCATATCCGCGACTTTGCCGAAGGCAAACATCGCAACGTGGATGACACGCCCGCTGGCGGCGGTGCCGGCATGGTGTTGCGACCTGATGTGGTTTCCCGCGCGATTGATCATGTAACGGGTGAGGGAGATACCCGCCCGCGTATTCTTTTGTCTCCCCGTGGCAAAGCCCTGACACAGGAAAAGGTTCACCAGCTTAAAGAGGCCGGGGGTGTAATTCTGCTTTGTGGTCGGTTTGAAGGGGTTGATCAGCGGGTGATTGACGGGCGCGAGCTGGAAGAGATTTCCATCGGCGACTATATCCTTTCCGGCGGCGAGTTGGGCGCGATGGTGCTGATGGATGCCGTTGTGCGTCTTCTGCCCGGTGTCATGGGCAAGATCGCTTCAGGAGAAGAGGAAAGCTTCGAGAGCGGTTTGCTGGAATATCCCCATTACACCCGCCCGACTGAATGGGAAGGACGGGAAATCCCCGAAATTCTAACCTCTGGCCATCATGGCAAGATTGCCGAATGGCGGCAGGAAAAGGCCATCGAGTTGACGAAAGAGCGCCGGCCTGATCTCTATGAAACTTGGCTAGAGAAGAAAGAGAGCTAAGCGCTCTCTCGCCAGCCCCTGCCGTTGTGCAATCCGCCTGTGTGATTTCACCTGCGTAATCTGGCTGCGTGATCTGGGCATCTCTGTTGCTCGTGGCTTTGTTCTGCTTGCATTTTTCAAAAGCATGCATACCTCATCAAGCATAGAAGGTCTGTGTCTGGCTGCATCTTTCTCTTAAGAGCTGCCGTGATTTTGATCGAGCAAAGCAACTCCAAGGCAATGGATTCATGGCAGAAAAGAACGCAAAAACATCCAATTATGTGAATGGCAGATTTCAAAATCCGCCGGGAAGCCCCAAAGGTGGTGCGACATTTGGCGATTTTGCCCGTTTCCTGTATCAGCAGACTTTCAAGACCAAGGCGCCGGAGGTGCCTGATTGGCATGTGTTGGACCATGGCGAGACGGAAGCGCAGCTTTCATCGGCCAGCAATCCCAGCGTAACATGGTTGGGCCATGCGTCCTTTCTCATTAGAACCGGTGGCAAAATTCTCCTCACCGATCCTTTTTTGGAGGAGAGGGCTGGCAAAATGGGACTGGGTCCGAAGCGGTTCGTGCCGGCAGCCCTGGGCGTGGAGCAATTGCCCAAGGTCGATATTCTGCTGATGAGCCACAATCATTATGATCATCTGGATGAAAAGACTATCGATGCCTATCCTTATAAAGAGGAGACGCAGGTGATCGTTCCGCTCGGACTGGGCTCGTTTTTCACCCGTCGTGGTTATAAAAAAGTGGTCGAGCAGGACTGGTGGGATGAATGGATGATGCCGGGCTTGTCGATCAAGACGCTGCCAGCCGTGCATTTTTCCGGTCGCGGCTTGTTTGATCGCAAGAAGACCCTGTGGGCGAGCTTCGCAATTGAAACACCCGATGGGAAAATCTGGTTTTCCGGTGATACGGCTGCCGGAGAGATTTTCCAAGATGTGGGAGAGAAGGCCGGGCCGTTTGACTATGCTATTGTTGGCATTGGCGCTTATGAACCGCCTTCCATCATGGTAGAGGTGCATGCAACGCCGGAAGAGGCCATCTCTATTGCTCGTGCGGTGGGGGCCAAAAAGGCCATCGGTATGCATTGGGGCACGATCATGCTAACGCCAGAGGATCCGTTCGAGGCGCCGGTTCGCTTTCGTCAAGCCGCGATCGATCAGGGCTTTGGCGAGGAAAATGCCTTGATCCTGAAGATCGGTGAAACCCGCTCTCTGTAAAGGGTTTGTAAGGAGTTTTTGCGCCGGTGGGAGCCGAAAACAGGCTCTTATTGAGGCAAAAGCGGGTGCATTGTCGCTTCTAGTGCAATTAGTGCCGAAAACCGCCGTTTTGAGTCACTTTTGGGGGTGACAAACGGGGCTGCATTGGGTATAGACCCCCAAATCTGATTTCCAACAAGTACGGCGAAACGGGCCTTTGTGGCAAGTCGGGCATCAATGAGCCCAGCGAGACTGCTTAGGACGCTCTGGTCGTAGTGATACAACAAGAGTGAACATCATGAATATCATTGAAGAGCTCGAAAAAGAGCAAATGGCCGAAATCGCTGCAAAACGCGAAATCCCGGAATTCTCCGTTGGCGACACTGTTCGCGTAAACGTGCGCGTGACCGAAGGTACCCGTACCCGTGTGCAGGCCTATGAAGGCGTTTGCATCGCTCGTACCGGTGGCGGCCTGAACGAAAGCTTCACTGTTCGCAAGATTTCTTACGGCGAAGGTGTTGAGCGCGTATTTCCGGTTTTCAGCCCGATGCTTGAAGGCGTTGAAGTTGTTCGCCGCGGTAAAGTCCGTCGTGCGAAGCTCTACTATCTACGCGGCCGTCGCGGTAAGTCTGCTCGTATCGTTGAAGCAACCAATGCTCGCGCTCGCAAGCTGAACGATGTTGCCAAGGCAAAGGTTGCCGAAGCGCGTGCTGCCAAGAAAGCACAAGCTGCTGCAGCCAAGACTGAGGCTGAATAAGCCCCGCAGTCTGGTTTGACTGTTCCTTTACGATGAAGCCCGATACCATGTTAGTGTCGGGCTTTTTTGTATCGAAATTGCGCCTGATCGGAATTTTTCATTAGAATATTGCTTGACCTAGACCACCGATCTATCGCAATACAAACACAATCCACATTTGGGCGTGTCTGGCAAGACGGGTCTATCTCGCTAAAGAGAGCCATTTGCCACCAGTCTTTTGACCGAAAAGTCAGGTTACAGATGCAGCCCATTTTCGAAATCGTTTGTTAAGAGGACTGATGACGAGCATGTCTGCACCTAAGACCCTTTATGACAAAATCTGGGACTCCCATGTGGCTGATCAACAGGAAGACGGTACATGTCTTCTTTATATCGATCGCCATCTCGTTCATGAAGTAACCTCGCCGCAGGCCTTTGAAGGCTTGCGTATGGCAAAGCGCAAGGTGCGCGCGCCACAGCGTACACTGGCCGTTGTTGACCACAATGTGCCGACGACTGACCGCACCAAGGGTATTGATGATCCGCAGTCCAAGCTGCAGGTAGAAACGCTGGCAGCAAACGCTGCTGAGTTTGGTGTGGAATATTATGACGAGCTGGATAACCGACAGGGCGTTGTTCACATCGTTGGCCCGGAACAGGGCTTTACGCTGCCGGGCATGACCATCGTTTGCGGTGACTCGCACACGTCCACCCATGGCGCTTTTGGCTCTCTGGCCCACGGCATCGGCACTTCGGAGGTCGAGCATGTTCTGGCTACCCAGACTCTGGTTCAGAAAAAAGCCAAGAATATGAAGGTCGAAGTCAATGGCAAGCTGGGCGAAGGCGTAACAGCTAAAGACATCGTTCTGGCCATTATCGGCAAGATCGGCACCGCAGGCGGTACCGGCCATGTGATTGAATTTTGTGGTGAAGCCATTCGCGGTTTATCCATGGAAGGCCGTATGACCGTGTGCAACATGGCCATTGAGGGCGGGGCTCGTGCTGGGTTGATTGCTCCGGACGAAACGACCTTCAACTATATCAAGGGCCGCCCGAAAGCACCGAAAGGAGCTGATTGGGACAAGGCACTGGAATTCTGGAAAACCCTCTATACGGATGAGGATGCCGCATTCGATACGGTTGTTACGCTGGATGCTGCATCGTTGCCGCCAATCGTTTCATGGGGCACGAGCCCTGAGAATGTGACGACCATTGATGGTTCCACACCGGATCCGGAAAAGATTGAAGATGAAGGCCGCCGCAATGCTGTTCTGCGGGCGCTTGACTATATGGGTCTTGAGCCAAACACGAAGATGACCGACATTGCCGTTGATCGTATCTTCATCGGCTCCTGCACCAATGGTCGCATTGAAGATTTGCGCGCTGCTGCCGATATCTTCAAGGGACGCAAGGTCAAGGAAGGCATCAATGCGATGATCGTGCCGGGCTCGGGCCTGGTCAAGGTGCAGGCCGAAGAAGAAGGTCTGGACAAGATCTTCATCGAAGCTGGTTGCGAATGGCGTGAGCCGGGTTGCTCCATGTGCCTTGCCATGAATGCTGACAAGCTGGCTCCGGGCGAACGGTGTGCATCAACATCCAACCGCAACTTCGAAGGTCGTCAGGGCTTCAAGGGCCGCACCCATCTGGTCTCTCCGGCGATGGCTGCCGCGGCTGCTGTTGCGGGTCATTTTGTTGATGTGCGTGATCTGGACTAATTGGCTGCTGGCGGACTGTGTCATCTTGTCCCGTCTGCCGGATTATAGCCTTTTTGCATGGACGAAAGGCCGGGTCGCGCGATCCGGCTTTTTTTGTTCCTATGCTTTTTGTTTGCTACGGGTTGGATAAATGGGGAAGGTGCTGCACAATGGATTGTGTAATTTGCTGCACTATTTACCATAGAGATAGTCTAATGAATTGATCGCTGCTGGATAGAAGGCAACCGGCATGTTTTGCCAGCCAAGATTTTTAGTGGCCTTAAATCGATACGGGAGTGAGAATGAGCGAGTTTTTGACCAAGATCCTGGAACTGGATTCAGCCCTCGAGTTGGCTCCTTTGATTTCGGCTTACGCACAGGAGCGTAAACGCGGGGCGCCTCGCCAGCCAGATATGTTTTATGCGGAAACCTTGCTGACCGATCGGACCGCAGAGGTTATAGGCGCTTATGTGAATGGCAAATTGAGTGCTTTCTGTACCTTCTTTGATTTGCCTGAAACCATCTCCGGCAAACGCGTCGGGCATGTTGATATTCTGTATGTTGATTATGATGCGCGGGGCATTGGTGTGACCAAGTCCGTCATCGAGGCCCTGGTGAAAATCGGCTATGAGCGCAACTGGCTCGAGTTGCAGTGGAATGACCCCAATGCGGTGCAACAGGAAAAGATTGCGGAAATTTCCCAACTTTCCACGACAGCATCGATTCGCCTCAGCATTGGCATTCACGAAGAACATACCAAGGTGCAATAACCGGCATGACCCTTTATTCTTATGGGTTTATGTTTCATCACTATTGGCGAGCATTCTGATATGCTCGTCAATTGACTCATCCAGCCGGTTGTTGAGCAGTCTTTGCCACAACAGGCCGATGACAAGCTCGGCTCTTGTGGTGGGATCTTCTTTTGGGGGAATCTCGCCCCGCTGCTGAGCGCGCGTGACCACTGCGGCCAGCGCTTCAAGCCTTTCGGCGTGATAGTCTTTCAGTTTTTCTGCGACATCCGGGTCTGATTGGGATTCAGCGATGATGGCTTTAAAAAACAGCCCATTCTCTCCCTGCCAAATCTCTATAAGATCCTTTGCAAAATGCAGGAAATCCTCATAGAGCGAGCCTGTATCGTTATAACAGATAGATGGCTTTTTACGCTGGTAGACCGCAAGCAGGAGGGCGCCACGGCTGGGCCACCATCTGTAAAGCGTCGCCTTGCCAGCCTTGGCTTTGCGAGCAACCGCTTCCATGCGCAGGCCTCCGATGCCTTTTGCTGCAATGATGTCAGCTGCCGCATCCAGAATAGCGATCTCGGTATCGGGGTTTTTTCTGGCCCCTATCGAGTGGCGTGTTTTCTTGTTTTCTTTGTGATCAAGGTCTTTTGTGTCGGCAGTCATGATTTTCCTCTTGACGAAACGGAACGTATCGTTCATATAAGGGTCTGTTAAACGGAACGGATCGTCTCGAAAGGAAGATCGCATGAATATGACCGCACGTAAACCGTCCCGCGCCCGTTTTGCGCTGATGATTCTGTTGTTTGTCTATCCACTGGTCACAGTATTGCTTTATGGGATAGCGGCGATGACACCGCAATGGCAGCTTTGGCAACGGGCGATGATCATGGTGCCGCTCGTGGTGATCGCCATGGTGTATCTCATCATCCCGTTCATTCAGCAACGGATGCAGGCCTTGATTACAGTCAGGGCATGAATGAGGGGGAACTGGTGTGTGGTGACCAGTCCTTCTTGTCAAAAGCGCGGAAGTGAATAAAGGATAAGAAAAAGGGGAAGCTGGATGGACCGGCTTCCCCTTTTTTGTGATCTATTGCTCGCTCAAGGATCAACGCCAGCCATTTCGCAGACGATTTTCCATTCCTCGTCTGATACGGGCTGAACGGAGAGGCGGGAATTATTGACGAGAATCATGTTGCCAAGCTCGGGATGATTCTTGCAATCTTCCAAGGTGACGGGTGTCTTGACCGGTTTGACGGCCTTGATGTCAACGCATTCCCATTTGCCGGTGTCATCGGTCGTGTCTGGATGAACTTCAGCGCACACTTCAACAATGCCGACGATCTGCTTTTCATTCACCGAGTGATAGAAAAAGCCTTTTTCGCCGAGTTTCATTTTGCGCATGTTGTTGCGTGCCTGATAGTTGCGCACGCCGTCCCATTGTTCACCTTCCTCGCCTTTTGCCATTTGCTGGTCCCAGCCCCAGGTGTTGGGCTCGGATTTGAAAAGCCAGTAAGCCATATGCCTCTCCGGTTGATCTGATTGCGGTTGTTGTTATTCCGGTTTGCCCAGAACCCATTTCCAAGGCTGGGAGGTGACGGATTCGAACAAGCCTGCTTTTGCATAAGGGTCCTGAGCGAGGAAGGCATCAAGGGCTGCCTTGTCTTCTACTTCGCAAATGAGGCAAGAGCCGATCATTTCGCCTTCGTCAGACAGGACAGGGCCACCCACCTTGATGGTGTCGGCATTGGCATGAGCAAATTCGAGATGCGCATCGCGGTTTGCCTTGCGAATGTCCAGGGCGCCTTTTTTATCGGTGCAGTTTACGATGAAATACATGGGAGTTCTCCTGTTCTTGACTTTAAGAATTCGGTTTGGAAGGGACTTCGCTCTCGGCGCGTAGCGGTCTGCTCATCAGCTTGGTTACGGCTTCGTCGATGCTGTCTTTCTGCTCCAGTACGTCGGCTACGGCCTGAGCGACGGGCAGTTCAACACCATGAGCGCTGGCCAACTCACAGGCTACGCGGGCGCTATAGGCCCCTTCGGAAAGCTTGGCGCCCGGAGCCATGAGGTCGGACAAGGCCTTGCCTTCACCAAGGGCGAAGCCGAAGGCAAAGTTGCGGCTCTGATGATTGGAGCAGGAAAGCGCTACATCGCCAAAGCCTGAAAGGCCCATCAGGGTATCCGGTCGAGCTCCAAGCTTGAGGGCAAGGCGCTGCATTTCAGCAAAACCACGGGTCATGAGAGCCGCGTGGGCACTGGCGCCAAGCTGCTTGCCAAGCACGATGCCACAGGCGATGGCGAGAATATTCTTGAGCGCTCCACCCAGTTGGACACCGATCATGTCTGTACTGGCATAGGGGCGGAATGACTGGCTTGAAAGGGTTGCGCATAGCTTGTCTGCCAACGGCGCGGAAGGGGCTGCTATGGTTACAGCGGTGGGCAGCCCGCGGGCGACATCGGCGGCAAAGGACGGACCGGACAGAATGGCCGGGATCGCTTGCGGTAGATAGTCGGCCAATACTTCGCTCATCATGCGCTGGGTGCCTTTTTCAAGGCCCTTGGCGGCCAACACCACCGGCGTGCCTTTGCGCACATAAAGCCCGATGGTTTCCGCGATGCTTGCGGTCATCTGGGCAGGTGCGACCAGCAGGATGCAGTCTGCGTCAGCGGCCTCGGTGATATCCGTGGTGGTTTCCAGCGGTTGATCAAAGGTGATGCCTGGCAGATAGGTGGGCAACTGGCGCTTTGTACTGATGGAATCAAGGCTTTCTGCGTTGCGGCCCCAAAGCACGACATCGCGTCCTGCCCGGGCTGCATTGAGCGCCAGAGCGGTGCCCCACGCACCGGCCCCGAGCACCGAAATACGCTGGAAGACATTTGATGCGGGTAACGTTGCTACCGGCTTGCTCATGCTTTGGCTCCCTTTCTGCCTGCGCCAATCTTGGCTTGGGCATCCTTGTCCAGTGGCCAGCGCGGGCGTGCCGGTGCATTGAGCGGATCGCTCATGCCTAGCGCGAAGCGTTCGGCACCGGCCCATGCGATCATGACGCCATTGTCGGTGCACAGTTTGATCGGTGGCGCGACCAGCTCTGCGCCTCGCTTGGCCAGAACGGTGTCGAGCGTTGCCCGGATGGCCTTGTTGGAGGCAACGCCGCCGGCGACAACCAACTGGGGTTCTTTCTTCTCAGGGAAGCGCTCGGAGAAGGTAACAAGGGCCTTGTCGATGCGGTCGGCGAGAATATCGCAAATGGCGGCCTGGAAAGAGGCGCACAGATCGGCGATATCCTGATCACTTAGCGGGGCGATCTTCTCGGCTTCCCGCCGTACCGCGCTTTTGAGGCCAGAGAAGGAAAAATCATAGCCATCGCGCCCCTTCATGGAGCGGGGCAGCGCAAAGCGTTTGTTATCGCCATGAAGGGCCGCCTTTTCCACTTCCGGTCCACCGGGATAGGGCAGACCGAGCAGCTTCGCCGTTTTATCGAAGGCTTCACCCAGTGCATCGTCGATGGTGGTGCCCCAGCGTTCATAGTCGCCGACACCCTTGACCAGCAGGATTTGGCTGTGCCCGCCAGAGACCAGCAAAATGAGATGGGGGAAGGGGGCATTGTTGGTCAGGCGCGCGGTGAGTGCGTGGCCTTCTAGATGATTGACAGCAATAAGGGGCAAATCATGTGCGGCGGCAATGGCCTTGGCGCTCATCAGGCCGATCAGCACGCCGCCAATAAGTCCCGGGCCAGAGGTCGCTGCCACAGCATCGAGTTGATCAAAGCTCATGCCGGCTTCTGCCATGGCCGTCTTGATGATGCCGTCGAGGGCTTCCACATGGGCACGGGCCGCGATTTCCGGAACGACACCGCCATAGGCTGCGTGATCTTCTATCTGGCTGAGCACCACATTGGAAAGAATTTCGCCCTGACCGCTGCGCTCATCACCTGATGCGTTATCATATCGTCTAACCACCGCGGCGGCGGTTTCGTCACAACTTGTTTCTATGCCTAAAACGATCATTGCGCGGACTACTTTATTGCCTTTATTGTGCCCCTCAAAGGCGATGCTTGCAGCGACATGCCGCATGGCCTGACTTTTAGAGCAAAGAGAGATCATTGGCATCCCCTTTTTTTGGCCCTGTTTGCGGGGCCTCGCTTTACGCGAGACGGGGATGAACACCGCAACAAGAGCATGAAGGCCCGTTCGATGCAATCCAAACTCATCAAAATCGGCACTCGAGGCAGTAAACTTGCATTGGCACAGGCCTATGAGACGCGCAACCGGCTGATGGCTACCCATGGCATGGGCGAGGATGACTTCGAGATCGTTGTGATCAAGACCACCGGTGATCGCATTCTGGATCGTCCGCTTTCTGAAGCTGGGGGCAAGGGGCTTTTTACCAAAGAGATCGAGGACGCTCTGCTCGATGGGCGAATCGATATGGCGGTGCATTCTTCCAAAGACATGCCCACATGGTTGCCGGATGGGCTGGAGCTTAGTTGCTTCTTGCCCCGTGAAGATGTGCGAGACGCCTTTATTTCACGCAAATATACCTGCCTTACGGATATGCCCGAAGGGGCAGTGGTGGGGACATCCTCTCTGCGTCGTCAGGCTTTGGTAAAAAAGCTGCGTCCGGATCTTAAGGTGATCACCTATCGGGGCAATGTTCAGCGCCGCCTGCAAAAACTTGATGAAGGGGTAGCCGATGCGACCCTTCTGGCGTGTGCGGGCTTGAAGCGGCTTGGGGATGAAGATGTGATCACGGCTCCCATCGAGGTGGAACAATTTTTGCCCGCTGTCGGGCAGGGGGCTATTACCATTGAATCCCGTATCGGAGACGAAATGATCTTCGGTTTGCTGGCTGGTATCCATCATGAGAGTACCGCCAAGGAGCTTGCTTGCGAACGTGCCTTTCTGCGTGTGCTGGATGGGTCCTGCCGCACCCCGATCGCAGGTCTTGCTCAAGTGGATGGTGACCGGTTGACCTTTTCGGGCTTGGTGCTTTTGCCCGATGGCAGCGAGCATTATGATATCATCGTTGCGGGCTCAGCCGATGAAGCTGAAATGGTTGGCGTGAATGCGGCCAACAGGCTCAAGGAAAAGGCCGGGGAAGCTTTCTTCGCTGCCGTGTTGGCGGCCTGTCAATAGAGCCAAGGCCCACAAGACTTAAGCCATGGAAGGAGAGGCTGTTGAAAATTCTGGTCACGCGACCTGAAATCGATCAGCACCAGACCATCAAGGCGCTCGAAACACTCGGTGTGGAGGTGCTCGCCTCTCCGGTTATGGCGATCGTGCCGCTCTCTCTTTCTTTTCCTGATGCATCATGGCAGGCGCTTGTTGTGACCTCTCGCAACGGGCTGCGCATGGTGTCTGGCGATCAGCTTGAGCCGTTCAAAAGCCTTCCTCTCTATTGTGTCGGCAAGCGCACGGCAGATCTGGCTGCTGCGCTCGGATTTACAAAAGTAGCCTTTGTAGCTCCCAATGGAGCGGAATTGGAAAAGCAGCTTCTGAGCGCGCTTGATCCACAAAATGGGGAAATTCTCTATCTGGCGGGCAAGGTGCGCTCGGGGCGCCTTGCTGAGGCCCTGTCGGCTCACGGTTTTTCAGTCAACTTGTGTGAGGTGTATGAAAGCCAAGCTCTTGCATGCTTGAGCGATGAGGTTTGCGAGGCGATCCGGACCGAGCAGTTGGATGGAATTTTGCTCTATTCGCAGCGTAGCTGTCGGTTATTTCTTTCATTAATTGAACAAATGGGTCTGTCTGAACACTTACACAAGGCTATTTTCTATTGCCTTTCCCCTGCTGTTGCGCTTCCATTGGAGGGCTTGGGCTATCCTTTGGTTGTGGCCGAGGCACCAAATGAGCGATCTTTGCTTGCATGCGTGCAAAATGGCCATAACTAATTAATCTAATAGTGCTTATTTTTTGTGGCAGCTATGTTGCCGGAAGGCACAAGATTGTAAACTATGCAGGCTTTGTGGCTTTTGTGGCCGCAAAAATGACATCAGATCGCCTTAAGGTTGGAGGCTTGAGGTCTGGTTCGGCGCATATTTGTGCCCTGGCCCGATCCAAATGGCAGATCGATGCTGCATATGAAGATTTATTGAATCTGGCCCTTAGTGAAGACCAAGAGGGCAGAGCTGAGAAGTGATCGTCCCGTCTCGCGGGAATTGAGGAATGGTATGACAACTCGCAAATCCAATAATAGGACCGAGGCTAAAGGCAAGCCGGTCAAAACCATTGATCTGACCGCAGAAGAGGTGACCAAATCTGAAGCCCCTGCGGCTGAAAAGCCATCTACAGAAGCAGAGAAAACAAAGTCTGAAACTGAAGAGGCTGCCAAGGCTGAACAGGCCAGTGCTGAGGGGGATAAGACCTCAGAAACGACTGTTGCTTCAGACGGCCCAGATGAAAAGACTCCTGCCAAGGACCCGGTGGATGAAGAGGCCCGCAGCGCTGTTGAAGATAGCGCGGCTTCGGATGATGAGACCTCTGCCGATGATACGGGGATTGGCGAGAGCGAGGCCTCTGAAGAGGTGACTGGCGACAAGGGGTCCACGGATCAGGGCGCTGGCAGCGGCGGAGACAGTGGTGCGCCTCCGGCTTCAACCCCCCGATCTGATGAAGCGCCGAAAAGCGGCGGCTTTGGCGGTGGCTTTGTGGGTGGTCTGCTCGGTGGCGTCGCGATTATCGCTCTGGGCTATGTGGGTTTGCAGCAGGGCTGGGTTTCCCTGCCCAATGTCGATGCTCAGCTTGAGGCCAACACTGGCAAGATTGATGCGGTGCAGTCGGAATTGGCCAGCGTCAAGAGCAGTCTTTCAGAGATTCCAACCGCGGACCTTGCTGACGTGAGCGCGCGCATTGAGGCCCTTGAAACCAAGCTTGCTGCTTTGGGCGGCGCTGGGGATGGTGCAACGGCATCTGAAGAAGGGGCCAGCGATGAAGAGGCTGCTCCGGTGGATAGCAACAGCCCGGTCGGCTTGCAGCTGGAAGCGCTTGCCGGTCGCATTGATGAGTTGAAGGAAAGTGTTACGGCCATTGATTCCCTGCAGACAGAGCTGCTTGACGCCAAGGCTCAATTGGCGACCTTGCAGTCCCAGACCGCAGAGCAGGGCGCGTTGATCGAAAGCAAGGCTGCCGAGCAGGCCGCCAAACTTGAAGCAGATCTCCAGGCGGCAAGGGATGACATTTTGTCGTCCGCCGATCGTCGCATCAATGATGTGGTTGTGGATCTTACCAATTTCTCGGAAAAGATGACCACCGAAACGTCATCCTTGCGCGAGCGGGTCACAGCTCTTGAAGAGAATAACCTGTCCGAGCGGATGCAGAGCTCGGCTCGCACGATTGCTTTGGCTGGTTTGGAGAATGCTGTTGCATCTGGCGCCAATTATGAATTGGCGCTCAAGACCTTTGCCAATGTGGTTGGCGATCATGAAGCGGTTGCGGCGCTTAAGGACTATGCGGCAACCGGCGCACCAACAGCGCAACAGCTGGCTGCAGGCTTCCGCGCCAGATATGACGATATCCTGCGCGAAGCGGAAGGTGCAGGGGCTACGACATTGCTCGATAAATTCCTGATCAGTGCTCAGAGCATGGTCAAGGTTCGCTCCCTCAATGGCGAACAGAAAGGCGATAGCCTGACGAGCAGGCTTGGTGTTATCGAATTTCATGTCAAACAAGGTGATCTGGTGAAAGCCGCAGAAGAATGGGACGCCTTGCCTGAAGCGGCCCGCACTTCAAAAGCGGGTGCCGACTGGATTGAAGGATTGAAGGCTCGCATTGCAGTGAATGCGGCGATGGACACCATTCGCGCTGAGTTCGGCACTGGCGCCAGCGATAAAGCGAGTTAAGGTGGGGAACGGAACGTTATGATTAAAGCACTCATCTTTTTTGCTGTCTTGCTGGCCATCGCGTTTGGCGGTGCCTGGCTGGCTGATCGCCCCGGGGAAATCATCATCAACTGGCCTTGGCTCGATATGGGCTTCGAGGTTTCTTTGCTGATGGGCTTTCTGCTCATTGTGGCTGCGATGGGCGTTGCCGTCGTGTTGTGGATCGTTATCAAAAGCATCTGGAATTCGCCGCGCTCGGTGACTGGCTTCTTTTCCTCCCGTCGTCGTGACAAGGGCTATAAGGCGCTCTCAACGGGCATGATTGCCGTGGGCGTTGGTGATCTGGCTCTGGCACGCAAGCAGGCCGCCAAGGCACGCAAGCTGATCGGGCAGGAACCAATGACCCTGATGCTGGAAGCTCAGACAGCGCAGCTGGCAGGCGAGCCCACCAAGGCACGTCAGAGCTTTGAAGCCATGCTCGACACCGATGAAACCCGTGCGCTTGGTCGGCGTGGGCTCTATATCGAGGCGCAGCGACGCGGCGATATGGAAGAGGCTCTGCAAATGGCCAAAGCTGCAACGGACGAGAGCAAAAAGGCGCCGGGTTGGGCTGGTGCTGCCCTGTTCGATATGCAGACTGCCGGTGAAGATTGGCAGGGCGCTCTGGTGACGCTCTCACAGAATTACGCCAACAAGCATATAGAAAAAGCGGACTTCCGCCGTCAGCGCGCTGTGATCCTAACCGCTCAGGCCGTGGAGCTGGAAGGGGAAGACAATGCGGATCTTTCCATGCGGCCATTGCTCAGCGAAGCATGCAAACTGGCGCCAGGGCTTGTTCCGGCTGTCACGATGCAAGCACGCATTCTGAATGACGCACGGGATTATCGCAAAGCTTCCAAGCTCGTTGAAGCGGCTTGGCGTATTGAGCCGCATCCGGATCTGGCCCAAGCCTATGTCTATATCAAAGACGGGGACACCGCTCTGGACCGGCTCAAGCGCATGCGGGTTCTGTTTGGTCTGATGCCAGACCATGTCGAATCCAAGCTTGCCATGGCACGTGCTTTTATTGATGCACGTGAATGGGCAGAAGCCCGCAGTTTGCTCGAGCCTATGGCTGAAAGTCATCTGACACCGCGTATCTGCATGTTGATGGCCGAGCTCGAAGAAGGCGAGAAGAATGACTTCGGTCTGGTTCGCCAGTGGTTGGCCCGCGCCGTGGGGGCCCATCGCGACCCTGCATGGACGGCCGATGGGCAGGTCAGCGAGGTCTGGCAGCCGATTTCCCCTGTAACGGGCAAGATTGATGCCTATGAGTGGAAAGTGCCTGTACGAGAAGCGGCTCATGCTGAACAGCCTGTTCTGGATAGCAGCGAGCTGCAACGAACCTCTGAAGAGAAGATGGTCCTCATTCCGTCTGATGGTTCGCAAGAGAAGGGAAAGGCCTTCGCTGTTTCTGAAGATATTGTTGAGGAAATCACCCCTGAAGAGCCTCAAGAGAAAGAGCCTGTCGTCGAGGCCGAAACGGAAGAGAAGAGCGAAGCCGCATCTGAACCCGCTGTTGTAGAGGCCGCAGCAGAAGAGGCTGGTTCAACACCTCCTGCTGAGCCCGAAGAGCCGGAAGTGACCAAGGATACGCTAAGCGCAGAAGAGGAAAAGCCTGAGGCTGAAACCAAGGATGCCAAAGCGGAAGAGCCAAAAGCAGAGCGCGTGGAGAAATCCGCTGACAAGGTCGCAATCGAGAAACCGAAAGAAGTCGAGTTTCCGATGCCATTTCCTCCTGACGATCCCGGACCGAAGAAGGATGGTGCGGCACACAAACCGGAAAAGCGGTTCAAACTTTTCTGATTCTGTACAGCTCAAGAATGCAAAAGGGCCCCGTTGGCAAACCGGGCCCTTTTTCGTCTGGAAGGATTTTCTAACCAGATCTGTTCACGCCTTTTGGAATTTCCACCACAAAGCGATTTTGCCTCTTGCTCTCGTTCATGGAATTGGCTAAGAGAGGCCACCCCGTTTTTGATCGTTTGATCAGTGGCTTTGCGTTGAATTACGCTTTTGATGCAGGCAGGCTTCGGGGGCCAGAAACGGATCGGTCTCATGACCGGACACTGGTAAGCCGCTGTAGCTCAGTTGGTAGAGCAACGCATTCGTAATGCGTGGGTCGTAGGTTCAAGTCCTATCAGCGGCACCATTCCCCTCGTAAATCCTTACAATCCCTCAAACTTAGGGATTTCTGCGGTTGTTAACAGCTTGTTGGTCACAAATGTGGTTTATAAACACTCGAACCATGACTGGCTGACCTTCCTCAGCCTGATTAAAGGAGCGGGCGTACAAACCCTCGTGGATGTCAGATCGAAGCTATAGTCACGCCAACCTCACTTCCTGCAGAAAGAACTGGCAAAGCGCCTTGAGGCTTGCGGGATCTCCTGTGTCTTCCTCGGGGACAAGCTTGAAGGGCTTTCTGATGATCCTGTTACGGATTACCGCAAGATGGAGAAGCCGCTCCTGAGAGATGACCTCTTCGTCCTTCTCGATCCTCTCAAAGACAGACCCAAGGATATCAGGGACAGAGCCATCCTGCTCATTGGCTTCTCGGCGGGCATGCGTCGTTCCGAGATCGTGGCACTCAATGCAGAAGACATAGAGGCCGTCGACAAGGGCCTTCTCATCACTATCCGCAGATCCAAGACTGATCAGGAAGGACAGGGCCGCACTGTCGCCATTCCTTTCGGGCGCACACGCCATTGTCCTGTCACCGCTCTCAAAGATTGGCTCACCTTCGCGGGGATCAGCCAAGGCCCGATCTTCACGGCCATCAACAAGCATGGTCAGATCTCCAACCTCCGCATCTCGGGGGAAGCGGTCAGACAGATGCTCAAGGTCCGCCTCAGAGATGCAGGCTATGATCCCACGCCCTTCTCAGGCCATTCCCTCCGAGCGGGCTTTGCCACCTCAGCAAGAGCCTCCAACCTCAAGATCCGGCAAGTCACCGGCCACAAGTCTGATACCACGCTCAACCGCTATATCCGCAGCACTGATCTCTTCACCGACGCAGCCGCAGGACGGCTGCTGTAAGCGCAGAACCCGCCAATGAGTAGCAGAAGGTAGCAGTTCTCGTGGAAACCCGATGGGAAAATGCGGGCATTCAGCGCATGCTGGGGGGGGATGCGGACTATGCGGACGAAAGAGACATTTAGGCTTTAAAGTCGAACGACGGCTTGCGTAGCAGCCGCCAAATTTGTAAGCTTTTGCCCATGGACGCTCTCTATCAAGATCGAAAACTCGTTGAAGTTTATGATGCGATAAATCTGTCGCGCGAGAACGTTGTTTTTTACTTGGCGGAACTTCCGGAACCACCCGCCGCGCTTTTGGATATTGGATGCGGCACCGGAACCTTCGCCCTCGAACTTGCAGGCCGCGGATATAAGGTTACAGCGGTCGATCCCGCGCCACAGATGATTGCTTTAGCTGGGTAAAAAGATACGGCTCTATCAGTAAACTGGGTTTCGGGGACTGCAACCGATCTTGCTAATAATCTGAGAGTAGACGCCGCCATCATGACGGGCCACGCGTTTCAGTGTCTTCTGGAAGACACTCAGATTTCAGCGCTTTTCGAAGCCGTGGCGCAGCGCCTGCATCACGCTGGAACATTTTGGTTCGAGACCCGCAATCGCGCATCTAGACCATGGCTTCGCTGGATGCCAGACCATGCAGCGCCTCCTTTCGAGCTTGGTAGCGGTCGAACCGTTAAAGTCATCAACGACGTTTTGCGCGTCGACGATGATTGTGTGACGTTTGAAGAGCGCTACTACTTTAACGATGACTGCGAGACTTTGACATCACAAAGCACTCTGCGATTTCTAGATCTTGACGGGATCGAGAAGCTCGCAGTCAAAAATGGGCTGATGGTGACGGAGACCTTCGGAAACTGGAATCGAGAACCTTTGATGCGTGACAGCCCGGAGATAATCGTGTGCTTGAAGAAAGTTGCTTAGCGGACTTTCGACCTCTCTGCAGCATCCGACAATCTGGGCTCATTTGTTGAATTCGCTGCACTTGGCATGAATGGCCGCAAATGATTTTTCTGTTGGGATAAGTCCCCATTATCGAGGGGTAAAACGGCCCAGAGCCGTTGTTCATACACAACTACGGAATGGTCACTCCCCCCGTAGTTGCCATTCAATTTGCGAGCAATAGTGAACACTTCGCGTCATTCTTTCATTCATAGCGTTCTCGAAAGCAGATGTTACCAACTGTACTGATGAAGGCACTCAAGATTAATCCAGCGAGAGGAAACAGTAAATGGCACGCAAACTGTAAAACATTTACACGTGACCTTGTTGTACCATTTTTGCGACCGGTAGGCGGAAAAGTGCTTGCTCTTGCTGAGTGCACGCCAGTACCATTGTTGCACATCGGAACAGGCTAGACCTATTTATAAAGCTGGGGAGACTCTTAAGATGTAACCCAATGTCATTTGGCCATTTCGAAACGGACGAATAGGATGCACCTGACAGGCACGAACAAAGTGTTGATGTATCGTAGAATCAAAGGAAGTGACTTTGAACAGTTCGCACAAGAAATTTAATCAACCAGACGTATGGGCTTTCAGAAAAGACAAAACGTTGGATAGGTTGGCGGAAACGTTCAACGTCGCTCAGTTCGTCAGCTTTGCCCCGGCGGAAGAGGGGCCAGTACAGCAATTCTGCCGCATCGCTGATATCGAAGCGAATCATCAGTTCGAATCAGTTGCCGAGGCAATACAGACTCTTTTCGAGCGCAGTTCCGAAGGTACGGTTAACGTTCGCAGCTTCAGCGCTCATCAATCCCAAAGCAGGGAGTTCCTCTATGGCATCGACAATGTCGATGCTGCTGTCGACGCGGTTAAGCGCTTCACTGACGAAGGGGCGTTCACGATCGTCAACGAGACGATCGATGTTTCGGATGGAGGTGTATCAGGTGTTGTGATGGGCGACGTTGTCGAATTCCGGCCTGACATGACACCCCGTGGTGTCGAAAAGCCTGGCTTCGCACGACTTCCGACAGAGTGGGCCATTCATCTTTTCAAGACAGTGTATGGAATTGATGTCGATTTCTCCGGAGGCCGAAAAGGACGACTTGAATTTAGTCTGCACCCTAGGCCTAGGGGTTGGAAGCAGGATAATGTGATCTTCTGGGAGCATTCCGACGACTTTTTTCCTACTGGATCTATCAAGGTAGAGTGGCCAAACGATTTCAGTCGTATGATCGGAGATAAAGCTTATGGGCTGTTGATCGCCGATATGAGCGGCTTTTCCGTTCCCAAAACAACCGTTATAGGCCGGCGTGTTGCGCCATTCTCATTTGGACATGGAACTGGCCTTGAGGAAATTTGGATACGAACGAGCCCGCGTGAGCAGGTACCCGGAAAGTTCACCACTGCGCGGGGGTGGCAAGATCCGTTCGCCTTACTGCAGCGCGAGGATCCAGACGGTACCGCAATTTCTTCAGTACTTGCCCAGAAAGGCGTAGCGGCTCAATGGTCAGGCGCTGCTATCGAGACGTCAAGTGGAGACCTCGTGGTCGAGGGCATCAAAGGGACCGGGGACCGCTTCATGGTTGGACTGGCGAACCCCGAACCGGTTCCCGAACGCGTTCTTTCGCGCGTGCGTGAAGTTCATGGCCGACTACGCGGAATTCTTGGCGCGACGAGGTTTGAATGGGTCTTTGACGGGACTGAACTTTGGATCGTCCAGCTGCATAGTGGAGCTAGCGTATCGAACGGCGATACCATTGTGCCAGGAGATGCAAGTGAATGGGTGGGCTTCGACGTGTCTCAGGGACTGGAAGCTCTAAGGTTGCTTTCCGCCAATTTGAAACCAAACACGGGCATTGTCCTCGATCGTAAAATCGGGCTGACTAGCCATCTTGCAGATGTTTTGCGTAAGGCGGGTGTCCCAGCTCGTGTCAACGAACGATAGTCTTTACAAAGACAAATATAGTAAACCAAACGTTAATCAATAAAGCGCAGGTTCTTTGTACCTCATTCTAGGAGCTAAGCAGGAGCAGAAAATGGCATACAAAGCAGTAATCGCAGCCCGTAAGGCGGCCGAAGCGAAGCAGGAGAGTGTTATCAAAGCAGTGCGGCTCGGGCTAGAGCTTAAGCGCGCGGCGGAAGTTAAAAAGGAAGCACAAAAAATAGCTCTGGTGCGGTCCTAGGTCCTCTAATGATGTCCAAAAAGATGTACAGCAAACAAGATTTTCACCGTCAGAACGGAGAGATTGAGGAGCCTGATCCCTGGCGGCCCGCTTTTGTTCGTGATTACGGTCGAATTATTCACAGTGCAAGCTTCAGGCGGCTGCAAGGAAAAACCCAAGTCTTCCCAGGACATGAGTCAGACTTCTTCCGTAATCGACTTACACACTCGCTTGAAGTTGCGCAAATCGCTGAAGGAATCGCAGACCGTCTAAATCATATCTACGAAGAGCAGCTAGGCGAGAAAAAAATTGACAGCAGGCTTTGCGCGGCGGCAGGCCTCGTTCACGATATCGGTCATCCACCGTTCGGCCACAACGGCGAACGCGCTCTCGACGAAAAAATGAAGAAGTATGGAGGGTTCGAAGGCAACGCCCAGACACTTCGTATTCTGAGCCGCCTTGAGAAAAAGGCTCAATACAAAACGCCAAAAGGTGGCGATTTGCGCGCAGGCATGAATCTTTGCTTTCGGACATTGGCTGCTATTTTGAAATATGACGAGGAGATAGCTATCAGTCGGCCAGCGGGCGCAAAACTACAAAAAGGGTACTACGCCTCCGAAGCTGAGATCGTGGATGAAATAAAATGCAAAGTGCTTGGAGTACAGGAGCCACCTAAAGGGAGCAAGTTCAAGACAGTCGAATGCGCGATCATGGATATCGCGGACGATATCGCTTACTCGGTTTACGATCTAGAGGACAGCCTCAAGGCAGGCTTTCTCACGCCAGCTTCTATATTATCGACCGACGATGAAATGGCGGCATTGGTTGCGGCGGACGTGAACAAGGAGCTGAATAAGGCAGGGATAGATAGAACCGTAGACAAGGACGATGTTCAGGCCACGTTTGTTGCCATCTTCAGCGACATATTTGCAACAGAGGAATCAAAGCAATTGGGTGATGAACCCCAAGTCGTCGATGTCAAACAAAAGACTTCGCATGATGACAACGACGACGAGCGCCAGCAGCAGCACATCGCAAACTTTATACATGCGATGAGAGCTTCTCGCGATCTCAATATGGATGCCGGCAAAAGGATGCAGCTATCATCGGAATTGGTCCATGAGTTTATCAATGACGTCACTTTGTCAATCAATGCCGAGTTTCCGGCGCTGTCAATTGCAAAGCTGGACCAAGAGACGAGGGTTAAGGTCGAAATTCTCAAACAATATACCTATTTGTCAACCATTCACTCGAACCGTGTCAAGCTCGGCGAGTATCGCGGAACCGAGCTCGTTAGCGACATTTTCGATGCTCTTCAAAAAGAAAATGGTTATTTGCTTATGCCCGATGACGTGCGCAAACAGGTACAAGACGCAGGTGACGAGGCTCTGAAGGCGCGCCATATTTGCGATTTCGTGGCTGGTATGACGGATAGGTATGCTGTGGAGTTTTGGGCGAGGCTCCGATCCGATTCTGCAGAGAGCATGTTCAAGCCGATCTAATCCTCTACACAGGTCAGCATAGAAACACTCCACTTTGCGATCATAGGCACTAGAGGAAGTGCCATACGTCAGCATGACAGAACAAATGGAAGACATCTCGGATTTCGGTTAGAAGGAAAACCCTAGCTGTGGGTTGGTTGCCGATGTCTCCCATCGCCAAACCCAAGCATCGAATTCACGACGGGATACAGACAGCAGGTCGGCGGCATAGCAGAAGACCGATTTTAGGAAATCGTAATCTTCCTCAACGACGCCGACACGTTTAGCAAAGGTTCGCACGTGCCTGTCTACCGCAATAGAGTCGATGCCAACCAAGCATTGCATATAGTCAATAGTTTTCGGACCTACTCCCCTCACGCCAAGCAAGGCGTCTACGAAGGATGCCTCTTGCAAATGATCCTTTAAAGTAGCCGCATTCTCTACAGAGCGCTCGCTCAGGAAGCCGACAAGCGCGTTGAAGCGATCGATTTTTTCGTGATGGCCCCAGTTTAGGAAGCGATCGGTTTCTCCTCGCCCAACGAGAGCTACAAGTTCGGAAGTACAATCAAGACCGGGAAAGTCCTCTAGAATAGCCGAGACGCGAGGAAGAACGACGGACCTGTAATTTAGGCCCGCCTGCAGAATGCAGTCCGCTACGATGGCACCCATATGCTGGCAAGAGGGGCGAATCGCCTCTCCGTTGATATCGGCTCCGACCTCAAGGGCGTAATTCGCCACGCGACGAGCAGAAACTAGCATATGTATCGCAGAAGAATGCATTTTAGTCGACCTGAGCTTTAGAGATTACGACAGCAGCATCCTTTAACGCATGAAGGCGCTCAACGCAATTCGGGCAGGCCCCACAGGGGAAATCGCTTGCAGCTTGGCACGAAAATGTGCGGCCGATAGGAACACCGCGACGCAGCGCCTCCTCGACAACAGTGGTTTTTGATGAAAAGCGGAATGGAGAGGTGAAACGGACAGGACCGATATTATCGATCAAGCCGTCCATTTGATTCATGAACTCGGCTGTGCAGTCAATTTCCTTGGCGTGGTTACTATTAATGAAACCCGTATAAACATCAAAAATACCCAGCGTCTGGGCCCGAGCCGCCGCCGCCGCGAAGAATAGCAGCGTCCGATATGGCACGTACAAATCGTCGTCAGCGACATTGTCTTCCCAAAGGTTTGCTTCCTTTATAAGGCGAGATGTAGATCCTTTGAAAATATCAGAAATATCACAGCGTTCGGGGCTTCTCATGTCGCGCGGTAGAACTTCGTTGACCCTGCCCCATTCCGTCTCGACACAGTGCTGGCCGTAGTCAAAGAATAGAGGAAACACATCGATACCATCTGCGAATAGACCATAAGCGACGGTAGTTGAGTCAAGGCCGCCCGAAGCAAGAAGAACCGCTTTTTTCATTGCTGTGCCATCCAGAGTTTGGAAACGGCTTCGAACAGGCCGTTCAAGCATTGATCCAGGTTATCAGAATAGCAAACGCTTCCGCCGACGACCATTGTGTTATGGTTTTCACCGCGTGGATCGAACGTAATAACTGGCAGCTTCCTTGCAACGGCGTAGCCCATCTCAACCAAGGTTCCCGGATCTCTACCCAGTGGAACAGCAAACACGACCGCACACTCGTCAAGAATACGAAGATCTTTAGAGAATGTCTGTCTTAAAACAGCGTCCGAGCTATCGAGTGGAAGCTCGCCATTCTCCTTGATGGGGCGTCTCACATCAAAATTGTGGTATCTCAGGGCTTCAATTGCCCGATCGATTTCAGGTTTGTCAATATACGAAAAATCTGGAGCGGCCAGATAAATGGAAGTCTGTCGCCTTGTGTGCCACGGCAAGATCGTGCCTCCGAGATCGCGTAGCTCATCTATTGACAGTCTGAACGATCGTTCTACTTCCCGCTTGAAATCATCCGGATAGGTGGTTTGTGAATAGGCTGTCGCAGCACTGGCCCCCCTCCATGCGGCGTCTTCCCATGAGCTCCCTGACAACCCAACCATGACGGCGGTATAGACATCGCCAACTCCTACGGAATTAACCGTGACGGACAACTGAGCGGGTATTGCTTCGACAGAACTGTTTGAAAGGTTGAAGAGACGACTCCCACCCCGGTTTTCTTTAAGGAGGAAAACGTCAGCACCCAGTTTTTCGATAAGAGGCAACATACCATCAATATTTTCTGATCCGACGCGCATGAAGAGCGGAGACGACGTAGAAATCACGATTGAATTGATACTGCCCTCAAACGGCGCCAGAACGGACAGATCCTCCGTGTCATATGCTATATCGAAACTGAAGCGTGCCTGACTAGAAAAGACGCTTCGAAGCTGCGCGAGATCGAAGTCTCCTGGAAAAATCAGAACCTCTCGATACGCATCTAGCGAATTCCCGACTTCGTGAATAGTGATTTCTTTCTCACCACGGAGCAAATCCTCATATCCTTGATCAGCGACTTCCGTCGGGTCAATTATCACCATGACACCAGGAGCCCCGGTTACTTCTCCAAGCCAGACAAATTCATGACACCCGTGGGCGTTGAGATACCGTTCTGCCTGATCAACAACATAATGTGGGCAAACAGCCGCAACAGCATAATCAATGCTGCTTGCCCATAACCCACGAGCTGCGTGAACTATACCACCCAGTCGTAACTTACATTCGGCGCCGGGGCGGGCTGCAGTGAAGTCGACAATGATCTCGCCGACGAGCAATAGGGGTAACATGTAAGATACTCACTGAGCTGTGAAGTCCGCAGATACCAATGGTATTGGCAATATCGTGGAAGCCGTAACGACGCCTACATAGGAAAGACCGTCCTTCATGCAGGCTGCGAGATAATTAAAGCTGGTAGGTAATGCTCCAACTTTTACACCCTGCTGAGTGGCAGCAAAAAGACGCTTTTGGTGTACGATCACCAACTCAGTTCCAACAGGGGGCAAGGCAGCACGCGTTTTGAAGTAATCACACAGCTCTATCTCTTCAAGAGAACATGAGAAAGCCTGTCGACAACGATCGACCCCGCTGGTTCCTCCTGTTCCGTCATTGTTCCGCGAGCCCGAACAATCTGAAAAAATGCCGGATCCGGTACTTCCCATTAACTCCTCCTAAAAGATGTAAAATATCAGTTTTACAACTTGCAACAATTCTTGGCCGGGAGCAACCGTGGGAACAGGCATCGGCTTCGCGATAAACAAACAAATTACTGACACAGATGTGTCATGGCATGGCGACTGTCAGATCTCCATTGTTTCCTTCACTTTGAGGAACCAAAGTAGGACCTGCCTTGTCACAATAGTCTCTGTTCGTTGACCTGCCCTCTGAACACAAGCTGTCTCCGCAGGATCAAGACGAAGCGGGCATCCGAACGAATGAACAGATTTGCAGTGCATTGAAGATTTGTTCTTAATCGTGCTGATATTTAGCAACATACAGTCCTTCGACTTAGATTTTTCGTTTTCCTTTCATATCCACCATCGGAGGGAGAGCTGTGGCCCTAACTGCTGCAGCCTCCCATCTGCGTTTTCGGCATGACAAGTCAAATGCTATCTGCACAGGGCAGCAGTAGGAAACTTTGCTCCTGACGACAGCTTTTGTCCGCAGTGTGTGAATTCGTGAAAAGAGCAGCGAACGTTCACTTCCCGATACCCCAAGGCTTTGTCACTGGAAACGCCGAATGTACCATTAGAAAGGGGGCCAGCTTAGAGGTCAACATATTGGCTATAGAGAGCTCCGTTGGAACTTTCTAGCAGCTTTTTGCTGATAGAGACGTTGAAATGCTTGCCAATCGCTACGTGCTCGATGACGTTGACCGGCAAAGGCAGATCTGGGTAGCAGTAGGTAGTAGCTTTCTGAAAAACTTGCTTTGAATTTTGCCTTGAGTGTTCCGAGCAAGCCCCCATCTCAGTTGGGATAACACACCCTTATCATGGGTTATAAATCAGCTAAATTTGGCCGTCGAAAGGCCGAATTATTTGACTCTTTATGTTAGGTGAATACAATGTATTCACTTGTCTTTGAACGGAGTCGAAATAATGGGACTGGCAAAGCCTACTACAATTCGTCTGCAGGAAGAAAATCAGCGGAAGCTAGAAGATCTGGCAGTGCGAACCAAGCGATCGCGGTCGCAATTGATCGATAGAGCTGTTGAACGCTACATTTCCGATTATGAGCGCTATTATGCAGAGCTCGATGAAGCGGTGGCTTCAATTCGCAGTGATCCAACCTATCCTGCTGACCAGGTCTTCGATTGGATAAAGGGCTGGGGCACAGATGAAGAAACATCGTTCGATGGGCATCTCGATGAGATTAAGAAAGCCCTATGAAGATTGAATTCACATCCGGCGCTATTGGTGACTTGGAGGAATTGCGGGAATATCTGGCTTCCAGATCTCCTGCGGGCCTAAGGAATGTTTTATCGGAATTGGAACGAAGCATCAGGCAAATCGCTGACAATGTCGATATCGGGAGGGCGACCCCGCATGAAGATGTTCGCGAGATTGTAGTTCCGAAATACGGATATGTCGTCCCTTATCATGTTTGGCGCGATACAGTCTATATCCTGCGCGTCTACCGGTCTGCACGGCGGCCCCTCAAGTATAAAGATCTTTTGTGATGAGAGCGGATCTGTTGGAAACAAAGACCATCCCAAGGAGGGGACGGGTGGATGAGTATAAAAATCAAGATTCCGACCAAAAAACAAATCCGGTTCGCAGAACTTCCCATCGTCACATCATCCCAAATATGGAAGTGCAGATGCACTCTCTAACAAGGCCCAAACCCTAGGGGATAATCACGAGACACAGGAGCAAGTTCACCCAGATAGTAGTCAAATAAAGCCATTCATAGATCGGATCAGTATCGTTGCAGACATCCCTGAAGGCGAGACGGCTCACCAAATTTATGAAAAGTTCTCCGATAACATAGATAATAATACTCTTTTTGCTAACGCCACCAAAAAGGGAAGCGAATACAAAGTTGCAAAACGGATAATTCTTCTCTCCGAAACTAAGGATGAACAGCTTCCTCATATCTCATTCAAACACTATAAGAAGCAGGCGGCAAAGATCCGATTAGAGTTTTCTCCTGCAGCGATTGGTTTGAAGGGAATGGAGAAGCTGCACACTTGCATCATGAAGTTGCTGCCGAATGGATGGGAAACGGTTAAGTTCTATGGCAAGGTCTCGATGTTTGAGGTCAGCGTCGATATTCCCAAGATTGATATTGGAAGCTTCCATGTTTTGCCCCAGCAAGTGACATCAGTGCAAACTTGGGGGAAGGGAGGTAAGCTTGAAACGCTTTACCTCGGAAAGAGGACTGGCAATCAAACTCGTATCTATGACCGTTGGGCCAAGAGAAAAAACAAGAACCAATTTAGCAAAGAGTTTGAAGGAACACGGATTGAAAGGATCCAAAGATCTCTTAAAAAGCCTTTGTCAGACCTGCCTACGATAGCTAACCCGTTCACGAGTCTTCAGCTGGTTATATCGGATCCGCCATCTCCCGAATTTGAGCCTAAACCCTATATCTGGGAGCTGTTTATGGATTCTGTCTCTAGAAGGTCACTCCCTGCCGCATTGAAGATACTGCCCATTGAAAAGCGGACAAAATATAGAAGTTGGCTTAAGGAACATCCTGTCGACTGGTGGAACCCGGAGCAAATTTGGGGCCATTGGCCCTCGTATCTCGATGAAATCGGTATTTTGAATGTCCATCATCTAAAGAAAGAATAGGCTTTCATTTGGAATACAACTATGAAATAGTATGCTTGTGGCCACCTCTAGCAAGTTGTTGTATTACATGGGTTTTTGTCGCTAAATTTTATTTTCCTATCAGCGGCACCATTTCTTCTTTTGAACAATCTGTGCGGTTAATCGCTTGAGTAAAGCGGCGTTGGGTTTTTGCGTGCGGTTTTGTTTGCTGCCGATGGCTTCAGGTTTGATTTGAAGGGCACCGGCAGCCTGTTTGTTTGCCTTTGGGCTACTTACCGGAAAATTGAAGCATTGCGTCCGAATAGCGCGCTCCTTGTACCTTGAGGTCTGCCTCTTCAATTTCTGCCAGATCTTTTTCGCTCAAGGTGATGTCAAGCGCTTTGATATTTTCTTCAAAGCGTTCCAGTTTGCGCGTGCCAAAGAGTGGAACGATGAAGGGTTTGCGAGTCAATAGCCAGGCCAGAGCGATTTGGGCCGGTGTGGCGTTCTGGCGCTCTGCGATTTCCGTCAGAAGGCTGACAAACTGCTTGTTTGCGGCGCGGGAGTCTTGGTCAAATCGCGGCAGCTGACTACGCATGTCATTGGCGGCAAATTCTGTGGCTGTGTCGATTTTGCCCGTGAGGAAACCTCTGCCCAACGGTGAAAAGGGAACCAGACCGATGCCCAATTCTTCAAGCAGCGGGATGATTTCTTCCTCTGGCTCTCGGGTCCATAGGGAATATTCACTTTGTAGGACAGCGACTGGATATTCAGCATGGGCGCGGCGAATGGAAGTCGCTCCGGCTTCGGACATGCCAAACCAGCGGACCTTGCCCTCATTGATCAGGTCGCCGACCGTTCCCGCCACCTCTTCGGCTGGCACGTCAGGGTCGACGCGATGCTGGTAGAACAGATCGATATAGTCTGTGCCAAGGCGCTTGAGGCTGCCTTCTGCAACGGAGCGGATCTGTTCGGGGCGGCTGTTGACGCCGCCAAGATGCTCACCAGTTGTCTGATCGATATTCCAGCCGAATTTGGTTGCCAAGATTACCTTATCGCGCATACCCGCAAAGGCTTCGCCCACCATTTTTTCATTGGTCCAGGGGCCATAGACCTCAGCGGTATCAAAGAAGTCCATGCCGCGCTCGACAGCGGCACGAAGCAGGGCAATCATGTCGTCCCGGTCTTCAATCTCCCGGCCTTTGCCATAGCCCATGGCGCCTAGAGCGAGGGCGCTGACTTTCAGTCCATTTCCCAATTGTCTCTTTTGCATCTTGGCTTCCTTTGTCATTGTTGAAGGTGAGGGGGAAGGGCACACCATGTTCCGATGGCGGATAAGCTTATCGGTGTTCTGCATAGGATAACAGGAATAAACGGCATGGTGCTATGTAGGCTATGCTTTCGCTTCATCAAGCTTGCGGCAGTAGCCAAGAGTTATTGATCGGGCTTCTTTTTGGCCGTAGGCAAATCGAGAATGGCTGCAAGTGATTGCTGGTCGAAGGTTTCCGAATCGGTTTTACCAAATAGCTGATGAATAATCAGATTTCGGAAATCCCGTATCCTCAATTTTTGCATTCTCATGTCAGTGCGCAACCGTCCCAGTTCCATCGCAAGGCGCAGCAGCAGCATGGCATTCCGTTTGATTTCTTGGTTATTCCGGGTCTTTGCACCAAGCACGACAGGCATTTGCCTTTTAATCGAAAACTGCCGGATTGTGTCGTCTCGCTCCTTGAAAATGTCCTTGTTGCATTTCTTCATTGCATTGTTGAGAAGCTTCTGTCGTGGGCGAGAATGCTGCATGGGGGTGGCATCGATGATGGCGACATCTCTCGCTGGATCATTGGTCAGCTGATGCCACATGAAATCGATACCCATGGCAGCGTCGCGGCCCTTAAACAGGGGGAGGGCACGTCGTACGACATCTCGATGCATGATCGGCATCATGAGTTCGACCAGATTGGTGTGGCGGTAAAGCAGCCCTCTGTTTTCCAGCGTGATTCGGTGGGCCCAATAACTATCCGCCGTCAGCGCTGGTTGGGCCAGCTGGAAGCTGTTTTCTTTGACAATCTTGATGAAATCCGCCGCCGTTTGGCAGGAAGCACGGATGTCGTCATCCACGAACCAGAAATAGTCGAAACTGTCGATAAGGTCTGGGTATGTTTGAAACAGATCATAAATGCCCGACCATTTGCCACCCTTGAAATAGTGAAAATAGAGGCTGTCCGGAGTCTTTTGCGGTGCGGCGTCTCCATAGAAGGATGGCAGAAAACAAATATCATCTGACGTGACGCCAGAGAATTCGTGCTCCAGATCGGGAGCGCAGCGCATGATAATGATTGTTTTCATATGACTCTGGAATACTGTTTTTGGTTTGCGCTCGAATTGAATGCGATGCCAGAACTGTATATCGCTTCTATTCTGTCCTGGCCATCATCTTGGTTGCTGTGATTTAAAGGCAAACCGATAAAAGCACTTTTTGCATGCGATACTCTTTTTGTTTGTTGGACGACTAGCAGGTTCAATAGACTTTGAAAATGGCAGGCATACAGTTGATGGACTTTTCAAGAGAGAATTCCGTGTGCTTCTGAATAGGCATCCACAGTGGTGGCGCGGGGCAAATGGATCAAAATTGGGGATGCGTCAGATGGACGCTCACCGGTGAGGTGCGAAAAAGCAGCGGGCTTTGTATGCTGCCAGCGATAGCACCGCGAGGCCAAACCCCGTATTGCTACCCTTTACCGGTGGAACGGTTTTGCTTATCCAGTGTATAAGGAAGGCAGATATGTTTGGAGTCATCGGGCTTTATCAAAGTGGAGAAGAATAATGGTAACCGGCCAGAATGCCAGCGTAACCCAGAAGGGGCTCAATCAGAGACAGGAAAAGATCGTTGAGATTGCGCGCTCTGAGGGCTTTGTTGGTATTGAAAAGCTGGCGTCTCTTTTTGATATCACGCCTCAGACCATTCGACGCGATATTGCGCTCTTGTGTGACCAAGGCATTTTGCGTCGGTATCATGGAGGGGCAAGCCTGATATCCAACACACGCAATGTCGATTACACTGAGCGGCGCGAAGTGATGAAGGATGAAAAAGCCCGAATCGGCCAAATGGTTGCCGCTCATATTCCTGATGGGGCGTCTCTTTTTCTCAATATCGGTACGACCACCGAAGCTGTGGCTGACGCTCTGCTCAACCACAAGAATCTGAATGTGGTGACCAACAATATCAACGTCGCTGCCAAGCTGAGCCAACAAGAAAGCTTCGATGTCTCCATTGCGCCTGGGCATGTGCGCCCGCGCGATCTGGCTGTAATTGGTGAAGCAACCATCGATTTCATCAAGCAGTTCAAGGTTGATTTCGGCGTAATCGGAATTTCCGGAATAGATGAAGATGGCACGTTGCTGGATTTCGACTATCGGGAGGTTCGGGTCGCCCAGACAATCATAGAGAATTCCCGCACCACCTTTCTGGCAACCGATCACACAAAGTTCGGGCGGCGTGCGATGGTCAAACTGGGCAACATAATGGAGCTTGATGGCCTGTTTCTGGATTGTATGCCACCATCGCCCTATGACGAATTGATCAAATCGTCCACTGTTACGGCGCATCTGGTGTCAGACAGCTAACGTTTGTGGTCCGAGTCTTTGTTGCCTTTTCCGCCTTCAAGGCCTCGTTTCGCAAGAATTTTCGTTTTTATTCAAACGAAAATTCTTGACGTAGTATTTTTACGCTCTCCTTCGAATAATTTGTCTTATGGCCTCTCAGAGGCTTCATTTCCTTTTTCTTTGGTCTATCTATTTTCGAGCCCTTACTCCTCTAGGGATACTGGCTCCCTTGTCTCTCGTAAGTTTCTGTTTTGGCGTCTAAATTCCAGCGTGGTTTGCCATTTCTGCACAACGTTCGTTAGTGCTCTTATTCTTTCGTTTAATGGGGTCAATTTACTCAATTGAACATTATCCCGTAAAATGATATAGATAACGAAAGAAAAGATACAAAAACGAACATTTTAGGTTCTGCCTTAAAGAAAACCAGACCTTGTCGGTTTGTTCGGGAGGAAGAAATGAGATCCGAAACTCTGAAGAAATTACATGACGACACCCCATTTGACGTGCTTGTGATTGGTGGTGGCGCGACAGGGTGTGGCATTGCACTGGATGCGGCAACGCGTGGCCTGAGAACGGCCCTTGTTGAGCGCTATGATTTTTGCGAGGGCACGTCCAGTCGCTGCACCAAGCTGGTGCATGGTGGTGTGCGCTATTTGGAAGCCGCAGTTAAACGGCTTGATAAGGAACAGTATAATCTGGTGCGTGAAGCGCTGCATGAACGCGGTGCTTTTCTGCGCAATGCGCCGCATCTGTCCAACCGGCTGCCGTTGATTACCCCGGTCTATTCCTGGTGGCAGGTTCCTTATCTTTATGCCGGTCTCAAGATGTATGACATCCTGTCTGGCAAGATGAATATCGGCCACAGCAAGATCATCAGCGCCAAAGAAGCGATCCGGCGCTTTCCGATGCTGCATGCCAAGGGTCTGAAAGCCTGTATTCTGTATTATGATGGCCAGTTTGTTGATATTCGTATGGCGATTTCCATTGCCATGACTGCCGAGCGTGCCGGTGCCGTTCTGGCCAACCATGTGGAAGTTGTTTCTCTTCTGCATGATGAGGCAAAGAATGTGGCGGGTGCCCGTGTGCGTGATGCCTATACGGGCGAAGAATGGGATGTCAAAGCCAAGAAGGTGATCAACGCAACGGGTCCATTTGCCGATGGCATTCGCAAGATGGATGACACGGCGGCCAAGCCGATCTTGAAGGTCAGCTCTGGCATTCACATGATACTCGACGCCAACTTCGTGCCTCCGGATGGCGGCTTGCTGATCCCGAAAACCGATGACGGTCGCGTGTTGTTCATTTTGCCATGGCAAGGGCAGGCACTTGTGGGCACGACAGACAATGAATGCAAGGTGGAATCCCATCCGGAAGTGTCACCGGAAGATATCAGCTATCTGTTGAGTTATGTCCGTCGCTATTTCGATATCGATGTGACCGAAAAAGACGTGAAGTCTGCCTGGAGTGGCATTCGTCCGCTGGTCTTTAATCCAAATGCAAAGGATACCTCGCAGCTGGCGCGTGACCATGTGATCATCGAAGACAATTCCGGTCTTGTGACTATTTCGGGCGGCAAATGGACGACCTATCGTCTGATGGCCGAGCAGGCCGTGGATACTATCGTTAAGAGTGGTGTTTTCGGATCTGTGGGCGGGAGCCGCACACATGACATGAAAGTGATTGGCGGTGAGGCCTACTCTCCTGATCAGGCTGGCGTGATCGCCAAAAACTATGATCTGGATGAGGCCGTCGCCAAACATCTGAATGAGGCCTATGGCGATCAGGCTGAGCAAGTTGCCCGTATAGCCAAAGAGCAGGGTCTTCATCAGCGTTTGCATCCTGACTATGCCTTTATCGAGGCTGAGGTGCCCTATGCCATTGAAAAGGAAGCTGTCGTTTCCGCCTCTGATTTTGTCTGCGGGCGTATCACTCTTACCTTGATCGATAAAAATGCGGCTGCGTCTGCTGTTCCGAGGGTTGTGACTCTTATGGCCGAGATTTTGGGATGGGATGAAGCCCGTATCACGAATGAAACTCAAGCCGTCATGAAACGCATTGAGGTTGCGTTCTGATTGTAGCGGTTTTCAAGAGAAGTTTCAGCACACGACTAAATGTGCCTCTGAATAGGGTTGAGCCGTTTGCTGTTCTCTTTCTTTGGAGTTCCGGGGCCGCGCATGGATTTTGGAAACACCTGCGCCGCTCCGACCAAGGAAAGAAATCCTTCGTCTGTGCTTAGGTATCGTTTGGGAGGACGATGCCAGCCAGCCTGCCGGGGGGGAAGGATGGGAGTGACATTTTGTGCTCCTGACAGTTTGCAGAATAATATGTGGAGGAAAAATTGGAAAACTTTATTGGTGAATTGATTGGCACCATGCTGCTGATCATTTTCGGGGCTGGTGTGTGTGCAAACACATCTCTGGAAAAATCTTATGGCAAGGGCGCTGGTTGGGTCGTGATTGCCTTTGGTTGGGGGTTTGCGGTTGCCATGGCGGTCTATGTCACCGGAAAATTCACCGGTGCGCACATCAACCCTGCCGTAACCATCGGTCTGGCCGCCGTCGGGGCATTCCCCTGGGCTTTGGTGCCAGAATATATTGCTGGTCAGATGGTTGGTGGTTTCCTTGGTGCTGCCATAATCGTGCTGATGTATGGTCCTCACTGGGCTGAAACCAAAGATGAAGGCACCAAGCTCGGTGTCTTTTCGACAGGTCCTGCCATCAAGAGCCCTGTTGCCAACTTTATCAGTGAGTTCATCGGAACGGCCGTGCTGCTCTTCTGCCTGCAAGGCATCGGCGCCAATCAGTTTGCAGATGGGGTCAACCCGCTGATTGTCGGCTTCCTGATTGTTGCTATCGGTTTGTCTCTGGGTGGCACAACGGGATACGCCATCAACCCGGCTCGTGATCTGGGCCCACGCATCGCTCATGCACTTCTGCCTATTCCCGGCAAGGGTGGTAGCAACTGGGGTTATGCCTGGATTCCAGTGCTCGGTCCGATCTGTGGCGGTATTTGCGGCGCCGCGCTTTATCAGGTTCTTTTCGCCTGATTTGCAAGTGAAAAACATAATTTGCGGGCGCCGGAAGGCGTCTGCCTCATAGACATCGTGGAGGACTTATCAAATGGAAAAGAAATACGTACTAGCAATCGACCAGGGCACCACAAGCTCAAGAGCGATCCTGTTCGATCATTCTGGACAGATTGCACAGGTCACTCAGAAAGAATTCACCCAGATCTTCCCGAAACCGGGCTGGGTCGAGCATGATGCAATGGAAATCTGGTCTTCGGTACAGTCTGTTGTCGCTGAATTGCTATCTGCGCCGGATGTAAAGGTTTCAGAAGTTGCTGCTATCGGCATCACCAACCAGCGTGAAACTGCTGTTGTCTGGGACAAGAATACCGGCCGTCCTGTTTACAATGCCATCGTTTGGCAGTCTCGCCAGACCATGGATGTCTGCAATGAGTTGAAAGAAAAGGGTCTTAACGACGAATTTCGCAGCAAAACCGGCCTGCTGATCGATGCCTATTTCTCTGGCACCAAGGTCAAATGGATTCTGGACAATGTGGAAGGGGCGCGTGAGAAAGCCGAAAAAGGCGATCTGCTCTTTGGCACGATTGACTCTTGGCTGGTTTGGAAGCTGACCGGTGGCAAAGTGCATGTTACCGATTATACCAACGCATCGCGTACCCTGATGTATAACATTCATGAGCTGAAATGGGATGAAGAACTGCTGGCTCATCTCACTGTTCCAGCTTCCATGCTGCCAGAAGTGCGCCCGAACTCCGAAGTCTATGGCATGACCTCCAAAGATGCCTTCCAGGGCATGGAGCTGCCGATTGCCGGTATGGCTGGTGACCAGCAGGCTGCCCTGTTCGGTCAGGCTTGCTTTACCGAAGGCATGGTCAAGAACACCTATGGTACTGGCTGCTTCTTGTTGATGAATACCGGCGAGAAGGCTGTTCCTTCCAAAAACGGCCTGCTGACGACCATCGCCTGGGGCGTTGACGGCAAAGTGGAATATGCTCTTGAGGGCTCCATCTTTGTTGCCGGTTCTGCCATTCAGTGGCTGCGTGATGGCCTGCGCATGTTCCGTGAAGCCAGAGACAGTGAATTGTACGCAACCCGTGTGCAGGGCTCTGATGGGGTTTACATGGTTCCAGCCTTTGTGGGCCTTGGTGCTCCATACTGGGATTCGGAAGTGCGCGGCGCGATGTTTGGTCTGACTCGTGGGACGACCAAGGAACATTTCGTTCGGGCTACGCTGGAATCCCTGTGCTACCAGACCCGCGATGTCGTTTCGGCAATGGAAGCGGACTCTGGCATCAAGCTTGAAAAACTGCGTGTTGATGGCGGGGCGGTTGCCAACGATCTGTTGCTGCAGATTCAGGCCAACTTCTTGCAGACACCGGCTGAACGTCCGATGTGCATTGAAACGACAGCTCTGGGCGCTGCCTATCTGGCTGGTCTGGCTGTCGGTTTCTGGAAAGACAAGAACGACATCATTCAGAACTTTGGCGTTGATCGTACTTTTGCTCCGAAGATGGAAGCAGAAGAAGCCGACAAGCTTTATGCCGGTTGGCAGACTGCTGTCAAAGCAACAATGGCCTTTAAATAAGGCTCTCCCCTCTAATAAAATGTACCCTCTACCTTGACTGAACTGATGGGGCGCCCGCAACGGTGCCCCACTTTTTATTGTCTGTTGCTCTCTAGCGGGCAAAAGTAAAAAGAAAAACGGGTGCCTTATTCCTCCAGCGGGGAGTCCAGCTCAGCGCCGGGCTGGAGAGACCCGCTTTGCAAGGGCATCAGATGAATACCGCAATCACAATGGTCGAAATGCGTCATCAGCAATTTCGGGATATTCTGGTCGCGTTCACCGGTAGTGGGGTTGGCGTTGGTGGCCGCGCATCGTTGCGTGCGCTTGCGAACATGGAAGCGAAGGCCGCCGATAGTTACATCCTTGCCGACCCAGTCATGCTCCTGCCACGGCTTGGCCCCTTCAATATAGAAATTACCGCGGAAACGTAACGGATCAAGCGCGCTGCCAGCCTTTTCGCTGATGGCGTCGACAGATGCCAGATTGATGAGCGTGATATCCTGCGTTTTGGAATCGGTGAAGGCGAAATCCTCAGCATGCAGCAGGCTTGGCGTGCCGCGCAAAGGTTTGGCACAATAGCTGGATAGATAGTCGAGCGCGGTTTGCATGGATTCGGGGTTGAATAGGTTGCCTTCGGCCACTCTTTCTCCCTCTTTGCTGATGGTCAATGCGCCGGTTTCCGGATCAAACGCGGTTTTGAGGGCTGCCAACTCTGGCTGCTTCATCAGCATCAGGAAATGAATCTTGGGAAGATGGGCAGGCGCTTCGGCGTCAAAGCCGCTGGCTCCATTCTCAATGGCAAAGGCGCGGTCCCATGGCAGCGGCTTGCCTTCTGAAATCTCGACCTGCGACAGAAGCTGCGGGGTAAAGCCCTTGATTGGGTAGCGATATATGGCTTTGAGAGAAATGCTCATGGGAGGCGCTTCCTTTGGGAAAAGGCCCGCAATGTTGGGGCAAGGAGGAGGAGGTAGTCTCAGCTGGAAATTAATTCATACTTGCCTCTTTTGTTGCGCAAATGCAACACCATATTGAGGGGGAGACCTCTCTGGCTAGGATAGCAGGGAGGCTGGCTGGCTTATCGTCCTGCTCGCTGGAACAGATCAGGAGCTTGTGCGATAGTCAAATTCAAGGGTGGCATCTCGATCATGCCGAGGCTGGATGATCAGGACTGTGCACAAGGAGAGTGACTATGAATTTGGAACGCTACACGGAGCGTGCGCGCGGCTTCATGCAGTCTGCGCAAACCTATGCGATCGGGCAGGGGCATCAGGCCTTCTTGCCGGAGCATATTCTCAAGGTTTTAATGGATGACAAGGAAGGTATGGCTTCTGGTCTGATTGACCGGTCTGGTGGCCAGTCGGCGCAGGTGCGCCTGCTTCTGGAAGATCATCTCAAATCCATCCCGTCCGTTTCCGGCGCGGGTGCGGGACAGCTTTATCTGTCGCCACATATGGCCAAACTGTTCGAAAAAGCCGAAGAAATTGCCAAGAAGGCCGGTGATTCCTACGTCACTGTTGAACGGTTGCTGTTGGCTATCAGCATGCTCACAGACAGTGATGCTGGCAAGATCCTGAACAAGGCGGGCGTTTCGCCGCAGAATCTCAATCGGGCAATTGAAGAAATTCGCAAAGGGCGTACCGCTGATTCCGCTTCGGCAGAAGAGGGCTATGATGCGCTCAAGAAATATGCCCGCGATCTGACGCAGGATGCGCGCGATGGCAAGCTTGATCCGGTGATCGGGCGTGATGACGAGATTCGCCGTACCATTCAGGTGCTGTCTCGTCGTACCAAGAACAACCCGGTTCTGATTGGCGAACCTGGCGTGGGTAAAACCGCCATCGCAGAAGGGCTGGCTCTTCGCATCATCAATGGTGATGTGCCCGAATCCCTTAAGGAAAAGCGTCTTTTGGCGCTGGATATGGGGGCCTTGATTGCTGGTGCGAAATATCGTGGTGAGTTTGAGGAGCGCCTCAAAGCTGTGCTCAGCGAAGTGGAAGCGGCCAGTGGCGAACTGATCCTCTTCATCGACGAAATGCATACGCTGGTGGGAGCTGGCAAGTCTGATGGCGCCATGGACGCGTCCAACCTGCTCAAGCCAGCCTTGGCACGGGGCGAGCTGCACTGCGTTGGTGCAACCACGCTGGATGAGTATCGCAAATATGTCGAGAAGGATGCGGCGCTGGCTCGCCGGTTCCAGCCTGTTATGGTCAATGAACCGACTGTGGCTGATACGGTGTCCATTCTGCGTGGCCTCAAGGAGAAGTATGAACTCCACCACGGGGTGCGAATCAGTGATAACGCGCTGGTTTCGGCCGCCACTCTTTCGGATCGCTATATCACCGATCGCTTTTTGCCCGACAAGGCCATCGACCTGATGGACGAAGCCGCTTCAAGGCTGCGTATGCAGGTGGATTCCAAGCCTGAAGAGCTGGACGAATTGGATCGTCGTATCATTCAGCTCAAGATCGAGCGCGAAGCCCTCAAGAAAGAGGACGATGATGCCTCACGGGATCGGCTTGAAAAGCTGGAAGAGGAACTGGCCGGACTTGAAGAAGAATCGGCAGGGCTGACGCAGCGCTGGCAGGCGGAAAAGAACAAGCTTTCCGATGCGACCAAGCTGAAGGAACAGCTCGACGAAGCCCGTGTTCAACTTGAACAGGCTCAGCGTCGGGGCGACTTGGCCAAGGCTGGCGAATTGGCCTATGGCGAAATTCCGCGCCTTGAAGCCTTGATTGCCGAAGTGGAAGAACGCACCCAGCAGAGCGGGGCCATGGTTGACCGGTCTGTTCAGTCTGACCATATCGCCCATGTCATCTCGCGCTGGACCGGTATTCCGGTTGACAAGATGCTTGAAGGCGAGCGGGACAAGCTGTTGCGCATGGAAGCCGAGCTTGGCGAGCGGGTCATCGGGCAGGCGGACGCGGTTGCTGCCGTTTCCAAGGCGGTGCGTCGTGCACGGGCCGGTCTGCAGGATCCGAACCGTCCGATCGGGTCGTTCATGTTCCTTGGGCCAACCGGTGTCGGCAAAACCGAGTTGACCAAATCGCTGGCGGATTTCCTGTTCGATGATGAACATGCCATGGTCCGGCTCGATATGTCCGAGTTCATGGAGAAGCATTCGGTGGCGCGACTCATCGGTGCGCCTCCGGGCTATGTGGGCTATGAAGAAGGCGGCGTGTTGACCGAAGCGGTTCGGCGGCGTCCTTATCAGGTGATCCTGTTCGACGAGATCGAAAAGGCGCATCCGGATGTCTTCAACGTTCTGCTGCAGGTGCTGGATGATGGCCGGTTGACTGACGGGCAGGGGCGTACGGTGGATTTCCGCAATACCCTGATCATCATGACCTCGAACCTTGGGGCTGAATTCCTGCTTGGCAAGGAAGAAACGGATCTTAGCGAGGCCGACAGGGAGCGGGTTCTGGACGTTGTCCGGGCTGCCTTCCGGCCTGAGTTCCTCAACAGGATCGATGAGATCATTATCTTCCATCGCCTGATGCGCGAGCATATGGCTTCCATCGTGGCCATTCAGATGAAGCATCTGGCCAACCTTCTGGCCGATCGCAAGATCGAGCTGGTGCTGGATGATGAAGCAACCCAATGGGTGGCCAACAAGGGATATGATCCGGCTTATGGTGCTCGTCCACTGAAGCGGGTGATCCAGCGCTATATTCAGGACCCTCTTGCTGAAGAACTGCTCTCGGGCGGTATTCTGGATGGGTCACGCGTGCATGTGGTGGTCAAGGATGATGCTTTGACCTTCGGCGTGGAAGAATAAACAAGTCTCTTCTTTCGCCTTAAGGCAAGCAAAGCAGATAAAGAAAGCCCCGGCAGACTGGCTGTCGGGGCTTTTTGATTCACACACTATTGCTGTGTTCTTAGTCCGTATCGTTCTGGGCTACCTGCACTTCGCTTGGTTTGCCCAGAAGATCGTTGATGCGTTCTCGTTCCTGGGTGAAGCTGGCGAGCATGTCGCCACTCAAGGTGCGGCCACGCGGCAGGCGAATGCGCATCGGGTCCACATGGCGACCATTCACAGTGAC